>NZ_AP022671.1:3902083-4202500 GCF_011405515.1 Nitrospira sp. KM1 | reverse complement strand
CCAAGCGAGATTGGCTATCGATTCGGCGGTCGAACTGGTCAGCCGCCAGGAATCGGCGGCAGGCGTCTGAGGCCTGGTGTAATCCGGCCCCATCTTGCAGGCAGACAGCGCCGCGATGACACAAGCAAGAGCTGCAGGAAATGTCAGAAAGACAGGAGAGCGGGTCGGGGTTTTTTGTCCTTGGCTCCCTTGTGCGTTCGCCAATTCACGCTCCTCTCGCTTCATGATTCAGTGACCTCCTTCCGCAGGCTCCGGAATGGAGCCAGGCACGAGCGCCGGTGCGACCGGCTTATGCACTGGAAACCATTTTTCCACCAGATAGTAGCTGACCGGAATCACCACAATCGCCAGAACACTCGCGGCAAACATTCCCCCCAACACTGTGAATCCCAGAATGACCCTCGCGTGCGCTCCTGCACCGGAAGATAGAACCAGCGGAAAGACGCCGAGAATGAATGCAAAGGCCGTCATGAGAATCGGCCGGAGACGCAGGCGGGCGCCTGTCAATGCCGCCTCCATGTAAGGACGTCCTTTTTGGACTTCCATCCGCGCAAATTCCACGATCAAGATGGCGTTCTTGGCACTCAACCCGATCAGCATCACCAACCCGATCTGCGAGTAGACGTCATTTTCCAGGCCGATCGCAGAGAGCGCCGCGAACGCGCCGAATACTGAAATGGGCGTGGCCATCAACACGCTGACAGGCAGGGCCCAACTCTCGTATTGCGCGGCCAGGATGAGAAAAACGAAGAGGAGTGAAAATCCGAAGATGACCGACGGAGGCACTCCTTCGGCTGCCACCTTTTCCTGATACGACATGCCCATGTAGTCGAAACCCATTTCTTTCGGCATCGTTTGGGCAAAGACCTCTTCCAACGCGGCCATAACCTGGCGTGAGCTGTATCCGGGCGCCGGCATGGCATTGATCTGTGCGGAACGATACTCGTTGAATCGCATCGTAAATTCGGGGCCGTCGATCGGTCGCATGTTGACGAGGGTCGAGAGGGGCACCATCTGACCCTCGTTGTTCTGGACATAAAACTGCCCGACCTGCTCCGCTTTCGTTCGGTATTCCGGTTCCGCTTCGACGTAGACCTGCCAGAGCCTCCCGAAGCGATTGAAGTAATTGACGAACGCCCCGCCCATGAACGTTTGCAACGTCTGGTACACGTCTTTCAACGCCACACCCTGCTTCAATGCCTTGTCACGATCGACATCGGCAAACCATTGTGGAGTGCTGGGAATGAGCGTGGTCACGACCCGCGCCATTTCAGGCCGTTTCGACGCGGCATCGAGAAACCTGGTGGTCTGCGCGGCCAGAACGGAAAAAGGTTGTCCGGTCCGGTCTTCCAGCAAGAACGTCACGGCGCCGGTGGTACCTACACCGGGAATGGCCGGCGGCGGGAATGCAAACGCCGCGGCTTCGGGCATTTGACTCAACCGCTGATTCAAGGAGACGAGAATCGCGCGATACTTCTCCTCCGCGGCCTTCCGGTCCTCCCACGGTTTGAGCGCGACGAACACCACAGAATTGTAGGTCGTGAACGTTTGACTGAGCACGCCATAGCCCGCGACCGTCGTGTAATATTCGACTCCCGGCGTTGCGGCCAACAGTGCATCGACCTGTCTCATCACGACATCCGTGCGTTGCAGCGACGCCGCCGGAGGCAATTGCACATTGACGAGAAAATATCCCGTGTCTTCCAGCGGGATGAAGCCGCCGGGCAGGCGGCTGCCGAGCACCCCGGCCGCTACGGTGATCAGCGCCAGCGCGACCATCGTCCGCCCCGCCTTGCGCATCAGCACCCCGCACACGCCGACATAGCGCTCCGTCAGCCGCTCAAACGCCCCGTTGAACCAGCGGAAGAATCCGCCCAGCCAGCCCCCCAGCGGCCGCTTCGGCTTCAACAGCAACGCCGCCAGCGCCGGACTCAACGTCAGCGCGTTCACCGCCGACAGCAGCACCGACACCGCGATCGTCACCGCAAACTGCTGATACAGCCGCCCCGTAATCCCCGGAATGAACGCCGTCGGCACGAACACCGCCGTCAGGATCAACGCGATCGCGATCACCGGCCCCGACACCTCCTCCATCGCCTTCAAGGTCGCCTCGTGCGGGCCCATGCCCTGCTCGATGTGATGCTCCACCGCCTCCACCACCACGATCGCATCGTCCACCACCAACCCGATCGCCAGCACCAACCCAAAGAGGGACAACGTATTAATGGAAAAGCCCAGCAGCGGAAAGATCGCAAACGTGCCGATCAGCGACACCGGCACGGCCAAGAGCGGAATCAACGTCGCCCGCCAGCTCTGCAAAAACACGAACACCACGAGAATGACCAACACAATGGCCTCCCACAGCGTCGTCAGAATCTCGTGCAGCCCCTCCCGCACCGCCAGCGTCGTATCCAGCGACACCACGTAATCCAGATCGTCCGGAAACCGCTCCCGCATCTCGGCCATGAGCGTACGTAACCGCTGGACGGTGTCGATGGCATTGGAGCCGGGAAGTTGATAGACGGCAATGACGGCGGCAGGAGACCCGTTCATGCGGCCAAGAACGTTGTACACCTGCGCGCCGAGCTCGATGCGTGCAACATCCCGGATCCGCACGAACGATCCGTCGTTATTCGCACGCACGACGATGTTGCCGAATTCCTCCTCTGTCACGAGGCGGCCCTGTGCGCGCACCGTGTACGTGAACTCCTGTCCCGGCGGCGCCGGCTCCGCGCCGACTTGGCCCGCGGGATTCACGGTATTTTGCGTGTTGATGGCATTCGTCAAATCGATAACCGTCAGTCCCAACTTGGCCAGTTGATCGGGTTTGACCCACAGCCGCATCGCGTACTGGCCGGCTCCAAAGAGCTGCACCTGGCCCACGCCGGTCACCCGCGTCAGCGGATCGTTGATGTTGATAAAAGCGTAATTGGCTAGGAAGGTCGCGTCATAGGTGCCCTTGGGGGAATACAACGACAGCATCATGAGCGGAGTGCTCAAGGCTTTTGGATTCGTGATGCCGTATCGCTGAACGGCTTCGGGGAGCTGGGGCACGGCGATGGTCTGACGCATCTGCGTCAACACTTGATCGGTGTTGGGATCGGTGTCGAGATCGAAGGCGACACGCAGCGTCATCTGCCCGCTGCCCGCGCTGGTGGAATACATGTACAGCATGTGGTCGACGCCGTTGATCTGCTGTTCGAGCGGCGTGGCGACTGCCTGCTCAACGGAGAGGGCATCGGCGCCGAGATACGTTGTCTGGACCTGGATTTCCGGGGGAACCAAGTTCGGGAATTGCGCAACCGGCAGGCGGAGAACGGACACGATGCCCACCAGCACTGTGATGATCGCAATCACCATGGCCACGATCGGCCGATGGATGAAGAATCTCACCATGTGCTAGGTTCCGGCGCGGGTTGACGGAGAAATGGCCTCAGTATCCGTGATGGGAGGTTCGGGAGGAACGGGCTTGGGGGAGACCACGACCCCGCTGCGGACTTTCTGGAGCCCTTCGACGACGACCTGCTCTCCGGGATTCAACCCGCTGGTGATGACCCATTGCGTCCCGATGCGCACACCGGGCTTCACGCTCTTGACGGCGATCTTGTTGTCGGTTTCCACCACCGCCACATGATAGCTGCCTTGAAGCTCCTGCACGGCGCGCTGCGGGATGAGCAAGGCTTCCCGAAGCGTCTCGATCGTCGCTCGTACCTTTGCATATTGGCCGGGACGCAGCACGTTTCCAGGGTTCGGAAAGTAGCTGACGATCGTGATTGTCCCCGTCTTCGTATCAACCTGTCGGTCGGCAAGCGCCACCTTCCCCTTGTGGGGATATACCGTTCCATCGGTCAGAATCAGCTCCAGCTCCGGCCGGTTCGGGTGGTCACCCATCGGATCGGCAGCGACCTTTTGGATGCGGTCGGCGAACCGCAAATACATCTTTTCGCTGATGGGAAACAACACCTTGATGGGATCGACCTGCGATACGGTCGTGAGAATCGTATTCTCCATGATCAAGTCGCCGATTTGCGCGTTGGCGATGCCGGCCACCCCGTTCACCGGCGACATGATGGTCGTCCAGTCGAAGTTCAGCTTGGCCTTGTCGAGATTGGCCTTGGCAGAATAGACCGAAGCCTTGTTGGCCTCATTGGCTTGAATGGAATCGTCCAACTCTTTTTGACTGACGGCACCCTGTTTGGCGAGAGGAGTATCACGCGCCACATCGAGCTTCGTTTTCTTGTACGCCGCTTCCGCCCGTGCGAGTTCCCCCTTCATTTGATCGAACGAGGCCTGATAAGGACGCGCATCGATCTTGAAGAGGACATCGCCTGTTTTGACGTAGGCCCCTTCAATGTAGTTGCGCGAAAGCAGATAGCCTTGCACCTTGGCGCGGATCTGCGCATCCACCATGCCGGCAGTGGTGCCGATACCTTCCACAATGACGGGCACGTCTCGACGGACGACTTCCGTCACCAGCACATCCGGAGGCGAGGCGGACACCGCTTCCTTGCGCTCACAGCCGGCGAGGACCGTGAGAAACAAGCAAGAGAGGATGAGACAGGGGGGGCCCGACCTGAGGGCGTCTGCGTGTCGTGAACGTGCCAAGATGGCAGTCCTTCTCTGTTTTTTAAGGGGATTACTTATACAATCCCCTCGGCAAAGCGTCAAGCCGGACACTTGCTATTCAGTCCTCCCTGCCCTACGCTTTTCCCGCTCATCGAGTGGACAAGGAGGTTGCCATGCGCCTATGCCGTCGTGTGATCTGTGTGCTCGTCATCATCTCCTTCGCTGCCTGCGCCCCAACGAAGCAGGCTCGCTCAGTCGATACCAGCGGCTTCCTGGGTAACCTCTATCCGCTGATGCACAAGGGAGAAGATGGAGAATCGCTCCTCGTCTACAAGAATCCCAAGGTCGCGACCATTCCACGAGGAACCTACAAGAAAATGCTGCTCGATCACGTACAGATCTGGAGCGAACCGACGACCAATCCCGATCGCCAGGCTCAAGCGCAGAAAATTGCCGATCTTCTCTACACCATGGCCTACCAGAGCATGTCGCAGGACTATGAAATGGTCTCGGAACCGGGGCCGGGCGTATTGCATGCGCAAGTTGCCATTACCCGTGCTGACCCAGCCTACGTGGTGTTGCGCGCCGTATCCACCATCCCGGCGCCCATGAACGCATTCGCTGTCGCATCCCTGTTGAAAAACATCGGTACGGGCAAGCCGTTGTTCGTGGGAGACGCCAGCTTGGAGTTGAAACTCTCGGATTCCATCACGGGAGAAGTGCTGGGCGCATCGGCCGATCGCCGTGTCGGCAAGAAACGGCTGGACGCAGATTCATTCGACTCATGGGACGACGTCCATAAGGCGCTCGAGTTTTGGGTTGCACAGGCGCGGTACCGCCTGTGCAAAGAGCGTCATGCCGATCATTGCATCGCGCCCAAGGATTGATGGACCGGCGGGATCAGTCTGGCTCTGAGTTCCGGTACTTCCCGGAAGAGACAATCGCTCACCACTTGATTGCCATAGGGAGAATAATGTCCTCCGACTTCCGCCGGATTGAACAACTTCGACACTCCGGCTGAGCCGACACATGCGCGAAGATCGTGATAGGGAAGACCTGCCTCCCTCACAATCTTGAGCGCGATGGGTTCCCACCGGGGACGCGGAAAGTCCGTTTCCGTTGGCAGATAGACCAGAATCGGCACGGCATGGTCTGCCTTCACATCGTTCGTGAATTTTTCGAAGATGATTCGGTTGATACGTTCGGTTTGTATCCGTGAGATCTCCGGCCGTTCCCGTTCGTGAAGCGGATACATAGACAGGAACAATCTCAAGACGTAGGAAGCATCAACATACCTGTCTATCGGACGATCCCATTCCGTCTCTTTATAATTCACGTCGTAGTCGATGAACGGAAGCTCATGAATGGACTGGCGGGCCAGTATTTCAGGGATACGGGGAAGCGGGGTATTCAGAACTTCGAGACCGTGGTCTTTCAACACAAACCGTGGTTTTGAAAAAGGCATCCCGCCTTCTGGAAACATGAGAAAAATATAAATTGCCATCGTTCGAATCACGTCATGGTCGATGAATCCGAGGATCACCAGATCCGGTCGCCAGGCACGAACGTCTTGCAAATATCGCAAGTACATTTGATCAACTCCGTATCCTCCGACGCCAAAATTCAGGATTTGGCATTGCGATCCGAGGCGCTGTTGCATCCTGTATCCCCACGTGTCTTCGTAGGGAACAACTTCTCCAAACGTGAAAGAATCTCCTAACAGGGCGATTCGGCAACCGGGCGACGGCCGTTCAAACGATTCGCCGGCGCGCCCGCTTCGAAGACCCTCAACACTGCTCAAATAGGGTCCTCTTTCGCTCGTCCGACTCTTTCCTACGGTAAACCCCAAGGTCTCATCGAACACGTAATATGTGGGATGAGACTTGGCTCGTTGTACGAGCCGCTGATATGCCCTAACCGTGCGATCCCACTGCCTTGGATAGAGCAACATGGAGCCAAGACGCTCCCCGATTTTATTCTCGTGAACCACGGACCGAAGAAAGATTTCGGCGATAAAAATGCTGATGAGTATCACCGCAACATGCATCACGATGACGTAACGCCACTTGGTGATACCCTGCCGGGACGCATGTAGACAGATCCGTAATACGGCAACGGCTGCTGCAACGAATAGCAGAGCCGCCCCCACACTGATCGCTCCCGGCCTACTGCCCAGGAAAGTCACGACATCAGAGTGCCCTTTGATCCTATAGAGGCTGACCACGAAGATGATGGTCAGGATGACACAGGCATAGACCCCGAGAGTCAACCTCCACTCAGAAAATACTTTCTGCTTAGCCGCCTTCTTGTCAGTCACGGGTCATTCACCCTTCCTCATCCTGACGGTGACCGTCAGGATGCCGGTCTTCCACGATTCACGGATCCCCGGACATCTGCAGCTATTCCTAATAGCACACATCCTTCTATCGATCATGTACAACGATTTAGTAGAAATACATGTAATGAGCGTCTGCATGACACGGGTCATTGGGCTGAGCCATCTGGTTAAGATTGCTGCATTCTCCCCTGAAACTATCCATGCATAGAGTCTTTAGGCTGTGTACAATTCATTCTTACATTGTGTGGATGCGCCATGTTGTCGATTTCCTCCGATAGCAATGAAAAAAGCAAGCAGGGCGGCGAGTCCATCTTTTACGCTCACACGCTTTCATGAAGATATCGGTCGTCATTCCGGCATTCAACGAGATCTCCACCATTGATGAAATCATTGCACGCGTCCAAGAAGTCCCTATCGATAAAGAGATCATCATTGTTGACGACGCCTCAAGCGACGGTACGGCAGGCAGGCTGCACGAGATCAGCGTGCAACAATCAAACGTACGGGTGTTGTACCACCAGGAGAACAAAGGCAAAGGCGCCGCGCTCAGGACCGGTTTTGAGGCGGTCCGAGGCGATGTGATCATCGTCCAAGATGCCGATCTTGAGTATGATCCTGCAGAATATCCAGTTCTTTTGCAGCCCATTCTCGATGGTCACGCCGATGTCGTGTATGGATCACGTTTTCTTGGTGGACCGCACCGGGTCTTATTTTTCTGGCATTACATGGGAAACAAGCTCCTGACACTGCTCTCCAATGTTTTGAGTAATCTCAACCTGTCCGACATGGAAGTCGGCTACAAAGTATTCAGACGGGAGGTCTTACGTGATCTCTTCCTCAAGTCGGACCGATTCGGTTTTGAGCCGGAATTCACAATGAAGATTGCCAAACGGGGATATAGGCTGTACGAAGTGCCCATTAGTTACCATGGACGCACGTACCGGGAAGGAAAAAAAATCGGCTGGAAGGACGGAATAGCAGCTCTCTACACGATTGTCCGATTCCGGTTTTTTGATTAGGCAAGGATCGTAACGCATGGGTGCGAGTCCGAGTCATGGGGCGACGGGAATATCGAACAGCGAATACGAGTCCAGGGAACCGCTGGATCGAATATCTCCAAGAAGCGAACGGCTCAGTCTGGTCATCATACCGGTCCTGTTGACCCTGGTCGTGTGGTTGATTGGCCTGAACGATATCCATCAAGCGACTGATCCTGATTGGGAAGACACGGCGCCGTATCTGCAGATTGGCTTATTCATCAGTCAACATGGAGGCGCCACGAACTTCCTGCAACTCTGCCTTTCCGGAACGTATACTGCGAATAACCAACACCCTCTTTATCCATTACTGCTGTCACCGTTTGCCAGCCGCGACCTTGCATTTTTCGAACATGCCAAATTGATATCACTGGCGATGGGATGGCTTGCCGTTTTGGCATGCTTCTTTGTCGGATATCGTTTGTTCGGCCTTGCGGCGGGCACCGGAGGCGCCACGCTGTTGGCGCTCAATGAACTCTTCTATCAGGGCGCGTCGCACGTCTCATGTGAGACGGCGCTGATTCTGTTCATCTTATTGTTTCTGTATGGAAGCATCCGAGCGATGGAGCAGACCCGCAGCGGCGCGTGGGCAGCATTTGCCGGAGGATGCGCAGGCTTGGCGTTCATGACAAAGGGAACGGGTTTGCTCCTTGTTCCTGTCTATGTCGCGACACACCTCCTGCAGTTTGGCTTTCGTCGAGCCTTCAACCTCCGGCTGGCTGTATTTGCGGTCATGTTTCTCCTCACGGCGTCTCCGTTACTTGTGCGCAATAGCCTGGTATACGGAAATGTCACGTATGGGGGAATCAATAGTCATGTGTTGTGGTTGGACTCCTGGGCGGATCTCTACGATCCGCACTTCTCGGTCATCCGTACGTTGCCCGAACAGACATGGCATATCACGGATCCTCCGACGTGGCAGTCCTATCTTTCAAGCCATTCCTGGCGTCAGATCGTTGACCGGGTCGTAACCGGGATGATCGGCGAAGGTCGGCTCATCCGTCAGAGTATGGACACGCTCCTGCCCGTTCCTCAAATGGCATTCTCCATCGCCGTTCTTCTATTGAGCGGTCTGGGTTTGGTTTTTTCGCGCGATCGCACCCGGAAGGTGCTTGTCTCCCTGTTTCTGGGCGCGTTTATCCTGCCATTCGTCTGGTATTTCCAAGTTGTGCCGGCAATACGATTTGTCATGCCCCTCATACCGGTCATTTGTCTCTATGCTGCGGAAGGCTTCCTGAGGCTCGCGGCATTCTTCCAAACGAAATGGCTCGCGGGCACGCACCCCTCGTCGCTCAAGCAAGCGATCGTCCATGTCAACGGCGCCGGTCTGCTGTTGATCGTGGTTGCTCTGGGCATTTCAGGTGTTCGAACTCCGGAGCGTCATTTTTCGTTTGGGCAAGATTTTGAGGACATGTCGAGGTGGGCTGAGTCGAATACGCAATCCAACGATCTGATACTCATGAGTACTGCAAATCCGTATTGGAGATATGCCTGGCATGTCGGTTTTAAAGGACAGATCAAGATCTGGCATGCAAATAGCCTGTTTTTTCCGGAGGCCGATGTGTCGTTCCTGAAGACCGCTCTTCAAGATCGTGGGGCTGCCCGGAACAGCTACGCGATCATTCATGAAGGTGACCTCCGGCTACAACCGATATTGACCCGCCACTTTGATTCGGTCTCCCCGTACGGACTCATCGAGAAACAAGCGGTCGATGGTTGGCAACTGATCTATACAGATTCCAGTCACCCGGCCAAGTTTCTCATCTATCGAGTACATCCCCACGAACAACGAGACGCGTGAGACGCAATGACGGAGTCGCGGTGGATCGATCCATCCGTCGTTGCGGCCATTGACGTTCATATACGATAATGGGCATAGGGTCACATGAACTTGGAGCTTGGATGCGATTCTCACGCCGAACCATTCTGAAAGCGACGGGCCTCGGAGCACTGGCGGCCATGACCGGCGGCTGTGACGCGATGGGCGGAGTGTTTGGACGCATGTTCGCAGTTCCTGCGCGTGACACGGTGTACTTCACGCCAAACTCCAAATTTTACGTCGTCAACTACGCCGACTCCGCCGTCTCCATGTCCCGCGAGGTCAACATCGAGCAGTGGAAACTCGCCGTGAAAGGCGCGGTCAACAATCCGCTGTCGCTCGGCTGGCGCGATTTGCTCAATCGCGACTCCTACGACCAAGTGGCCACGCTCATGTGCATCGATACGCTTCCCGGCGGCGACAGTCTGGGCAATGCCACGTGGCGCGGCATTTCGCTCAAGAAACTCCTTCAAGAATGCGGGGCTGACGAGGAAACGGCGCGAGACGTCATTTTTCGCGGGATCGACGGCTACGATGACAGCATCCCGTTCAAACGTGCCATGCAGGACGACGTGATGCTTGCCTATTTGATGAACGGCGAGAAACTCCCGAAGGAGCACGGATTCCCGGTGCGACTGATCGTGCCGGGCCTGTACGGAATCAAGAACGTCAAGTGGATCGTCGAGATCGAAGTGTTTCCGGGCGATTATCTCGGGTACTGGCAGCGTAAAGGTTGGACCGACGACGGGACCATCAAGATCTTTTCCAGGATCGACTCGCCCGGGCATTACCAGAGCCTGCGCGGGACCGAACAGAAATTTCGGGGCATCGCCTTCGGCGGCCCAAACAGCATCGGCAAGGTGGAAATCAGCTTCGATGCCGGCCGGACGTGGAACGAGTGTCAGATCGAGCCGCCGATGTCTCCCTATTCGTGGGTCATTTGGAACTATACCTGGCGTCCGCCGAAGCAGGGGAAATACCAAACCGTCGTGCGTGCCACGGATACCAAGGGCCAATTGCAGATCGCCGAACTGATTCGGCCGCAACCGGCCGGCGCAAGCGGCTACCATACGATCGTCAGCGAGGTCACGGAGACATAGGGCATTCGTCTCTTCCCTGCATCTTTGCTTTTGGAGTAACATAGCGACGACTCGCGCTCTTCACATCGGCACATTGCTCCATGGGCGAACACATCATCACCGATCCTGTCGCGCAGGAATATTTCCGTGAAGGGACGACCGAACTTGAGAAGACGCAGTCGGCCGACGCGGTGCTGCGGAAGGCCGAGTCGTTCGGACGCAAGGACGCCCGGGACGATGTGATGCAGTCGGCCTTCTATTATCTTGCAGCGGCAAACTTCCTCGAAACCCGCGATCAGGCGCGATCCTCGCATGCCTATCATCAGGCGGGCTGCCAGCTGCATCGCCTCGAACAGTTCACGCAGGCCGGACGTGCCTATTCCAACGCGGGCCACATGGGAGAACGCGCGGCGCACACCGCTGTGGATGACCCCGTCCGGCATGATCTTCAGCACTTTGCGGTACGATCGTACTCGCGTGCCAATCACTGTTTCGCGGAGGCCGGCGAGTTGGATTGGTCGGAAACGGAATATCTGAACGAGCGGAATGCCAGGGTCATATGGGCCAAGATGCAAGGCAGGCATCCGTGGGCCCAGCTGGCCTGGAAAGCGACCAGCAACTATGGAACCAGTTTCTCGCGCTGGGGACTGTGGGTGCTCGGCACTATCGGGATCTTTAGTCTGTTGTACGAATGGTTCTTCCGGATTCATTGGCTTCAGCCGATGGAAGATATGACGGTGGTTCACTGGATTCCCGTCTGGTCCGGCATATATTATTCAGTCAATGTGACGGCCGCCCTCGGATTGGTGGACCACCAGCCCTCGAACATGATCAGTCAGGGCGTGGTGATCCTGAACGTGCTGATCGGTTATATCCTGCTCGGCATCGGAATCGGTATTATCGGCAAAATCATCAGAACTCGATAACCCCTTCTTCATATGCTCCGGCCTATCTCCATCCTTCTCGTGGTCATCGATGTCTGTTCCGTCCTGTTTGTCGTCACGCTCTACCGCTTCTCTTCGATCGAAGGCCTGATGCCATTCCTGGGATCCTTGCCCGGCATGCTCTGCCTCGCCGCCGCGTTCTTGCTGGCTACCTCGACAGTCTGGCTAGTCGGATACCTTCGAGGCCTGCCGGCAGGCTATGGCCGACAGGCCCGCCTGCTCATCGCCATGAATATCATCACGGTGATCGCCGCGGCCGCGGTGGGAGAAGTCGCTCTTCGAGTCGTTCACGAAATCGTCATGAGACAGCCGGCCCTGCATATCGCAGAACCCATGATGAGAAGCTGGGGCCGGACATCGGAACAGTTTCGAGCGGAACTGGATAAGCACGATCCCGACGGGCCCTACCACGAATTCGATCCTATTCTTGGATGGCGGATCGGGAGAAATCGGCACAGCACCGACGGCTTGTATGCCAGCAGTCTCGAGGGGCTCCGCAGTTCCAAGCCCGGTGAACCGGTCCTGACATGGTCGGTCTCCGATCCGATCGGAGTCCAGCCACGCCGTACACCTTTCCGTATCGCGCTCTTGGGAGATTCGTACACATTCGGTTACCGCGTGGCCTATGAAGACAGCTGGGCATCTCTGATCAAGCCACGACTCGGAGCCCGGTTCCACGTCGTCAACTTCGGCGTCATTGGCTACAGCGTCAATCAAGCGCGCTTGAAATACGAACGCGATGTCAGGCCTTCACATCCCGATATCGTCGTGCTGAGCGTCATTTCGCATGACTTCGTTCGAGACGGCTTCATCTATAATTTCCTGCCCTATCCGGACATGCTCGCGCTGCCCTATGCGAGGCCGAGACCGGTCGTGAGGGACGGGCACCTCTCCCTTCTCAACACGCCGTTGCCGTCTCCCGACACGATCTTCGCTCAACGGGACGTTCATGCTCTCCCGTTTCTCGAATACGACATCAACTACAACGCGTCCGAATGGGAGCGCGGCTCCTGGCGGCTTTTGCAACGCTCGTTTCTTTTCCGTGCTCTCACATCATGGTCCTACAGTCCGCCGCAGCAAAAGCAGAATGCCTTCGCCGTCGAAATCCGCAGGCTCGGACAACAGATCATCAAGGATTTCGTGGATGCCGTTCGTCGCGATGGAGCGCTTCCGTTGCTGGTCTACTTGCCGGACCGCCGCGACCTCGAGCCCTCGACGATCGGGCGGTCGGCCTATCGCATTCTGCCGGCCCCACGATTCTTCCAGGAGGCGGGACTCGAATATATCGACGCCACGCCCTGCATTTTGGCCGTTCCACCTGAGCGCCGTTTTCTCGAAGACAATCATTATACGGTCGAGGCCAACCGAGCTCTGGCTTCCTGCCTTCCCAAAATGATCCTGACCCGGCTGCCGGTTCAGACGGCAATGTTGGCGAATCCTTGACCTTCCGCCATGCTCGATGGACGGCAAGCGTTTCCATCGGCATGAAGGTCCAACAGCATGTTCAGAAGGAGTTGCTATGACGATCGTCATCAGCCTGCTGCTCGCTTTGATTTTCAACACCATGGCATGCGCGCCCCGAGCCTCCGACCGCATGGATGCTGTAGGCGCTGCCACGGACGGGACGCACACTCCGCTGCGACGTTCCGCGGTCGTCAACGGCGTGCAACTCAGTTATCTCGATACCGGAACTGGTCAACCAGTCATTTTTGTCCATGGCGTGGTGACCACCAGCAATATTTTCCCGGCATATCTCAATGCCTATTCCCCGAAGTTTCGCGGCATCGCGGTCGATCTGCGTGGCTATGGAGACTCCGACAAGCCGCCGACGGGCTTCACGATCAAAAATTTTTCCGAAGATTTAATCGCCTTGGCGGACCACCTCAACATCGGGCGGCCGGTGTGGGTCGGCGTATCGATGGGCGGAATGATACTCCAGCAACTCGCGCTGGATCATCCCGACCGGGTCCGCGCGCTGGTCTTGGTTTCGACGACCGACGGGGCCATGATCTTGGACAAAGATCTGCCGAGCATCGGACGATCGCGGGATTATCATGAGGTCTCAAAACAGATCATCGTGGAAAGTTTCCCGCCACACACCGCTCCTTCGCTCTACCAGCCCCTTCTGGATCGAATTCCGACGTGGAATGGAACCGTCTTGCGGGAGGCGCTGACAAGCATGGCTCAGGCCAACGTACACGGCAAGTTGAGCGCGATTCAGGTTCCTACTCTCGTCGTGGTCGGAGCAAAGGACGATGTGGCCACACCCGAGATCGCACGGGGGATTCAATCACAAATTGCCGGCGCGCGGCTTGTGCAGTTCGATACGGGGCACTTCATGATGGCTGAGGATCCTGAACGGTTTCGCAGCGTGCTGGGGGAATTTTTGGAGCAACCGCTGCGCTGACTATCGAGATGCGCTCAGGCCGGAATCAAGGTGGATGCGGGCGTTCCGGTCGAAGCAACGCGAGTTCAGAACCGGTCAACGGGCGCCATTCGCCGGATGCCAAATTCCCGAGTTGGACCGGACCGATCGCGATGCGCACCAGCCGCAGGGTTGGATGTCCCACTGCCGCGGTCATGCGACGGACCTGGCGGTTCATGCCTTCATGGATCGTCATTTCCAACCATGCTGTCGGAACGGATTTTCTGAACCTGATCGAAACCGGACGCTCCGGAAGTGTTGGCTCCTCCGAGAGCAGCCGGACATGGGCCGG
The DNA here is from genome assembly GCF_011405515.1 of Nitrospira sp. KM1. Taxonomy (NCBI): domain Bacteria; kingdom Pseudomonadati; phylum Nitrospirota; class Nitrospiria; order Nitrospirales; family Nitrospiraceae; genus Nitrospira; species Nitrospira sp. KM1. The sequence continues at coordinate 4,188,000 of NZ_AP022671.1, read as the reverse complement.
TCTTGTCCGAACTTCGCCGAGGAGCACTCCGTCGCGCAGCTCTTGCAGAGCCGCTTCGCCCGGAACACGTTCGACCTGCACGAAATAGACTTTGGGAAGCTTATGACGAGGGTCGGTGATCCGATGCGCCAGCATCCCATCGGAAGTGAGGATCAAAAGGCCCTCGCTGTCCCGGTCCAGGCGCCCGGCTGGGTATACACCCGGCACATCGACGAACCGCGAGAGCGTCGGGCGTCCCTCGGGATCAGTAAAAGAAGGCAGCACTCCGTACGGTTTGTTCAGCGCAAGCGTTTCCGTTCTCGCACGTTTCTGGATCCGGCTCATCCTAGCTTGCGGGCTTGCCGTACTTTTGTTTGTACTCCTCGTAGCCTTCAAACGTCGTCTTGTAAAATTCCAATAGCTTGGCCTTATTCGGCTCTCGCGGATCCGGTGCTTCTCCACGTATCCACCGTTCCTCACTCTGGACGATCTCGGTAAACATCGGCACGGCCTTTTCGAGAAATTCAATATCCTTTGGCGTCAACTGCGCGCGCAATGCCGGCCTCTCAAGAAGGAAGCGGGATCGGTGAACGATGCTTTCGCTTTGATGCTGAGACATGTAGAAACGGACCAGCAGGGCCTGCATCGCGGCATCTTCCCAGTCGTCATAGGGCTTGCCTCCCGGTTCCGCAATCTTGGGGACATGGGTAAAGCGAGGAACGCCGGCCGTCGCACCAAGCCGTCCTGTTTTGACCAGGGCGTTGAACACGGTTTCGGCTGCCACGAGATTCCCCGGCTTCGTCGGATGGACGTGGTCCACGAACAAGTCGAATCCCGGAATAGCAGGAGCCGTCGCCCGATAGAAGGCATCTCCAAGACCGCCGACGGTCACATTGGCATGGCGCTCGGCGATGCGGCGAACCGACTCCTCGAATGCTGAGATCGACCGGAAGGGATTACAGTCATAATCACGCGCCAGGCGGTAATAGGAATAGGCCCTGTCGAATTGTTTGACGGCCTCGAAAGCACGGCCGAGATAGAAATATCCCTCGGCATATTGCGGATCGAGCGCGACGGAGGCTTCCAGTGCCGTGACGGCCTGGGCATGGCGGCCGGCCATCAGTTCACGGCGTCCCTCATGATAATGAGACTGCCATTGCTCCAGCTTGGCCCCTGTCACTGAGTTACAAGAGACGGCCGGATGCCATTCGCGCAGATTCGTCGGGTCGGCCGTCAAGATGACGGGGATGTTTCTGGCCTCGGCCTGTTCAACCATAGACTCCATGCTGCTTTCGAAATGCCGTTTGACCGCATCGAACTGCGCGGGGTCCATCCGTAAGGCCACGGCAACCTGCTCGAGCTTCGACCACATCGTAAAGAGGTGATGGCCGCGCTCGTGCGCGCTCAGGGTATTCTCTGGAAAGAGCCATCGGCCGACACGGCTGCCTCTGAATCCGCGATACAGAAGCGACTTATTCGCAAGGGCAAAGACCGGCTCGGCCCAGGCGTATCCCGTGCGATACACCCGCCGTTCGAGGAATTCATTATTTCCGCTCCAGATGACAAATGCGTCAGGCTGAAATTCCAGTGTCTCCTCAAAAATCAGACGCACTCGGTACGCCGCATACGCATGCGCGCTGAGATTCAGAACTTCGATCCTACGATCGGGGAAGGCCCGCTGCAGGGCCTGCTGCAGATATGCCGAATAGATTTCATCGCCCTGGTGCGGCCATCCGGCGCTGGCGGATGCGCCCAGACAGATGACGCGGAAGGTATTCGGTCCTTTTTCGGCGGGGAAGGACGTCAGCCGCTCGCTATACACGTCGCGATGAGCCACCTGATAGTACAACTTTCCATCGACTTCCCTTTTCACGAAGAAATCCGGCACGGACCCAAAACTGAGAAAAGGATCCTCCGGGACCTTGAAGCCGCTCACGCGGAGCCCAATCTCGAGAATGCACAATGGGCCCAGGACAACTACGAGAAGAATGATCATCAGGAACAGCAGCCGCTTCTTTCCACTCATCTTGGATACGCCACTTCCGGACCCTGCACCGTTCATCATTCCTCCACGTCGGTTTGAGTGACCACCGCATTCGCAAAGTCATGCTATCGTCAGAGATCTTCGGCATCAATCTAAATGCACAAGCTGTCTTTCTATGCTATTGCGGCATGAGCGGAGGGGGGTACGGCTCTATCATCCATGTTGACTTCACACGGGGTGAGGTTATTCGCTGGCGATGGGGTTTAGGGGACATACCGTCGGACAGACGGGTCGATCAGCTGCCTCGAACTCAAGAATCCTTCAAGCTGAATCTTCCGTCTAGGCAGGTGGCCTTGGAGTGGAGAAACCAGGGTGCAGCGGATGTCAGAGCCCAATAGCTCGAATAGATACAACAGAAACCTCAGAAGAACCGTCCGACGACTCTTTCATCCCTGGCGCTGCCCTGGCTGCGGATGAAGGCACTGTGCCGACACCGCGCACATTTGCAAAGCGAATTCCGGTCAGGCCCTACCGCTCACTGAGCGACGTATACTCGCGCCAGGTGCGGGTGATTCTCCACGATGCTCTGCATCGAGGACAGAAGCTGCTCCGGGGTGATTCGAGGTGAGTCAAAGTTGGCATACTGCGATTGAGCCAGCATGCCGAATTCCTGAACTCCCGACGGCGAGACGCCCAATAACGTGGCAAGCGAAACGAGATGCTCTCCTCCGCCGCGAGCAATGTCGCGCTTCACGGTTTGATAGTTGTAGGTAGCAAATGCGATCGGCCGGTATTCCGGATTCAGCACGCCGTCCTGGCTATACCACGCTCCTGGAGTGGTACTCGACGTGAAATCGAACATATCCTTCGTGGTTCCGGTCGGTGACGTCGTGCAGGCGCCTGCGAGCAGCGCCAGGCAACCCAATAGAAATCCGGTCGCCTTCATTTTCGGCTCATTCATATTTCACCTCCGTGTTTGGCCGGCCGAGAATTGCCGACGCTATGATAAAAGGAATGCCGCCTGGCATCAATAGGGCCGGAACCCTTTGCCATCTTGTTCCCTCGCCTGCGATAGTGCTCCTGCCTCGGGATTGATCATAGGAGCCGGATATGGTTTCATACCGCTGTGGCAAATCCGTAAGGAACCCTCATGCGCTGGGAAGGCCAACGAGAGAGCCAGAACGTTGAAGACCGCAGGGGCATGGGACCGGTCGCAGGTGCCGGCGGATTGGGAATCGGCGGGCTGGTCTTAGTTCTAGCCGTCAGTTATTTCACCGGCATGAATCCCCTCGCGTTGATCAGCATGCTCAACGGCATGCAGGAAATGGCACCATCTTCAGTGGAGGAAACAGCACCGACTGGTCCCGTCATGGACAAGTTAGGCAAGTTTGCTTCAGTCGTATTGGCCGACACCGAACGGACATGGGAACAGCTGCTCCCAACCATCGGCAATTCCTATCAGGATCCCCGTTTGGTTCTCTTCAGCGGCGGGGTGCAGTCGGCCTGCGGAATGACGTCATCAGCTGTCGGCCCGTTTTATTGTCCGGGAGACCGGAGGGTGTACCTGGATCTGTCATTCTTCAACGAATTATCCCAGCGTCTCGGCGCCCCCGGCGATTTTGCGCAGGCCTATGTGATCGCCCATGAGGTCGGACACCACGTCCAAAACCTGCTCGGCATAGCCGAGAGAGTGACCAACCTCCAGCGCCGCGCCTCGGAAGCGGAAGGCAACGCGCTCTCTGTCCGCATGGAATTGCAGGCCGACTGTTTTGCCGGAGTGTGGGGCTATCATGCCAAACACGAACGCGACTTGATCGAACCAGGCGATTTCGAGGAAGGCCTGCGAGCGGCCTCTGCGATCGGAGACGACAAGCTCCAGCGAATGTCGAGAGGTACGGTCCGGCCCGAGAGCTGGACTCACGGCTCATCCGAGCAGCGGGTGTCTTGGCTGCGCAAGGGACTGGAATCAGGAGACCCGAGAGCCTGCGATACCTTTTCGGGACATCGTCTTTAGATGGAAGTCGATATCGAGCGGGAGCATCATCTTTCCCATGATCCACCTCATGGATTCTGGGAGACATTGCTGGCCGATGCCCCCTGGAATGCCAAATCCGTTGTGGCCGCAGGCGCAGCCACGGTGGCCGGTTTGGCCTCCTGGGTTACCGACTACTCCTCTCCGGCCGTCGCCCGCTTCGGCGGATCCTACGTTGGAGGCTTTTTCATCGGCTGGGCCTTCCGGCGGTTTCTCCGCATTGGGACGCTTATCGCCGGAGCCGCGATGGCCGCCATCGCCATGTTGAAAAGCACGGGCTGGGTAGAGGTGGATTGGCCCTCGGTGGAAGCTCAGATCAGCCAGGGAATTACCGCCGTTCATCATGGCGCAGAAGGGCTCAAGCAAGCGGTTTCCGGCTATCTTCCATCGGCCGGTGCCGCTGCCGCGGGCGTTTTCTTCGGCTTTCGGAAAAAGTAAAATCTTCCCAACAATCCCAATCATCATACGTTGAAAGGATCGAGTATGCCTCTTCGCTCCGCTATTTGCTCTGTTCTCGTAACCACAGGATGCCTCCTGGTGAGCACTGGGCAATCCGTGCTCGCCGAGTCGATACCGTTTGAAGCATTGGAGCGCGCGAAACGGGCGACTGTAGGCATTCTCGAAGATACGCAAGATCCTCGTACTCCCGCCAAACTGGGCAAGATCACGGTCCGAGGAACCGGATTCCATCTCAAAGACGGTTACATCGTCACCGCCCGGCATGCAGTTGAAAAGAACAGTCCGTCCGGACAGATCGTTCCAAAAACCATTCATGTCCTGACCACCGATCTGAACGAACTGGTTGCACAACTCGTCGGAGAGAGCGCATTCCTCGACATAGTGGTCTATAGGATTCCCGAAGCACACCGGGCGATCTTGACTTCCTTCGCCGGCTTCGCCACAGGAGACATACGTGCGGGGAGCGAGGTGTTTACAGTGGGTTATCCCATGGGATGGGGACCGACAATGGCCTTCGGTCGCCTGGGAAACATCAATACGTTCTTACAAACGGTCGAAACTCGTTTGATTCAAGCCGATCTCTCTGCCTGTAGCGGAAATTCCGGAGGTGCGCTCTTCAACCTCACAGGCGAAGTCGTGGGAATCATGCACGCCGTGATTCAGACGGAAAAAGAAGAAACGCGCGTGCATTGCAGTCAAATGGCGTTCGCTATCCCCGCGATGCTTGCCGAGCGTATTGTCAACGCCGCAATCGACGGGAAGCCGCTGGCCTTTTCCAAGTTGGGCATTCACATGACGCCCGTCAAAGATGGAACAAAATGGCGGATGGCCGTGAAAGATGTATCCGAACCCTCCAAGTCGGCAGGTATCCAAAAGCACGACGTGCTGTTGGCGATCGAAGACACGGAAATTCTGGATGCGGCGCAGCTCAAGACCTATTTGATCGAACGGACCAGCCCCGGGCAGCGCGTGTCCGTCAAAGTGCGGAGGGTCGACGCGGATCTGACTTTCACGGTCACGCTGGCTGCCGGGTGAACGGATCAAGAGTTCGAGTCCAGCAGGAGTGCTACGTCTTCGACTTTGCCCCGGACCGGGCGCTGCGACAGATTGCCGACTACAGTTGTCGCTTGAACGTGAATGAGGTAAGCCCAGAAAAAAGGTGGCAGAGTTCATCAGCTTCCTGCCGGTACTGGCTTATGACGGCAGTTCCATGAAGCAGATTGACGCCGCCGGCATTCTCGACATGGCGATGAGTGGCACGACTGCAACCTTGTTGGCCCGTCGCTGGGAAAGCGCGCTGCTGGTCAATGTGGACAACGGTACCTTGCGTCGCCTGATGGACAACAAAAAGGCGATGGATGCCCTGATGAGCATCGAGGGATTTCGTAATCTCAATCAGGAGATCGAGACCATCATCAACAAGTCCGACGCGGTGAAGAAGGTCCGTAAGGAGGCCAACGAAAAGACGGAGTTGACAAAAGAAGAGAAGGAGTACAAGAACCTTCGGAAGCAAATTCAGGAGAAGCTCATCAAGTTCGCCACGCGGATTCCCATCTTCATGTACCTGACCGACTATCGAGAGCGGTCGTTGAAGGATGTAATTACGCAACTTGAACCTGGACTATTCAGGAAGGTCACAGGATTGACCATGAAGGACTTCGAGTTGCTCGTCGGCCTGGGAATCTTTAACAGCGCCCTACTGAATGACGCAGTGTATAAGTTTAAGCGCTACGAGATTCCAGCTTGAGCTACACCGGGATCAACAAGCACGAGGGCGAGGACGTTGGTCTATATGACACCATATTGAGCCGTAGCGATTACGAAGCAACCTTCGTGAATGAGGCGGTCCAGGCATACCCAAGCACAAAGCGGAGTCGATGAGCCGACTAATAGTCGAACAAACAGGGTCAGGTTGAGATGGCCCCGGAATAACAGACACTTTTGACTGGGGACAGGATTCCCCGAGAAGGTGTCCGATGAGTTCACGAAAGCGCTTTACCCCCGAGTTCAAGCGTGAGGCGGTGCAACTGCTCGAGAGCGGGAGTCGTCCGGCTTCGGCGCTTGCTCGGGAACTAGGGATCGCCCGCAATCAGCTCTACAAGTGGCAGACCGAACTTCGGGCCCGTGGCGTAGGAGCATTTCCCAGACCTGGCGCATGGAAAGAACGCACCACCGAGATCGCGCGGCTCAAACGCGAGTTAGCGCGCGTCACCGAGGAGCGGGACATTTTAAAAAAAGTGGCGACGTACTTTGCCAGAGAATCCCAGCCTGGCTACACTGTCGACAGTAGCGATAGTGCCAGCTGTGCGCTTCTAGTCGAGGTTAGCGGCGAGGGGTGATGGTGAGGAGTTTGACGGAAAGGCCGAGGGCCTGTGCTTCTGCCGCTAGCCGCTTGTCTGCGGTTAGGGTAGAGGCTCCGGAGGATTCGGCGACTGCCAGATACAGGGCATCGAGCGTGCGGAGGATGTCCTGCAATTGGGTCAGCCACGATCTGGCCATCCTGTAGTCACGTGTCCGTACGGGTAGAATGCGGCAGTATCCTTCCTGCAGGTGCGTCTCGAATTGCGTGAGAATGCGGGCGCCTTCTTCACGGGACAAGGCTTTCTCTCTTATCTTTCGTGAGACGGCTGAGGTTAGCTGTACCGATGTCAGGTCCCTGATCGTCGGCGAGGTGAGGTTCACAGCGTCCGCTCTGCAAGAAGACTGATGGGTTCAGGGCAATAGTAGGCCGCGAGTACGCTGGTATCGACGTAGGTCGTCACGCGCGTTCTTCCGTCCTGGCCTGCTGGACGATGCGGCTTAAGGAGCCGCCTTTCGGCCTGATCGTACGGCGGAGAGCTGCGAGTGACGGTAGGTGTTTGGGCCGTTTCGCGGGTGGCACCAACTTGGCGACCACGGCTCCGTGTCGAACGATGGTGATCGTTTCACCGGCTTCAACACGGTCGAGTAATGCCTTGAGCTGAAGCCGAGTTTCTTTGACGTTGACGGTTCCCATGGCATCCTCCTGTGCACACGTTGAATGTACATTGTGAGCGAACTGTGATCAAGTTGGGGCAAGAGGTCAACCGACCAACGAAGATGCAAGGGGTTATAGCCTCAGTCTTCTTGATTGCAAAGTGCCATCATGCGAAATTTCCTGGCTCCGACAAAGAATTTGCAGAAACTAAAAGGTGAAGGACAAAATTTAAGGGGTCGCCCATCTCGGAGGCTCTGGTCAAGGACACATACGCATCTGCACGCGACTCGTCGGAAAAAATGAGACGCGTCTATGCGAGACTTCTCCTCTCCTCTCCACTATACTCGCGCGACTCAGTCGCATCCTGGTTGTCGCCATTTGCGCAGGAAGAAAGGGGTCGGGAGCACTCTCAATGGACGAAAAGGAGCCACCTCAGGCCTTGCAATCGTACAGTGATGGCTCTGGTGGTGTCAGACAATCTCGATAAGTGTTTCGCCGGCGGCAAGGCGCTGCAGGATATCCGGAAGCAGCGGTTCCAACCAATTCCGAAGGGCAATATTAGTGGCATTGCCCAATCGCAACCAGACAACCGCTGCCGGACCATCGACAAGTATGGCCAGCGTGGCAAAGTCCTCGTCCTTTGTCATGATGATATAGTCGTTTCGGCGGGCGAATTCGAAGACCGCGCGATCGTCGAGAGTCAAACCAGGCTGATCACTAACGTGAATCGATTCGTGTGCATGCTCGCAGAGCCAAACGGCAAGGCCGGGTGGGAGATTCGCGTCAACGAGGAACTTCATCCAGACCGTGCAGGCACGATACTATGGTTCAAATAAGCGGCGGCATAGGCCATGGCTGCGCGGATGTCGTCGCGCTCCAAGTATGGATAGTCATGTAGGATCTCTTTCTCGGAGGTACCAGCCGCCAGCATATCGAGGATGTCCTGCACACGGATACGCAGCCCGCGGATACAAGGACGCCCGCCGCATTTCCCGGGCTCGATGGTGATGCGATGGAGAAGGGTTGTCTTCATCAATGACGACGTGCCAAATGGACTCCATCTGCGGTGAAACCAGCGGCACTATAACACTGGCGTAGGGTTCGATCAACAACAGAGGCTCGTTCTTCTCGTACCGTACGTTCGTCGAAACGACCCCTTTGAAAGAGGTTCTCGGACGAAAGTGGGGCTTGCAGGACATCATTGTGGATTGACGTTGGTCCCATTCCGAGACAACTCTTAGCCAGAGCACAGGGAGCAGAAAAGAGGTCCGGTAGACCCTTGGACGCTGGTATGCGAATGGTTCCCGACCCCGTCCTCAGGGCTGCGAACATGTGCTCTCGCCAGGACGTTCAAACGGCCTGCTCGGCAAAGGCCGCAGAGAGGTCCGCGGCGCGAAGAATAATGAGCGCCACGTTTGCGGACGGGCGCGAGTCGGTGAGCGTCCGGTGTTTTGAGGCGAATCGTACTCTGTTTCCACCTGCCCACCCACCGACTGTGGGAACAGTCGTCTTCCCGGGTCGCACCCGCCCGCCCCGAGCGGCCAAAGCCGCTCTTGCCCGGGGCCACACGTTGAGCCTTTGAACGATGTGAGAACGACGCCGGCGGTCGTTTCAACGTCCTGGGAAAGCCTGGTACCAGCCGTTGGCCTGTACGGGCGTCACCGGACAATCGAACAGACGCCCCAGGTTTTTGTCGGTCAAGATCAGCGCCTTCGGGCCGTCAGCCATGACAGCCCCCGATTGAAGAAGAATCACCCGCTCGATCTCCGGCGGAATTTCGTGCAGATGATGCGTCACCAGCATCACCGTCTTGCCTTTACGAATCTGCGCCCGCAACAGATCGAGATATTGGAAACAGGCTTTCAGATCCAGACCGCTGGTCGGCTCGTCCAATACCAACACCGGCGGATCGTGAACGAGCGCGCGCGCAAGCAGGAATCGCCGCTGCTCGCCAGTCGAGAGCTGTCCAAACCGCCTGGCGGCTAATGAGCCTATGTTGAGTTCGTCTAACAGCTCCTTGGCTCTGGTGATCTGTCGATCGGTGAATGTTTGGTGATCGTAGGTATCATTGCTCGCATAAAAGCCCGACAGGACGACGTTCAACCCTTCTGCGGAGGCCAGGTAGTCTTGCTGAAGATCGTGTGAGACGATTCCGATGCGCGTCCTGACGTCCCACACGCTGTAGAGTTCCTGCCCGAATATGCGCAGGCGCGTCTGATCCAGCGGCATCGGATGCACGTGACCCAGAAGCAGTTTGAGAAGCGTCGACTTGCCCGCTCCGTTCGGACCCACGATCGCAATGTGCTCGCCCTCTTGCAGGGTCAGTGAGAAATCACGAAAGACGCAGGTGTCGCCTTGATAGACCGTGGCGTGTTGAATGTCGAGAATCGGAACGCGGTGAGGCGACGGCATGAGTTGGCGGTAAGTCAGGCCTCGTTCGGCTCGGAATTCACTCTCGCCGGCTTCCGGCTCTTCTTGGAGCCGGTCGTCTCAGCCGCTCTCGCGGCAATCTTCGGCGTCGAGGTGGTAACGTCGGCATTCTGCGCCCGGTGGAGCAGCGAGTGGTCAATGAGCACCAGCGCCAGCATCGCCTCGGCGATCGGCGTCGCACGGATCCCGACGCAGGGGTCATGCCGCCCATTGGTTTCGATGGTAGTGGCACGGCCGGCCTTGTCGATGGACCGGCGGGGAATGCGGATGCTGGACGTCGGTTTGATCCCGATCGTGACCACAATATCCTGGCCGGTTGAAATCCCTCCGAGAATTCCCCCCGCGTGATTGGTCGTGAATCCGTCCGGCGTCAGTTCGTCTCCATGTTCGGAACCCCTTTGCTCGACGGCGCGAAAGCCCGCCCCAATTTCTACGGCCTTGACCGCGTTGATGCTCATCATGGCGGCAGCCAAGTCGGCATCGAGCTTGGCATAGACCGGCGCGCCCCATCCGACCGGCACCCCTTCGGCGACTACCGTGATCTTCGCGCCGACTGAGTCACCGGATTTTCTGAGTTCGTCCATAAACGCTTCCAGTTCAGACACGCGATCCGGATCGGCCGAGAAGAATGGATTCCCGTGGACAGCATCCCAGCTCTTGAACGGAACGTCGAGCGGTCCCAATTGACTGAGATGGCCGCGCACTCGCACACCATATTTCTCGCGCAGCCATTTCCGTGCGATGGCCGCAGCGGCAACCCGCACGGCCGTTTCGCGTGCGGACGCGCGGCCGCCTCCCCGATGATCCCGGATTCCATATTTCTGCCAGTAGGTATAGTCGGCGTGGCCGGGCCGGAAGGTCTCCGCAAGATTTCCGTAATCACGACTTCGTGCATCTTCATTGCGGATGAGCAGCGCGATCGGTGTTCCCGTCGTGATGCCTTCGAACACGCCCGAGAGAATCTCGACGCGATCCGTTTCCTGCCGTTGCGTGACGTGACGAGACGTGCCGGGCTTGCGGCGGTCAAGATCCTGTTGAATCTCTTCCGGGGAAATCGGAAGGCCGGGAGGGCACCCGTCGACGACGCAGCCGATCGCAACCCCGTGGCTTTCTCCAAACGACGTGACGGTGAAGACTCGACCAAACGTATTGCCGGCCATACGATAGATCAGCCTCCTATTCGACCAAATCGAGTTTGATCCGCAACTCCTTCAACTGATCGGGGCTGACGGCGGATGGAGCATCGGTCAATGGGCATTGCGCCCGTTGGGTCTTGGGGAATGCAATTACATCGCGTATGGACTCGGCAGCTCCCAGCAGCATGATCAGCCGATCCAGGCCAAACGCGATGCCGCCGTGCGGGGGCGCCCCATACTCCAGCGCGTCCAGGAGAAACCCAAACTTGGCATGCGCCTGATCCTTGTCGATGCCGAGCAGGTCCAAAATCCGCATCTGGATGTCGCTCCGATGGTTTCGGATGCTCCCTCCCCCGATCTCGTTCCCGTTCAGGACCATGTCGTATGCCTTGGCCCGCACTTTCAACGGTTCGCTGTCGAGGAGCTTCAGATCTTCGTCCATCGGAGCGGCGAATGGATTATGCATGAACACATACCGCTTCTCTTCCGGTGAATAGTCGAGCAGGGGAAATTCGGTGATCCAGACGGGTCTCCATGCCGATGTCTCGATCAGGTGGAGTTCCTCCCCGAGAAGAAGCCTGATTCTCCCGAGCACGTCGTGGACGACCGCAGGCTTGTCGGCGCCGAACAGCACCAGATCACCGGGCTTGGCTTCCGGCAGCGCGGTTCCAAACGCTTTGGCATCGAGAAACTTCGCGATGACGGACTCGAGTTGGCCCTCCCCGGTGATTTTTAACCACGCGAGTCCTTTCGCGCCGAAGCTCTTGGCAGTTTCGGCCAAGGCATCGATGCGGCTTCGGGCCATCGCCGCTCCACCTTTGACGATCAAGGCTTTGACGATTCCCCCCTTTGTCGCCGCGTCCTTGAACACCTTGAACTCGCTGGCGGCGGCGAAGGCGGTGACATCGTACAACGGCATCTCGAAGCGCAGGTCCGGCTTGTCGGAGCCGTAACGCCCGATGGCTTCCGCGTAGGTCATTCTGGGAAACGGTGTGGGCAGATTCACACCTCCGGCCTCGCGAAACACCGTGACGATCATCTGCTCCATGAGGGTCATGACCTGTTCGCGGTCCACGAACGACATTTCCAGATCGATCTGGGTGAACTCCGGCTGGCGGTCGTTGCGTAAGTCTTCGTCGCGAAAGCATCGTGCGATCTGATAATACCGGTCTACGCCGCCGACCATCAGGATCTGTTTGAACAGCTGCGGGGACTGGGGTAACGCGAAGAACTGTCCGGGATTGACCCGGCTCGGCACGAGATAATCACGCGCGCCTTCGGGCGTGCTTTTCGTCAGCATTGGAGTCTCGACCTCCAGAAATCCTTGCGCATTGAGGTAGCTTCTCGTGGCTTGGGTGATCGCATGGCGCAACGCCAACAATCGTTGCATTCGCGGACGGCGGAGATCGAGATAGCGGTATTTGAGCCGGACGGCTTCCGTCACTTCGGCGTCGTCCTCGATGAGAAACGGAGGCGTTTTCGCCTCGTTGAGGACCTCGACGTCGTCCACGAAGATTTCAACTTCGCCGGTGGAGAGGTGAGGGTTTTTGGATTCGTCAGGCCTGGCCATGACCTGCCCGGTGACGGACACGACGCACTCGCTACGGAGCGCATGCGCAGCCCGATGCACGTCCGGATTTCTCTCCGCATTGAACACCACCTGCGTCAGGCCGGTCCGATCACGCAAATCGATGAATATCACCGTCCCGTGATCCCGGCGCCGCTGGACCCAGCCGTTCAGAACGACGGTCTTGCCGACATGGGATGCGTTCAGTTCACCGCAGCGGTGCGTTCTCAACTTCATGCCACTTTCACCTTCCTCGATGTATGGCGCTTCGTGCGTTTCGGTCTCGCCCACCCTTCGCGCCTGGCCGGCCGCGCGGAAGACGCACCCTGCGGCTGTTCAGTCTCCGCCTTGCGTTTCTCGACCAGCTCCCTCAAGGCATTGGCTTCCCGGTCGCTGAGAAAGCGAAACTCCCCGGGTTCGAGATTCCCGAGGATAAGCGGTCCCATTTTCACCCGCGTCAGCTTGGTCACCCTGTGGCCGACCGATTCCAGCATCCGCTTGACCTGATGTTTGCGTCCTTCACGAATCGTGATTTCCAACCATGAATTCTGTTCGGCCTTCCGGACCTTCTTCACAAGCGCGGGACCGGTCATGCCATCTTCGAGCCGGACACCCTGTTCCAGACGTGCGATCTCCTCATCCGTCAAGATGCCTTTCACCTTGATGAGATAGGTCTTGGCCACATGATAGCGGGGATGAAGCAAGGTTTGCGACAGGTCTCCGTTGTTGGTCAACAGCATGAGACCTTCGCTGTCGAAATCCAGCCGGCCGACCGGAAACACCCGTACCGACACTCCTCGAAGATAATCTTTGACCGTGGGACGCCCGCCCGGATCATCCAAGGTCGACATGACGTGCTTGGGTTTGTTCAACAACAGATAGACAAACGGCTGAGGAGCGCTGAGGTGCTTCCCATCCACTTTGACGTGGTCTCGACCCGGTTCCACCTTGGTCCCCAATTCGGTGATCACCTTGCCGTTGACCGCGACTCGTCCGGCTGCGATCAACTCCTCGGCCTTGCGGCGGGATGCGATTCCAGTTCCGGCGATCAGTTTTTGCAAACGAATTTCCATCAACTTCCCCGCGGACCGTCCGGCTCAGCCTATTCCCACTCGATCGTGCTGGGCGGCTTGGAACTGATATCGTACACGACCCGGTTGACGCCCTTCACTTCATTGATGATCCGGTTGGATATGCGGCCGAGCACCTCGTTTGGAATCGGAGCCCAGTCGGCGGTCATGCCGTCGAGACTGGTCACCGCACGGACTGCGATCACATGCTCGTAGGTTCTCTGATCTCCCATGACCCCAACGGTTTTAATAGGTAACAGCACCGCAAAAGCTTGCCAGATGTCCCGGTAAAGACCCGCGCTCCTGATTTCCTGATCGACAATGGTTTCCGCGGCACGCAACATGGCCAACCGGACATCCGTCACGGAGCCCAGTATTCGGATCGCGAGCCCGGGTCCCGGAAAAGGCTGACGCCAGACGATCTCGTCTGGGAGCCCCAGTTCGGCGCCCAGAATACGCACCTCGTCCTTGAATAATTCACGGAGAGGCTCGATGAGTTTTAATCGCATGCGCGCAGGCAGCCCGCCCACATTGTGATGCGTCTTGATCGTGGCCGACGGTCCCTTGAAACTCACGCTTTCGATCACGTCGGGATAGAGCGTTCCTTGAACCAGAAACTTCACACCTTTGAGCTTTTTGGATTCGTGTTCAAAATGCCTGATGAACTGCCGACCGATGATCTTCCTTTTGCGTTCCGGATCGGTCACGTTCTTGAGAGCAGTGAGAAACTGTTTGGTTCGATCGAGCATCTTGAGGTTCAGATGAAGTTGCGAGGCAAAGGTCTTCTGGACCTGATCGCGTTCACCGGCCCTGAGGACCCCGTTGTCGACGAACAGACAGGTCAATTGATCGCCAATGGCGCGGTGAGTCAGCGCCGCCGCAACCGACGAGTCGACGCCGCCGCTGAGCGCGCAGATGACCCGGTCTTTCCCGACCTGCTCACGAATATGGTGAACGGCTGTCTCCACGTACGACTGCATGGTCCACGTCGGCTTGCAGCCGCAGATGTCATAGACAAAATTCTTGATCATCGCCGCTCCCGCGGGCGTATGCGCGACCTCCGGATGAAACTGAAGACAATAGACGCGTCGAGACCCATCGGCCTGTTTCATCGCCGCAATGGGAGAATTGGCCGTATGCGCCAGAATCTGGAACCCGGGAGGGATGTGCTCAATCCTATCTCCGTGCGACATCCACACGGTTGCGGATGGGCCTTCGCCGATGCCTTTGAAAAGATCGCCGCGATCGTCGATCACGAGTTCGGCTCGCCCATACTCTCGGTGTGTCGATTTAGCGACCTTCCCTCCGGAAAGATGGGTGACAAGCTGCATGCCGTAACAGATACCAAGGATAGGAATGCCTTGCTCGAAGAGTTCCTTGTCAACGGTCGGAGCCTTCCTCTCGTAGACGCTGGCCGGACCACCCGAGAGGACGATGCCCTGGGGCCGATACGCGAGAATGGTCGCAAGCGGGGCCGTGCACGGCAGGATCTGCGAATACACTTCGGCTTCCCGAATGCGGCGCGCAATCAATTGCGTGTATTGAGATCCGAAGTCGAGGACCAGAATTCTATCGTGCGAAGGTTCCATGGAGTGCGTTAAGAGCGGTCAGAGCCACGTTCACGCGAGCAATGGTGGTGGGACGAGATCCGGATCCGGCGTGACGGCGAATGTCCTATTCCCAGTCCATTCGGTAGTTCGGTGCTTCCTTCGTAATAATGACGTCGTGCACATGGCTTTCACGGAGACCTGCGGGAGTCTGCCTGATAAAAGCCGCATTTTGCTGAAGCTCCGGGATCGTTTTGCATCCGCAATATCCCATCCCGCTTTTCACGCCTCCGACCAACTGATACATCACCGCGGAGAGCGGGCCCTTGTAAGGAACCCGTCCCTCAATTCCCTCCGGCACGAGCTTTGGCGCCGGCCGTCCACCCTGGCCATACCGGTCTCCGCCGCCGCGCTCCATGGCGCCGATTGAGCCCATGCCTCGGTACACTTTGTACGTTCTCGCCTGGTACAGTACTGTTTCACCCGGAGACTCTTCCGTGCCGGCAAGCAGCCCGCCGAGCATCACGGAAGAGGCTCCCGCGGCCAACGCCTTGCTCACATCGCCCGAGAATTTAATGCCGCCATCGGCGATGATTGGCACTCCGCTGCTCGCCAGGGCTTTGGCACAGTCGGCAATTGCCGTCAATTGCGGCATGCCAGATCCAGAAACGATCCGTGTGGTACAGATGGAACCGGGTCCCACTCCGACCTTGACCGCATCCACCCCGGCTTTGAGAAGGTCCTTAGCCGCCTCCGCGGTGGCGATATTGCCCGCGACGACTTCCAGTCCCGGATGTTGCTTCTTGATCAGCTTCACGATATCGAGTACGGCCTGGGAATGGCCGTGAGCCGTATCGACCACTACCACATCGACACCGGCTTTTTTTAGTTGCGCGACCCGTTCTTCCGCATCTGCACCGACGCCGACCGCGGCCCCCACGCGCAAGCGGCCGTGCGAATCTTTGCAGGCGTTGGGATACTTGATGCGCTTCTCGATGTCTTTGATCGTGATAAGACCTTTCAACTCGCCCTGTCTGTTCACTACCGGCAGTTTTTCGATGCGGTGCTCGTGCAGGATCTCGCGGGCCTTTTCCAGGCTCGTGCCTTCGGGAGCCGTGACCAGTTTGTCCCGCTTCATGACCTGGGATACCTTCAGATCCAACCGTGTTTCAAACCGCAGGTCCCGGTTGGTCAGGATACCGACGAGCTTCTTGTTTTTGGTGACGGGGATGCCGGAAATACGATACTTCGCCATCAACTGGTGCGCATCGCGAATGGTTTGATCAGGAGAAATCGTCACCGGGTCGAGGATCATCCCACTTTCTGATTTTTTGACTCGATCGATTTCCGCGGCCTGATCGGCCGGGGACAGCACCCGGTGAATAATGCCCAGCCCCCCTTCACGCGCCATGGCGATGGCCATGCGGGATTCGGTGACGGTGTCCATGGCCGAACTGATTATGGGAATATTGATCTGAATATTGCGGGTGAGCTGAGTTCGGACGTCGACTTCGTTCGGGACGACCGCCGACTTCGCCGGTATCAATACGACGTCATCATATGTCAAACCGAGGCGCGGTTCTTGGTCGAGCATGATCCTGTCTCTAGGCTGACGTCGTCCCCTGTGCCTTTTCGATTTCCGCGGCCGCTTCAGCCTCTTCCTGAAGCCGCTCGCTGCCCTCGTCGGCGGGCATGAATTGCTGCACTCTGGTATTGCCGCTGTCGACGATGAACACGCTGCCCTTGGCGTCCACGCAGAGGCCATAGGGAAAATTGAATTGTCCGTCGCCGTTCCCGTACCCGCCCCATTGCGTGATAAAATTCCCTTCCCTGTCGAATTTCTCGACTCGATGATTGCCGGTATCGGTTACGTACACATCGCCAACTCCATCGACCGCGATGCCCCACGGTGAACGAAGCTGTCCGGCCTCCTGCGCCTGCGGGCTGCTGGCATGCCCGCCCTCGGTACTGCCTCCCCACTTGGCGAGGAGTTGGGGCAGCACATTCGTGCTGGTATCGAATTTTTGAATGCGATGGTTCCCCATGTCCACGACATACACTGACCCATCGGACTGGTCGACGGCGATGCCTCGCGGAAAATAAAACTGCCCGTCCCCGTTGCCGAAACTTCCCCAAGACATCACGAACTCTCCCTGCATATCGAACTTTTGCACACGGAAATTCGCGCTATCGACGACGTACACGTACCCGCGTACGCGATCGACGGCAATGCCCCAGGGCGCGTTGAACTGGCCCTCGCCGTTTCCACGCGATCCGAACTTCATCAGATAGCCGCCCAATTTTCCGTCGAACTTCTGCACGCGGTGATTGTTCGTATCGACGACCCAGACATCTCCTTTGCCGTCGCAGGCGATCCCCGTCGGATTATGAAAGTTCGCGTTGGCTCCCCCGAAATTGCCCCAAAGAATGATGAAGTTTCCCGCGCTGTCGAATTTTTGAACCCGGTTATTGCCGTTATCGACCACGAACAGCGATCCCTGTTGATCGACGCACAATCCGTATATGGGGGCCATGAACTCACCTCCGTGGAGGAGGGAGGCGCCGCGACCAGGACGTCCCCATCGCGAGACGCACAGATATCCCGAAGTGTTGACCAATATATTGGCGGTCGCAGGCGTTGAGACATTGCCGCCCACGTCCTTGAACCACACATAGATCGTTTTCTGACCGTCCCCGAACGACAGGATGAATGGAATCGTGGCCCCGAACTTAATCGCGGGGATCACCTCCACCCATCCGGGAGTGCCCGCCACCGGAGTCATCGGAGCTTCTGAAATGAAATAGGCGCCCACCCCCGTATCGATGTCGTTGGCCGAAATGGTGACCACGACTTCCGGTGAGTTGGTCATGAAGGCACCGTGATTGATGACGGCGTAGGCGTTCTGCGGGGCCGTGATGTCGATCAAAACCGGAGTCGCGGTCACCTCGCTCGACAATACGCTTTCCACCCCGTCCTCGAAGACCGCCGTGACGGCGTAATAATAGGGAATGTCGTTGGTCAGGCCGGTGTGCGAAAAGGGATTGGTGATTCCCTCAATCTTCGTTGCGCTCTGTATGGAAAGGTTGGCCGATGTATTGAAATAGAGGTTATAGGAAACCGCGTTGGGTACTTCCATCCAGCTCAGGAAGGTTTCTGTATCGCCGGCCTTGACCGCCACGCTGTGCGGCGGCTGAGTCGGCCCTGCTTCCTTCGTCTGCGCGGCTTCGTCCTTTCCGCGATTCAGTTCCTCGTCGGTCGGCACGTATTTCAGGATGCGGTTGTTCCCGCTGTCCACCACGAAGACGGAACCTTCCTTATCGATCGCGATGCCGTAGGGAAAATTCAGCTGCCCCTCGGTTTTCCCTCGGTTTCCCCACGCGCACAGAAACGTCCCATTGCCGTCGAATTTCTGAATTCGGTGGTTGCCGGTATCCACCACGTAGACGTTGCCCAGCGCGTCACAGGCTACTCCCCATGGAGATTTGAATTGACCGGGCCCCGCGCCTTCACGGCCCCATTTGGTCAAAAAACTGCCGCGAGGGTCGAATTTCTGAATGCGATTGTTGCTCTCGTCGGCCACATAGATATTGCCGACGAAATCGACCGCGACTCCGCGTGGGAAAAAGAATGCCCCGTCGAAACTCCCGTCCCGCCCCCACTTCAGAAGCGGCGTTCCATCCGACTTGAACTTCTGAATGCGCGAATTCGTGGTATCCGAGACGTAGAGGTTGCCTTCCTGATCCGTCGCCACCCCCCAGGGAGCATCGAACTTACCCATTTCGGCTCCGCGCCAGGCGAACCCGAACTTTCCCCATGCCTGCATCACATTGCCGTTCAGATCGAATTTCTGTACTCGATTGTTTCCGCTGTCGGCCACGTACAACGTGTCATTTGATCCTACCGCCAGACCGCGGGGGTAATAAAAGCTGCCTTCCTGTGAAGAAGGCTCCGCGCCCCACCGTGCGACAAACTTTCCGGATGGATCGAATTTTTGGATGGAATGATTGTCGGTATCGGCCACATAGATATTGCCGTCTTTATCCAAGCTGATGCCGGTCGGAGAACTCAGCTCGCCCTCATCCACTCCCTCCTGTCCGATGCTCATCGCGATCAGATATGGAGCGGGAATCGCCATGACTTCCTGAGATTCCAGGCTCTCTCCTTTGGGAGTTACAACTGTCACCACGTAGTGGTAACAAGTCCCGTTGGCCAGATCATCGTGAACGAACGGCGATTGCGCCCCTTCGAGGCAGGTGGCCTTTTCCTTCTTGACCCCGATCACCGACTTGAAATCATCGGCGCTGGCGATCGGTCTGGTCAGCTCAGAAAACTTGATCTGGACCCCCTTGGTCGTTTGAAAATAGAGGTTGTAGTACATCGCCTCGGGAACAGGATCCCAGGTAATCGTGATTCGCCCATTCCCGCACTTTGCCCCGACGTTGGTGGGTGCCTGAGGGAGCTCTTCTTCTTCGGCAATCGAGTCACCCGCGCCCCACTCTCCTTGCGTTCCGTCAATGGTCGAATGCAGTCGATCGAATCGAAACATCTCATCCCATAACCATGATTTGAACATAGGTGGTGCCTCTAATTACCTGAAAGGGTTGAACCCAATAATGTAGTGTCTTTCAATGACTTAGATCAGGAATGAGAAGTCTAACAAAGCGTGAAGAGAGGAGTCAACGGCCGCTCAGCAGCGCCATTCTCAAATATGAGCAGGTAAATCGCGATTGCAGGACTGAGATGGCGACGCCATTGTTGGAGCATTGACGGCACGCCTTAAAGGAGACGGCTTAGCTACGTCTGCTCTATCGCCTCTTGTTCGAGCAACGCCCCACCGGGCTCACCCGTTACCTCAGAGCCTCGTCCTTGTACATCAGAACCTGTTCCTTCCTCTTCGACGTCCTGCTGCCTGTCACCCGAATGCGCACTCTCATCCGTTTCATCCTGCCCGATAATCGTCGTCTCTTCGATCGGGAGCATGGCTTGCTCGGCCTCGCCCAGTTCTTTGAATTCACGAAGCGGAGGAAGCTGGCTGAGATCTTGGAGCCCAAAATGTTCGAGAAAAAACTTCGTCGTTCCGTACATGATCGGCCGGCCCGGCACTTCCTTCCGACCGACGATGCGGACCAGTTTGCGTTCAAGCAAGGTGCGGATGACTCCGGAGGTCTCGACGCCTCGAATCTCCTCTATTTCCGCGCGCACGATCGGCTGCTTGTACGCGATGATGGCGAGCGATTCGAGACCCGACCGGGACAGCCTCTGCGAGGCTTTCGCCTTGTCCAGTTTTTTGAGCCATGGGGCGACGTCGGCTTTGGTCACCAAACGGTACCCTCCCGCCACCTTCACGAGCTGTATCCCCCGCTCGTCCCGGTTGAATTGTTCCTCAAGGGTCTTCAATGCCTGCTCAACCTCGGCTTTGGATACCGTACCGATCACGGAAGTCAACTTGGACAGGGATACCGGTTCTCCCGATACGAACAACAGCGCCTCAACGATTGAGGTGAGCGCGCGGCCTTGACACGCATCTTCCTGAGCCGGAGGCTCGCACGCCGGGTTCGTCGCATCCTGCTCCCCGGTTGGTCCCTCCGCAGAAACGAGAACCTCGCCTGCCTCTGCAAGGGATTCAATCGTCTCCGTCACCGGTTCATCCTGTACGTCCGTCGGACTCATCGCCTACCTCCATTCAGATTCATCCAACTCAGCGGGATCCGGCACCAACGAGAACGCGCGCGACACGAGGATCGGCCCGAAGCTTTCGGTTTGAAAAACCCGGGCGGTGCGAAGCCGAATGAGTTCCAGCAGCGCGAGAAACGTCACGATGATCACCATCCGATGGCAGGACTGCTCGAAGAGTGAAACGAAACTCACCGATTCCTGTCCCTCCAGCGATTCGAGAATCGCGTTCATGCGATCCCGTACCGTGAGGTTGTCGGGAATGATTTCCAGAAGTTTCTTCCCGGGGTTCCGGTCGAGAATCGCTTGCAAGGCATCGACCAGGTCGAACAGTCCTACATTGTCGAGCAGCGCCTCATCCGCTTCGACTTCATCCGGCGGCGGCGGAGTTCGGCCGAAGACATCCCGCCACATGCGTTCCTGTGTATCGAGTTGACGCGCCGCCTCCTTGAACTTTTTGTATTCGAGCAAACGCCGGACCAATTCTTCGCGCGGATCGGGTCCATCGTCTTCGTCCTCCGTGGTTTCATCCACCGGCAACAACATCTTGGATTTAATTTGCAGCAGCGTGGCCGCCATGACGAGAAACTCTCCCGCCACGGTGAGATTCAGATCCTTCATGGCCTCGATATAGTCGAGATATTGTCGTGCGATCAGCGCGATCGGAATATCGTAGATGTTGATCTCATTCTTCCTGATGAGGTGAAGCAGGAGATCAAGGGGGCCTTCGAAATTATCGATGCGAACCTGGTAGGGCAGCTCGGTTTGTTCTGCGCCGTCGAATTCGCTATCCACAGACGGTTTTATACCAGGATTGGTGACAGACGGCAAGTCTAGATCTATTAGTTGTGGTTGGCATGGATTTTGATTTTTACCGTGAACGAATGAGGTAGGCGATAAGCATGGCGCTGAAGACCAAGAGGGAGAGTGTGATCACATATTGCACCTGAGGATTGCCGACTCCCAGGACTTCCGGACTGGTAGTGGGGCGCTTCACTCGCAGAAATGTGGCCTCGCCTTCGAACAGCACTTTTGAAAAATCGTCACGACCCATGAATTCCGCGTCGTCAAAATCGACGGTGGACCGGAAGGTCGCTCGATTGAAAAACGCATCGCCGCCGAATCGAGTGAACGTGAAGAACGCCTCACGGTCAAAGCGTGTCTCGGAGAAATCGGCCAAACCATGGAACCGGCTGCCGGAAAATCCCGTCCCGAGTTTGTAGTATGTGCGGGAGAAATTCGCGTCCCGATCGAATTCAACTTCCAGAAACTCCGCCATCCCGCTGAACCCCGATTGTTGAAAGCTCACCGGTCCATGAAAATGTGAGCGGTGAAACCTGGTGTGGGGACCGAACGCCGTCTGTTCCGCAAACACATCCCGC
The DNA here is from genome assembly GCF_011405515.1 of Nitrospira sp. KM1. NCBI lineage: Bacteria > Pseudomonadati > Nitrospirota > Nitrospiria > Nitrospirales > Nitrospiraceae > Nitrospira > Nitrospira sp. KM1. Next base: position 4,165,784 of record NZ_AP022671.1, on the reverse strand, counting down.
AGGAATTTTCCCTGCACGAAATAGCTTTCCTGCAGAAAGACCGCTGCCGACCAGATCACAGGTTCCAGGAACACCACGCGGGACAAGTCGACAAGCTGCTCGAAACGGGTTTCCGAAAATGTCACGGGCCCTTTGACGACCAAAATCCCTTGAGGCGAGCGATGACGAATCGTCCCACGGACCACTGATTTCACGATCGACCACGAACCGGCAATCACCCGCGCCTCTTCTCGCTGCCCAATGACAGGCTCGAGGTCGGCCGGCAACGGCGCCAGCGGCAGGCTATCGAGCGACAGATCGCCGCTGACGACGACTCCCGACAAATCGACGGCTCTTCCCTTCGCCATCGCGGCCAGAATATCGGCGGCAGCCACGGTTCTGGCCTGACGGTCCCGCTCAGTGCAGTCGTCGCCGAGATGAAGTTTGAAGGACGAGGCGGTCTGGAGCCTTGAATCGTCGATCCGGCACCCTCCCGCCCATACGGCTCCTTGAAGCACTGTTCCGATCAGTCCAACCAAGAGCGCGCTCAGAATATATCGGTTCATGTTGCGGCTCTTATACGAAATGCCGGGAATCAAGGCAAGGGAACAAACATCGAAATCGTTGGTAGAGACCGACCAAGTTGCTAGACTCTCTCCACCTACCATGCGCACGCGCATCGCACGAATCATCCCGATCTTCTTCATGTTGACGTTATGGCTGCCACGGCTAAGTCTTGCCGAACAGGTTCTGGAAATCCCTGTGCTCGCAGCCATTCCGTTCAATCAACAGGGTATATTTGAAGTGCTCCTCGTCCGATGGGACAAGAAGGCGGAGCCGTCTCCCGTCCGACTCCAATGGATTCTCGCCGGAGTGAAATTTGGGGACACGCACTTAGGCGCCATGGCTGATGCCTTTTCCTACGCGGTGAACCGGACGCCACCCGTCAGACACAGCGGTACCGTTTCCGTGCAGGGGATTGCCTACCAGCCGGTCGGCAGCGACGGTCCGAGTGCCGGCGCGGTGATGGCCGTCGGATTTCTCGCGCTCTTCAACGGAGACACGATTCAGAGAGGAATCGCACTGACCGGAACGCTTGAAACCGAGGGACGGATCGGGCGGGTCGGCAATCTACCCGATAAAATACGGGCAGCCAAACGAGAGGGATACCGCACGGTCTTGGTGCCCCGCGGGCAAATATACGACCCGCAATGGAATCTGCAGAGTGTGGGTTTCGAATTGAATATCGACGTCAAAGAGGTCGATACGATCGATGATGCGTATCTCTTGATGACGGGCCGCCGCCCTTAAGCCGCCCCGGTCCCGGTTTCCAGCAACCGCGTCCGGATCGCATCATATTCTCCCTGTGTCAATCGATGCATCCCCAGGCTCAATCGTCTCGATAACTCGGCGGGGTCGGCAATACACAGGACGGACAGTAGAACGGCCTGACTTTCGGGGGATGAGAGGGCATAGCGCTTCACATCCGCGATATGGACAAATCCAAACCTCGCCTCGGTTTTGAATTCATCTTTCACAAATTCGTCGAGATCGGCGAAGTCATGCACCGGTGAAGAAATCTCAAATTCGGCGCTCAGTCCGGCTTTGAGCACATACACCAATCCTTTGGATCGGGGTTCGAGATACTTGGCGAGATTGGCGCGGATCAGCGCGGTACACAATCCCCATACTCCGCGTGAGAGCTGTAAATCCGCGCTCTCCTCGGACGTTCGCTCACGCAATGCGCCTGCGATGAACAAAAAGTGACTCACGTCGATTCACTCTGTCTGTAATCCGGAATGTGTCGCGAGACCGCATCAAGGATTGGAATCACGGTTAATAATTCAGCGCGGCCACGTCGAAGCAGGGACGGTGCGGATCGTGATCGAGGTGGGAAATCGCAACATGGTCAATGGCGATAGTCGTCCGAGTCATCCAACAGATCGTCCGATTTTTCGAGATAGTCGACGTCTTCGTCGTTATCGTCCAAGGCGATATCTTCCTCCATTTCCTCTTCGTCCATGTCGTCGCCTTCACCGGATATTTCGAGTTCATCGTCTTCGAGTTCCTCTTCGTCAAGATCAGCGTCTTTCGGTTCAGCGGCCGAAGCCAGCCGTGATATCGCCGATTTCTTCTGCTCGACGTCGGCCTCCGGCTTGACGCTTTTCTTCACCGAGGGCGTCGGATCGGATTTGGAAGGCTTATGCGCCGAGGGAGCTGATTTCGTCACGGATGTTGCGGTGGATTTTTTTGCCGGCTTGGCGGCGGATTTTTTTGGCGAAGACTTCGCGGAGGCCTTCGGTTTGGCCTTTTTGGCCGATGCCGCTGCAGGCCGTTTCTTTGCTTTTGCCATTGATCGACTCCTCTCTCATCCACATTACAGAGTGGATAGCGTTTTCAAGTTTTCATCTAGCATGAACCTATGGGCTCTTGCAACGGGCTCTTTTGATTTCACTTCTTCGTGACGACGAAATGGCGTGAGCTCGCTGATTGGTTACGGATCGACCCACACCGTGATCAGGGCCGGACGACTTTGCGCTCCTTTCACAAGATCGGGACCGGCCATATCCGTCACCGTGAGGGCGAATTGAAAGCGCTTGCTCTCCGAGACCGGCGGAGCGATGAACGTGGCCTTGACCTGGTCGACATTGGTGAGCGGCACGTGATGCCCGCGGAGCTGTCTCCATTCGTATTTCAAGGGATCACCGTCAGGATCGCTGCTGCGAAGACCGCTGAGAATCACGAGGCTGCCGGACTTGACGCGCAATTCCTTTTCCACTTGTGCAATCGGTTCCCTGTTCGGGCTGTCGTCCGCATGAACGAGCACTTCAAGGGTTCCCACTTTCCCGCGATTCTCGACCGTCAGGTGCGCCCGGCCGTTTCCCCTCACCCGAAGCCAACCGGATTGATCCACACTGATCACCCGTTCGTCGGAAGAGCTGAACCGGCTCCCCGCGCGTAACCCAGCCAATGGACGCACGACACCGTCATCGAACTGTCCGACGACGGGCACCTCCCATCGCTTGCCGATCGTGTCCAGGCGCCAGGGCTGTTGTATCGAAAATTCTACCGAACTCAGCGATGCTCTGGGTTCGACGAGTACCGTCACTTCATCGAACTCTTCATAACCGTCGAGCCGTCCCCGGCTCACCTCTCCCACAGCGAGAAGCCGCATCATCCCGATGCCTTCAGCAGGCACCTTCACGTTTCCTGAAATTGAACGGTCTTCTATTGCTCCGGCAAATGAAGCCGGAGAGCCCCGACGAGTGGCAAGTGGTTCCTCATCCCATCGATACCAATAAAATGCAACATGTTTTACGCTGGCTTCTTGACCCGCCTGTATGGCAACCGGAACGCTTTCACCGGAAGCCACATTGACGCCCTCGCCCGGGGCTATCATGACAAACGACTTCGCCGTTCCGTCCGGAAGAATTACAAGCGAGAGGCCCAGCGCCCATATGAAAACCTCGATGCGAAAGGCTCTGGATTTACGGGGTTGTGGCATTGATCCTCGCTTGGACCGCACCAGCCAGAATCGTATAACTCTCCGGACTAGGTCAAGGACAAATGGCACTCCTGGACGGACAAGGGGGGTTTATCCCATTGATTGTCGTGTTAGAATGGTTACTAGAGTCGCCATGAGACTAAAAATCATCATATTTGCGTGTATCGCCATGCTATTGACAGCTTGGCCCATCACCGCGGCAACGCCCTCTTATACGGCAATCATCATCGACAGTGGATCTCCGTATTTTGTCCCCAAATCTGCAACAGTATCCACGGGTGTTCCCATCAGATGGGAAAATCCGACTCCGACAGAGCATACGATTACCCACATGGGCTGCCTTGAGGACGGCGCGTCTTGTGCTTTCGACTCCGGCATCGTTCTGCCCAACGACACCTTCACGCTTCCAGGTCTCGCTCCCGGAAACTATCCATACATTTGCCGGGTCCATCCAATCATGCGCGGGACTTTGACAATCACGGAATCCGCCCCTCTTCCTTCTCAACTTTGATCGTTGAGCCTGGTCACTCCTTGCAGCCACTGAACCTGCTCGTGTAGGCTTCCACGACCATTACGCCTATGAAACCCGAGGTCGTCGCACACGAGCCGAAAAGCCTCACCGGAGATGTGCTGAATCTCCTGGCATGGCATATTCCGGACCTGGTGGCGTATCAGCACCGGGACGACGAATGGTGGTTCGCGCCGCTCGATGACAATCTTCCGCTGATCAGACTCAATCGCCATGGACTTGAAATGCTCAGGGCCATGAACGGACATACCACTCTCGGACATCTGCTGGCGAAATACGGAAGCAAAGTCTGCGGCCCTGACGGTCAACCGGGGCAATGGCATCTTGAACGATGGGCGCTTCCCAACTACTCGCTCTGCTACTTTGGAGAAAATCCTCCTGGGGGTCACCGTCATGCCGCAAAGTGGGACCTCCTCCTTCAGCAGATCCGTGAGGGGTGGTCCGGAAAGGAAGGGTTCGAGGGCGAAGAACATCTGGAGGACTTCCACGTACACGACCTCAAGGACAGCGGAGAAGACGACGGTCATTTCGATGCAATCGAAACGACGGTCTCCCACCTGTTCCGTGAACCGACCGAGGCCTTGCAGGGCTTGACCTACGGCCGGCTCCTCATGCAAAAATTTCGTCGTCTCGGTTGGTTTACTCCCAAGCCCAAGGTCATCGTCGAAGTGGGAGGCGGCTTGGGGTATGTTGCCCGTGAACTCGGCAAAGAACTGTTGCCGTTCGAAAAGCAGGGACTCAAATATTATTCGGTCGATATCACCAGACCGTTTCTCAGGCTGCAAATCGCGCGGGCCCGCTCTGGAGGCTGGCCTTGCGCCGGGACCCAGGCCAACGGAGAGTGGCTTCCGTTCAAAGACCATTCAATCGATCTGGTCGTGGACAACGAGAATATGGCCGATATGACCCCGGTCAAACTGACAAAACAGGAATTACTTTCTGGCATCGGCGAGACCCCCCAACATCAAGAAGCGCTCGATTGGATCAGGCGGGTCCGTCTGCCGATCGGGTCCGACGTACCGGACGATGTCATTTTCAACCTTGGACCGTTCCGCTTTGTTTCCGAACTGTGGAGGGTGCTCAAACCCGGAGGGCGGGCCTTCCTCACGGAATTCGGAATCGAAGAGGGATGGCCGGCACCGGTAAAATTGCCGGGACACACGGAATATGAAGTCCAGTATGAGCACTTGCGCCAGGCCGTACGTTGGCTGGGATTTCAGGAGCACTATGTCTCGCTTCCTCAGTTTCTTACGATGAAGCCGGATACCAAGGTGCTCTGCACCGGAGCGGCCTACACGATTCAACGGTTCTGTCAGGCCCTCGACAAACCCTTCGTCGTCCGAGCGTACACCGAGGGCGAACTGTGCCAGGCTCTGGGAGACATGTTGTCAAAATTGCAAGGAACCCACTACCATGACGTGGCTGATCCCGCCTGGTTTGGGTTGATCGATTTCAAGGTCCTTTTGCTGGAAAAGCCAGGCGCAACGCCGAAGGCCGCGTTCACGGAGAACAAGGGCTACCGCTGGTATTCGCAAAGATAGCCGGTTGGATTGCAGAGGAATTACCGATTGCTACGTTGTGAGTCGCTACCACTCCGTGGCAAGAACGTGCAGGCTCGAGTCATAGATCTCATCCGATTACATCTCCATCCCCGTCGGCTGCATGCCGAGATGTATGATCACACCCTCTCTGAGACCTGCGTCGCTGACGAGACAAATAGTCTCCCCCAATGTTTCCATGATCGTACGTATAATGATCGCACCAGCCGCAATCACCTCTTCCCGCCCTTTCTCTAGGCCGGGCAACCCGGCGCGATTTGCGCTGCTGAGCGCCAGTAATTTGGTTTCCAAACCGACGATGGCGTCGAGGGTCAATCGATAGTTATGGATTCGTGCGGGCTCGTAACGGGAAAGACCTTGAGCCATCGCGGCGAGTGAAGTAATGGTTCCGGCGGTACCGACGAATCCACGGCACCCCTGGCTTGGGAAATTGCTGAGAGCATTGAGAACCGACTCCCGTATCCAGCGGCGAGCAGACCGGACCTCCTCATCTGTCGGCGGATCATGTCGAAGCATCCGCTCACAGAGCCGTACGACACCGATATCGACCGATCTGGCATGGAGAGAACCGTCTTTCCGGGCACGGATGAATTCCGTGCTGCCTCCGCCGATATCAATCGCCAGAACGTCGTCCCTTCCTTCCGGTAACCCTGCCCGAATGCCGAGCATGGTGCGGTGCGCTTCTTCTTCTCCGGAAAGGATTTCTACGCTAAACCCGGCCTCGCGTCGAATGCGTTCCAAAAATTCAAACCGGTTGTTCGCATCCCGTACGGCACTCGTCGCCACCGCGGTCATCCCGCTCACACGGTAGTCCTCAATGACTCTGCGCCAGTCGATCAGACATCGAATCACACGTTCCATCGCTGGCTCGGCAAGGCCCCCCGTCCCGTCAACCCCTTCACCGAGACGAAGGATTCGGCGTTCGGAATGAAGTTCGTTGAGCGGACCGCGCTCCGGAACATCCGCGATGAGCAACCGACAGGTCAATGTACCGATATCGACACCAGCCAGACGTTTTGCACTCATTCGGAATTCTTGATCTCCGCCATATCGGATTCCAGCTTCCTACTCGCATCCTTGAGCTGGTGGATCTCCTTGACGAGACGTCCCACTTCCATATCGTACATGACACGTTCCACCGGTTCTCCGGCTTCCCGCAAACTGACGGCCCGCTCACCCACATCGCGATACAGTTCAACAAGCTGCTGATCGATCTTCCTCATCTGTAGCCGCAACCGAAGCAATTCCGTTTCCTCCAACGCACGATTCGCCGCCTGTGCGGTACCCCATCGCAGCGTCGCCAAGCCGGTCCTCACATCATGCTTCAGGCGTTGGAGCAGTCCCATGGTTCACGTCCTTGACGAATCGGTTGTTCACAACAAGCGAGGCACGTTCGGCATCAGCTGACCGAACCCAAATCCAATTTCTTCTCCCAGCGCCGGTGGACAGCCTCCTTCAAGCCACGATGCATTGGCGCGTTCAAATGAGAGTCCAGCTTGAGCAAGGCGACGGCCTCGTGCCGTGCCTGCAGAAGAATATCGGCGTCTCGGGCGACGTTCGCGACGTGGAATTCCGGCATGCCCCATTGCCGAAGCCCAAACATTTCACCTGGACCCCTGATGCGAAGATCTTCTTCGGCAATCACGAATCCGTCGGTCGATCGTACAAGCGCCTCCAGCCGGGCCCTGGCCGCAGAAGCAGGCTCCCCGGACGAACGGGCTTTTCCTCCCACAACACCAACGGTCCGGGATGCCATCAGTAGGCAATAGGATTGCCGTTCGCTGCGCCCCACACGCCCGCGAAGTTGATGCAACTGTGCCAGACCAAATCGCTCCGCATGCTCGATCATGATCACGGTGGCGTTGGCCACATCGACGCCGACCTCCACAACCGTCGTAGAGACCAGCACCTGAACAGCTCCGTTCTTGAACGCCGTCATCACACGGTCCTTTTCCTCCGGTTTCATCCTGCCATGCAGCACCGCAACCTTGAAGTCCGCCAATTCCCCGCGCTGTAACTGTTCGGCTCCCTGCATCGCCGCCCGCAGGTCGGTTTTCTCGGATTCTTCGACGAGCGGATAGACGACATACGCCTGCCTGCCCGCGCGCAACTCGTCTTTCACGACTTGATACGCCCGGCTCCGTTGGAATTCCGAATAGAGAAATGTCCTCACCGGCTTTCTGGCAGGAGGCATCTGATCGATCGTCGATACATCGAGATCTCCATAGACCGTCATGGCCAGCGTACGTGGAATCGGCGTGGCCGTCAGGACGAGCACATCCGGCTTATACCCCTTTTCACCGAGATTCTTTCGCTGGAGCACTCCGAAGCGGTGCTGTTCATCGATGACCGCCAATCCTAGTTTGGAAAATGTGACGCCCTCTTGAATCAGTGCGTGAGTGCCGATCGCCACGTGGGCTCTGCCCGACCGCACCAATTCCCGCGTCGCTTTCCGTTGCGCCCCGCGCCCGCGGCCGCTCACGAGGACGATCGACAGCCCCAGCGACTCCAGCAATCCTTTCATATTTCGATAGTGCTGCTCGGCAAGAATTTCAGTAGGGGCCATCAAGGCTGCCTGATACCCCGATCCGCAGGCCAATACCATCGCATGCAACGCCACAATGGTCTTTCCGCACCCAACATCACCCTGAACCAGCCGGTTCATAGGCCGAGGAGAGCCCATATCATCGAGAATTTCCCGAATGACCCGTTGTTGCGCGTCCGTCAAGGTGAAGGGCAACGCACGAGCTAACCTGCGAATCCCCGGCGTTTTCGGATTGAACCGGACCGTCTTCGTCTCCTCCTGGACCGAGCGTCGACGCATCGCCAGCGCCAGCTGGAACACGAACAGCTCCTCGAATGCCAACCGACGATGGGCCGGCGACGTACCACGCTCCAGTTGTTCGACCTGGGTCTCCCGTTTTGGAAAATGTATTTCCTCGACAGCCTGATGGTATGGAGGAAGACGCTGGCGCGCGCGTACAGGAATAGGAAGAATCTCTTGCAGATTGTCCAGATACGCATCCAACAGGTCCCGTATCAGGAGTCGCATCTGCCGCGAAGTCCATCCTTTTGTCTCATGGTATATGGGAACAATCCGGCCCACGTGAAGAGGATTTTCGGATTCTGATCCAACGACTTCGTACTGGGACACTTCCATCCTGGTCTCAACCCAGCCCCGCGCTCCGGCAACCACGCGCCCGCTCATCATGACACGGGTGCCGACTGTCAACAGCGTCTCCAGGTACGGCTGATTGAAAAATACCGCCTGCATCCGGCCGGTCGTATCCTCGATATAGACGTCCAGGATCGTCAAACGGCGATGCTTGGCGCGTTTGACGTCGCTCCGCACGATGGTCCCACAAATCGACGCCGGCATGCCGGGCGTCAACTGTCCGATGGGAGTCATGACCGATCGGTCCTCGTAGCGCCAGGGAATCGTCCACAACGCCTGTTCCACGGTCTCAATTCCCAATCGCTGGAGAAGAGCAGTCCGTTTGGGGCCTACGCCCTTCACATATCGGATGGGAAGCGTCCATAGGGCCTGGGGTTCGCTCCGTCTTTCCCCACGGACTACTGCGACGGGTTCCGGCTCATGCCAAGCACGGTCGGAATCCCGCTCCATGCCCCGCAATGCCTTCACGATGACGATGGCCTCCTGCAGGCGGGCTTGGCGCTCTTGCAGCGACAACTGCACATCGTCGGCGAATAGCGCCCTGAGCTTCAGGAGCGCCGCCTCCACCGCACGCGGATAGACATGCTCGGATAGGGTCTGCATGACTTGCGACGAAACAAAACTTCCGAGATTTTTGACGTTGGGCAGGTGCGCACACGCATCCCGGCTGGCGAACTCGATCGGACGAGCCAGACGATCCAGCCATTGGCGAAACGGCTCGGGGGGCTTGGGCTCGGTTGAGCGCCACATGTCGCGGGATGCTACCACAGGCTTGGCGGCCGCTCAACGCGACCTGGCCCTTCTGAGTCGCTTGTTCAGCAGATTTCATGTGAAATCTTTGCGCAGTTTCACTCCGATGTTACACTCGGTCTCTGATAGAAAGGCCGCGCTCATGTACCGCAGGAACATCTCCCCGCTTCTCTACAAGGTGGCGATCGTCGTCACCCTGATCATTCTTTACGGGGCTTGGCTGAAACCAACGTATTTGCATCATGTCCCTCCTCCGCTATCGGATTCTCCGCCATCCGAGAAATCGCCGGCGTCTGGAGATGCTTCCAACCTGGATGCCAATGAACCGCTTCCGAAGCAGACGCGCACGATCGATCCGAGTGTGGTGCCGGAAACAAGGCATCACGATATGCTGGCCGAAGTCCGCGATGAACTGGAGAAGGGCAATCTGCAGCTGGTCGAATCCAAACTCGCCAATGCGCCATCCAAAATGGCTTCAGATCCCGCAGTACGTCCGTATCTCGCGATCCTGTGGAATAATCTGGGAATCGAACAAGAGAAGATCGGTGGAACGCAAATCTCAGTTCATACGTTCAAGAAGGCGGCTTCCCTCGATCCCAAGAACTCGGTCATCCTCCTCAACCTTGCGCATGCATACTGGGAGCTGCGGGATCCGGCCATGAATCTCGATTTTCTTGAACATTTGATCACTCTCGCGCCGGATGAACCGTTTCCCCATCTCGCCATGGCGGACTATCTGCGGGAACACGACCGGCTGCGTGAGGCAGCCCGGCACCTTGACCACGCCACTGACAGATCCGGGAAAGATCCCGCAGTACAATCGTATCTCCGGACAGTATCGGCAAAGATTAAGCGGACGGAGGACTCCGAGGACCGGCTGACAAGGCGGGATAGCACCCACTTTACGGTCAAGTTCGATGGGCAAGCCGATCCGGATACCTGGATCGTCGTGCAGGAAATCCTGGAAGAGGCCTATCGTGAGATCGGACAAAAGTTCGGACACTTTCCATCGAAACCGATCACGGTCGTTCTGCAAACCAAATCCGAATTCCAAAGTGAAACGGGTTCCCCGTTGTGGGCAGACGGGCTATTTGATTCTGTCCTTGGACGGATTCAGATTCCGACCGAGGGCGCCACCACCGATCGTGCATGGCTCACACGGGTCTTGCGGCATGAATTCTCACACGCCTTGCTGCACGATCTGTTGGGACTCGGCAGTACCGCCATTCCCACCTGGCTGAACGAAGGGTTGGCTATGCAGTTGTCGGGAGAAACATGGTCCGGTATTCAACCGGCACAGGGTCAGGATTGGACGTTCATTCCCCTTACAGCATTGGAAGGCGCTTGGGGACACTTACCACCTGAAACGGCTGCCATGGCGTATGTCGAAGCCAATTCGGCTGTCCATTATATGATCGAGCGATTTGGTCAACACAGTGTCAATCAGCTGCTCACCCACCTGAAGGCCAGGCAGTCCCTCAATGCCGCCATTCAATCTCAACTGTCAATGTCGTATGAGCAGTTCGAATCGGGGTGGAAGGATCGGTTCAACGGAGAATTAAAACGAGGGTAACAGCTTCGTCCACACTCTATTCGGCTCAACGGCGCGAGCATTAAATATCTGCTCCCCTCTTCGGTTCCTGATCGACAAGAGATGAACCGGGCAGAAACCCCGGCGCCGCTTCGCTGCCCTGGCCGGTCCATGCAGTGTCCTCAGCCAGCACTGGGCTGAGCTTGTCCTCCCACAGCATCTGCCGACCCTGTTCGTCGAACATCCTGATACGGAAATCGATATCGGGTGCCGAGGCACCCGCCGGTTCCACAGTGGCATCGTGAACACGTTCCGCTCGCGCGGGGCCGCCCAAGGCGGCGGAAAACTGATCGGACCATGCCAGTTGTCCGGTTTCCGGATTCATGGCTCGAAGGAGAAAATAGGGCTGACCGGCGCCGGAAGTAGCCTGCGATGTAAACCTGAGCACCGCGCGGGGCTGGACGCGAGCCGTAACGCGAACAGTGTCGAGTTCGCCACTGTCCACTTTGAGGTTCAGTCGGCCCTCCCAGAGAAACCTCCCGTCTTCGGCGTCGTATACACGGAGGGAAAATTCACTCAATCCGTCACGCTCGACACCCACTCCTCCTGCAAAGATCCGTTCACGACCTCGCCCAGCTGATGCATGGACGTCTTCTTTGATATCGAGGTCATACGTTTCATCAGATAAAATCTCGCCTGATTCTGCATCGTAGGTTCGGACAGTGATAGAGGAAGATTCGGCATTCTGAAATCCAATGCCTGCCGCCACGATATGCTTTGTATGCTGTGATGGTGAAATGGACTCTTCAGCACCTGCTGAACCGGACATGAAGATTACAAAAAGAAGGAATGCCGCATAGCGAAATACGCCCTGATGCGGGCGCCTCGCAGGCACGAAGACAGGCTGGGGGGAAACGGAGAAAATGAACAGTGTCGGTAACACTCTCAGTAACTCTAGAACCGAGCGAATACGCATCTTGTGTCGGCCCTCCTATGAGACTGAGTATCTCTGTTGAGGGCTTTAGGGTAAATTCCTCCGCTGTAGGCGTGCAACCCCCGAAAGGGGGGGAAAGTTCAGTTGGACAGATTTGTACAGATCACAGGTTATTCACCGCCCACGGGTTGAAAAACGGGGGCTGTGTATTAGGATGATCTGGAAGACGAGGATCGATACGCTACGATGAACCTTTTGTAACTTCGCCAAACAGCCGGTACCTATGCTTGGCAATAACTCGATAGACGACATTCCCCAACGTCCTCACCCATGACATACGGAAAAGGACGACGAGAAACCGTCCACCCTTTAAACCCGGCAGTAAAGGGAGAAACGCATCGAGTCCGCTTGAAATCGTCCCGTCCGGTTTGACTAAAAATGCGGCTTCAGGTCTGCCCTCCCGATAGCACCCTTTCAATGCCTGCCTCGCTTCGTCGCTATGGTACGTGATCATTCGTACGGGATGGGATCCACCATCGTCGCTCAGTCGTTCCAATCCCTCCTTCGCCGTCACGCACATGCGGCACCGCCCATCATAGATCAGCAATTGATTCGTTTGCGGTCGCTCATTCCTCATAACGCCGATCCCGTACATCCTGCCGCTGCATGCGGTCACAATGCAGGTCCCTTGCAGGCCAATGCAAGCGACCGCTATGATCCCGCCATGCCCCATGCTCGCTTTCTTGTCACCGTCCTAGCCCTATTGATCTTGATCGGCGCTGTCACCATGCAGTCTCCTCGCATGGTTGAAGCTTCTACGACAGGACAGCTTTGGTGGTCCGTCTATCTTGTTGTAATGCCGGTCATGCTCGCAGGTCTGGTCCTGATCGGATGGGCTTGGACGGCCATGGCATGTGTCGGGTATGGAACCATCAACCTGGCCCTGGACCTGGCAACAGTGACAAGCATGGTTGCGGCAGGAGAGATCTCGAATGGACTCTATCTAGAGCACGCCCTCAGCGGGCTACTGGATGTCGGCCTCATCGTGATGGGCGGCGTCTCCTTCGTACAGGCACTGCAGCGTTCCTCGCTTCGAGGATTCCACCCTCCCAATCTTCGTTCTCCTTCTTCATCCGGAGCGACCGGATCGCGGTAAACCCTTCGTTGGCCAACCACGCGGTGACATCTTTGACGGAGTATGTGTCGCCAGTCTCCGTGAACAGCAGCATGGACACCGCAAACAAGCTGGCATCCACCGGATAGATCCCCTGAGGATCATGGAGAAAGGCATCCTGAATGATCAGCCTTCCGCCGGGACTCAACGCGGCCTTGGCCTTCCGGAATACTGTACGGTTTTCCTCAGGCGAATAGATGTGCAGCACATTTGAATACCAAATGACGTCGTAGGTTCCCGGGATCTCATCCGACAGCAGGTCGAGCGGGATAAAAGAAAGTCTTTTCCCTGCGGTATGCGTGGCCGCAATTTCCCTGGCGACATCGAGCGCCGCCGGCCGGTCGCAGACGGTTGCATGCAATCCCCGATTCTTCGCCAGAAAGGCGAGGGCATACGTTCCCGGGCCGCCGCCGAGGTCCAATAACGATCCGGCACCCTTCAAGGAAAGATGAGCGGCAATCTTGGGTGCGATTTCGAGCGTCCGATGGTGCATGGCCCAGGTGAATTGCCGTCGATAATCGGGCTCGTCTGAATGGTCGCGATCCAACGGCAAGCCGGTTCGAACGGATTCCGTCACTCTCGACCAACTATGCCAATGGTTTCTCAGCAATTCCAGGTATGCTCCGTGAAAAGAGGGGTGGTTCGCATTCAACCCCGTGGCGCCAAGAGGGCCATTGCGGTATCGATTCCCTGACTTCACGAGCAGGCCAGCCGTCGCAAGAGTCCGGCATAGAATACGAAGGCCTCGTTCGCTGACTTTCAGTTCGCGAGCCAAATCGGGAAGTGCCCATGTCCGGCGATCGAGCGTCGTGAACACATTGAGTTCGAGCGCGGCAATCATGACGCGCGGCAGCCGGTAGGCATGCAGCGCATCGCGGAATTCTTCGAAGGTGCGGATCGCCTTCATCACATGCTGCCGCCGATCTGCCTGCAGCACCACCGGATCAGATCCTGCACTTTACCGACATTGTGGAAATCGACCGGGCGTTCGAAGGAGACGGCCACATATTCTTCATTCATCTCCGACTCTTCGGCAAATCCTGATTTCAACAGCAGGTCGCGATACTTGGAGACTGCAGGCTGGATGAAATACTTCGCCTGCTTGGCCACCTCGTCGGTACCGAGATCTTCGGGCGTGCCGTCCGACATGAGGCTCATCACGTCGTCCATGGCTACCCCGTATTGGCACAACACCTTCCCATCCGGCCTGATTTCCAGCAGCCAGCCGTCCTGTCCAAGATCCAGTGCAAGGGCGCCTCCCGGTTCAAGATCATAGCTTTGAGGGAATGACTCGGCGAGCGTTCGGCGCACATCGGGCCAGAGCGGTGACATCGCGTCGCTCATGAGCGGGATTCTTTCAATTCGAGGGATGCGAGAGCGGCAACCCGTTCCCGAAGACGTTCGAGCCGTCCGACATTTTCTTGCAATTTCGGCAGCTGGTACTTTCGATCCATCGCGACGACTTGTTCCAACAGCGCACCGGCCTCCTCCAGCCGGCCGAGTTCCTCATAACATTGGGCGAGAATATAGCGGGCGCCGCCTGTCCGCAGGTCATCTCGGGAGCGTTCCGCGACGGACAAGCTGGTCTGGCAACAGGCGATCGCGTCATCGTATCGTTGCTGCATCAGAAAGGTGCGGGCCAGCATTCGCCAGGCATCGGCGATTCCGCCTTGATTGCCCAAGCGGCGCATCAACGTCAGCGAGCGCTCGTACTGCCGGACCGCATCGTCAAACTTACCGGTCTCCCGTGAGACCAAGCCCAAGTCCGAATAGAGAACCGCCTTCGCCGCTTCATCACGAGTCTTGGTCATCAAATCGAGCGCCTCGAGATAATAGGCTCTGGCACGGGTCCACTCACCAGCATCGGCCCGCAAGTTTCCCAGATTGGCCAATGTCGTACCGATTCCTTTTTCGTCGCCTAGAATCTTTTGCAGCTCCAATACTTCCTGATAATACTCCTGAGCCGCCTCCCGCCTGCCGCTGACAGCACAGATATTCCCGAGATTGCCAAGCGTGGCGGCCAAAGCACGCCGATCGCCGGTAAGACGGTCGCACTCAAGCGCTTTGGCATAACACGTGTAGGCATCGGTATAGTTGCCATGCGAGAAATGCTCGTTTCCCTGACGGTTAAGGTCTTCGGACAGACCGTTCTTCAGTGTTGTCATACCGTCACCAACGCACTCTCCACGACTGATTTCGCGCCGGAAAGTATGGATGCACCGTCTCCGACGAGGAGACTATCGAATTGATATTTCAACAGCCGCGTGAGCCCGTCTTTGGCCTTGGAGACATCGGCGTATTTCTCCGCGGGCAACATACCGACTGAGCCCGCCGGTTTTCCGATCAACGCGTCCCCGACGATCATGATGCCTTTCCCCTGTGGAATGAACAAGGCACATTCGCCGGGAGACTTCTGGTCCTTTAGACGAATCGCCCACATGCCTCCGGCCAACAGCTCCCCATCCTTGAACGTCTTCGTCGGGGTGAGATCCATCTGCGACGCATCACCCTCCGGCACGTGCAACTGACAATGAAATTCCGCTTGGCACGCAATCGCCTCACGGACATGATCACGGTTGGTAATGACGATGTAGTCGATTCCTCCTTGCCGGCGAATGAGCGTCGTCGCTTCGGCGGTCATGGGAGGAGGGTCGACAATGATCTTATGTTCCCCGATGCTGAGAAACAGCCCGTTGAAATCGATCTGTTTCTCTTCGGAAAACCATGACCACTGCCAGATACCGGGAAGAATGGCTTTCATGATCTTATCGGCCCGTGCGAGTGCTTTTTGCCATGGCGCTGAACCCGCTAGAGCGCCGCAACCGCATCACGAACCGTCTTCGTGACCTTCGTGAGGATGTCGGCTTCATGGGGAAGGTCGATAATGTCGTCTTCTGACACCGTGATGAATTTTCTATTGGCACCCTTGGTCAACGAGATTAAGAACATGCTGTTGGATGGCGTGACCGGGATGACCGTCTGGACCGCCGCATCGACGGCCTGCACGACTTCCAAAAACTTGAGTTTCCCCTGTTCCATCTCATCCATGCGCATCCCTCTCGCTCGGTCACAGTTGTCGGTTCGATTCCAACTTCACCGGCACAGCCCGACCTCGTCTACATCGCAGATGAACCGGCCGTGAGGAGTTTTTCTACTTCAGCCAGAATCACATCCGCTCCAGCCAGGTCCATATTCCCGACGCGTTGCCACTTGATCACCCCCTGTTGATCGATGACGTACACGTTGGGAATGAATTTGCCGCCCCCATACAGCTTATCCGTGACTTTTCCCGGATCAAGGAGATAGGGATAGGTCACCTTCACAGGAAAGGCGGACAGAAATTCTCCGACATCTTTCTTTGAATTGCCGTTGGAATTGATACCAATCACGGCAACGTTCTTGCCTTGCGTGGCCTCGTACACCTTTTGCAGATTAGTGCCTTGCATCATGCAGGGATCACAAATATGAAAAAGCCCTAGCACGACGACCTTCCCTTTGACAGCATCCAGCGAAACCGGTTCGCCTGTAATGGCCGTGAGTTGGAATCCGGGGGCTTTCTCTCCGATCTTAAAAAAGCCGGCGGCGAAAAGGAGCTGTGTCACAAGCAGCGGACACAGCAGCACGCCTGCGATGAGAACCAGCCGTTTCATAACGCGCCTCCCTTCTGCATGAATGGAAATTCAGATGAATCCGCGCAGGGGCCGGAGGGCCTCCGACTCAGTCCCCGATGAACCGGCAGACCTCTCTCTACCGGTCTTGTTGTTCTGCGCAGCTTATCCTACCACGCAGTTTTTTTCGGGAGCAACGGGACCACTCATAATGTGTGAGGAGATGCGTGGTGACGAGGAGGGCATGCTTACGGGGCATGCTCATGAAGTCTCCCTACGGCTCTCAGCAGTCGCTTGACATGTCGGGACTGCGCCGCACATCGGCGCAGCGGCTGGAATATCCCCGCCAAGATGGTCAGTGAGGAGCCTGCACGAAGCCAAGCGGGTGGATCATGCACGACAGGATGGTCGTCACGGAGCAGGGTTAATCCGAAATTCCATCGATTCCACCGGGAATCCTTCAGAGACAGATACAGTGCGGCGTTGTCCTGGTCATCAATGCCTTCCTGCGGA
Organism: Nitrospira sp. KM1; assembly: GCF_011405515.1. Lineage (NCBI taxonomy): Bacteria > Pseudomonadati > Nitrospirota > Nitrospiria > Nitrospirales > Nitrospiraceae > Nitrospira > Nitrospira sp. KM1. The sequence goes on along the minus strand of NZ_AP022671.1, from coordinate 4,148,527 downwards.
CGTGTCAGTAGGCTCTTGGGCATCCGTCCCGCCAGCGCAGCCACTTCGCCCTCGCGGGCAAGGCCAGCGACAACCGAACCAGGAAGAGGAGCGTCCAATAATCGATACGCCACCATCAGTCCGAGCACCAACATCCGGCGGCATTTCCATTTCTTGGCCACGGCAAACACCCGCCTCCAATCCACCCGATGAGAGCGGAGCAATTCGGATACGTCGGCGACCCATTTGAGCTGTTCCCAGGCGTGCTTCGAACCGTGGACACATAACACGATCAGCAATTCCTCAGGCGCGAGGGCACGGATCTGAACGCCGCCGATTGAAACAGGCAACAGATGGTCCCAGATTTCAGGCCGGTCGAGCCGAAACGAGAACCGTTCGTGCGCCATGGTCCATTGCAGGTCGATTCGCAACAAGCTCTGCTTCTTCACAAAGACATGATACGGCTCCTCGGCATGCATTGGACCATGCGAGCGGTCCCGGGGACGATACCCCTGCGCCCACAAGACCTGTTGCGCATCCGACGCGCGCTCCTTCGGCACGATGAAATCCAGATCGTCAAAGTCACGAAGGGCGAGATCGCCATAGGCCGCCACCGCCAACGTCGCTCCCTTAAACGGGATGACGGGGACGCTCTGCTCGTCAAACGCCTGGCACAGGTGAATCAACTCCTGCGCGAGCGATCGGTTCAACAACGCCCCCGCCTGGGTTAAACTTCTCAATGCATCCAGCGGTTCTTTAGGAACGAGGTCCGGACAGACCAGACGAAGTGCGCGGTACATGAGCGGTGCGACTCCATGATAACGGGCCAGCTCAACGACCGCCCGCCAGCTGTCAATCGTAGTCGCCAAATTCAAGATCTGCGACCGCGCGGCATCGCTCATTGACGTTCGCGAGCACGCAAGCAAAAGCCTGGCCTCTTGGGTCACATGCCCGATGTCACAATCCTTCGATTTCGTGCTCGCGCTGCGCATTGCGGCCCTGCCGGATTGAACAGGCATCAGATTCTTCCCGCCTGACCACCTCTGAACGAGGTCCAGACTCTGACGAATGGAAGAAAGTAGATCCGTGTAACGGACGTGAATACCACTGTTTTCTGATTCGGCACACCCAGTTGAATCGTCTCACGACCCGGTGGGACATAGAGCGTCCCGAATAGCGTGTCCCATATGGCGAATTTCACCCCGAAGTTCCTGTTCCGATGCCGCGCATCGACGCTGTGATGGATCTGATGCTGGGCAGGACTGATGTACAGACGGCTTAGGATCGGCCCAAACGACAGCCAGATGTGTGAATGCTGCAAATGGTGTCCGAGCAGGCCGAATGCGAATGTGAAGAGACCGATTCCAAAAACCGTATCGACCTCCAAATCACGCGGCGCCACGTTCTGGTAGAAAACCGCCGCGAATCCGATCACCGGCATCTGCAGCAGCGCAGGGAATAATAATTCCATGGGATGCGCCCGGAACGCGGTGATTGGCGTCATCACCTGTGCCGAATGATGGACCTCGTGAAAAGCCCACAGGACCGGAATTTTATGAAAGAGAACATGGCTGCAGTAATTGACGAAGTCATACAGGACAAACAACCCAAAGGCGGCGCCGAGTGCTTGCCCCGTCGACAACCGCGCTGGCGGCTCCCATTTCATCCATTCAACGAGGATGGCAGCCATTGCCTTGTAGCCGATCATGCCCATGCCTGTCATGATCGGAACCCAGAACAGGAACTTGAGAACCAGGTTGATCGCGTAGAACTGGTAATCGAGCGCAGCGGACGTATGCCCGTAGACCTCGCGCGGGAATAAGAACGACACAAACGTGCCTGGCTTTGCTTCACCTCGCCGACGTGCGTACATGAACACGCCGGCGGCAATCGTGAAGCTTGCGAGGAGATAGGGCCAGGCCATTCCGCTTTCCAGGTCTGTAAACGTCCGGGCCGCCCTCCCGATGCCGGTGAAAAACGCGTCCCAGGACGAAACCGACACGAGCGAGTACTCCGCGATTTTCTTGAGAGCCCAGATAACGCCGTCTATTGTCATGAGGCCGTTACGCGCTCCGCCGCATCTCTAATAGCGGGGTAATCAATTTCGGCAAATCGAGTACGTCACGGCCGAAATGCAGCCGATAGCAATCGGCTTGTTCGACTAAATGAGACAGCGCCTTGAATTCCCGAACGGCAACGTCCTTGTCATAGACCAACAGAGCCTGCGGCATGATCGCCTCGAGCGCACGGCTCCTCGGAAGCGGTTCCAGGCAGCTGTGGGGCACATCGACGACGTGAGGGAACAGAATCATGGCCGGCGTGCAGGATTGGCCGATCGAATTCGCGTACAGGTCTTCCACCTGAAAGTACTTTTTGCAGATCCCCTGATGCAGCACGCCTGGGGGAGCATTGTGCAGCTCAGGGAACATGGTAACCGTACGATCCGTCACATCGATCTTCATTGGAAATGCCAACAATTCCATGTGCGTTCCACGGTCCCGGAGTAACGGGTAGTCATCCGAAAGGTATCGATAGCCTGCACGGAGGAGCGACAGGAACGACGTCGTTTTACCCTGCCCGCTGTATCCGGGAATCAGGACGCCCCGGCCTCCATATTCCAGAGCCGTCGCGTGCACCGTAAAGAGATCGCGGCGCTTGAGCAACTCGGTCAGCGCGTAATGGAAAAAGCTGGTACAGACGTCCGCATGCATGGCATCCGGCTTTACGAAATACCCCTCCACCGTCCCGGCCGGTCCATCAATGGCCAGCAAGCCCTGCTCGTGGAAATCCGCGATGAGCAGGTAACCGTCCTGCTTGACATCGCAGCGCCAAATCGATCGCAGCGAATCTCCCATGGACGGTCTGGTACCGGAAAACAGGAGCTTTGCAGAGTCGGATGCTCTGATAGGAATCTGCTCGCGGCTCTTCGCCTCTTGGAACCGAATCGTCAGCGACGCACCGCCAGATACCGGCGGCGTATGAAAATGGCGAAGGAAGGAGAGCACGGGAGCCGCCAGCGAGGGAATGGAGGTCTCGTAGTGAAGATCCACTCCGTGCAGACAAAATCGATACGTACGCGCATCGGTGATTGAGCCCATCGGTTGCCTCACTGGTTACATCTCACACCCGCCGCGACTTCAGGCGCTGACCGGCCGTCAAGACCGGTCAGCTGGGTATGAACCTCGCACAACAAGACCGTTGTCTAGTTCTCGACGCCGCTCTTGTCGCTGAACTTGTCTCTTTCCTTCTCCCGATACTTCTGGCCTGTGATATCGCGCAGGAGTTCATGAGCAGTCAACACAGGCTCGCTGTAGGTCTCTTTCTTGTGAGATTCCATTCTTCATTCACCTCCTTTCCAATGTTAAAAGTCCCTCATGACTCAGCTGCGTCACGAGAGCGAGGAGATCATCGGCAATGCGTTCCAGCGGGGCTTCAAATCTCGAGCTAAGACGTTCCTGGATGTCCCGCAGGGAATTCACACCGTTGCAATCGTGCCAGATGGCGGATCCCACCCGATTGAGTGTGTAGTAACGACCGGTGCTGAGATCCAGCAGGACCGTTTCTTCGTCCAACGTCGTCCCCTGCACGTTGGAATTCGGCTGAGGCACCGTGGCCATGATGTCCTCCGTCCGGCCCGGACGACCGCGGTCCACCTGGCGGAGCTCTTCCTCGGAGAGAATCGCGGCGGCCGCATCGGCCAGTTGAACAGTCGTGGCGCTTTCACGTATCGCAGACCGGTGAAGCCCGCTGTCGACGGTCATATCCGGCCTCAAATCGGCAGTGATAAACGGCTGTCGATCCATTGTGCTGCTTCCTCCTTTTCCGCACGTTCGCACCCATGTTCATGCTCTCGCCGCACACAGCATGTCGGCCAATGCGTCTCCGATTCGTTGGCCGGTATGATTTTCGAAGAAGGTGAAGCCGGGGCTGGTATTGACCTCAAAACAGTAATAGGCCCCGTCGGAAGTGCGTCGAAGATCGATCCCGCTCAGGCTCAGTCCCAACCCTTTCGCCATTTTCAAACATTGCGCCTCCACGGAGGCTTCGAGTTCCATCGCCCGCATCGACCGTGTCAGATTTTCACGTTCGGCGTAACGGTAGTCCGTACCTCCGGAGCAAATTTCGGTGGCAAACACGCGGTCTCCCACGGTATGGACCCGAATATCGAAGCCGGGAATCATTTCCTGAAGTTGGATCGGGCAATGTCGAATCCGGTCGAGTCTGGAGAAGTCGTCCGTCGTAAGAGTTTTCACGATCGAGCGTTCCGCACTGATGGACTTATAAATCACGCGTCCGTTGTACTCGTGATAGAACGCCCGGACCTCGTTCGGTTCCATCGTGATGAGTGTCTCGGGGATCTGGAACCCGTACGAGGCAATGAGCCTCAGCTGGTACGGCTTGGACATGTTGGTATGCGATGCCTGTCTGGGATTCACCACCAATGCCGGCAGCCGGTCTACGAATTCCCATAAACAGGTAAGCCTCATCCGTTCATTGACGGTTCGGGGCATCCGGCCGCCCATTCCCCGCAAATAGACGGCCTCGATATCAGAGATGCCGATTGTACGGTTTCCGATTTGCAGGCAGTTCACCGGACACCCCGGATCCATCGACCACATCATCTCCAAGTCGTCGCCTTCGGCGTCCGGATCGATCAGCAACAGTTCAACATTCCGGGCTGCGAGTCTGGCACAGGTGTTCGCGAGTATCGGATCGGCCATGGAGCCCATCAAGAGAATCATCGAGCAACAAGCTCCTCGGTTCGGACAAACCATCGGCAAGCCGGGAAATCAACCGCTGCCGCACTTCTCGCGGGCAGCGCCAATAGGCGGGAGTACTACTGATATCCAGGCAGCACGTCCTGCCGGACGTGACAACAAGGTGGCACTCCGCGAATGACAGACCCAGCGCACGGGTCAACTTCGTACAGGATTCCGCCGGGACCGGAGACAAGGCGAAGTCTGTGCCAGAGCAGTCATCGGAATGAACGCACGTGGCCGCAGCATTGCCGCCGACTACATACACCGTGACCCTCCGACCGTCCGGCACCTGCTGCATCGTGACGGCCTGGTGCTCCAGTACACGCTTGATCTGCTCGACACCGTCCTGCGGCTGCAGGTAGATCCCGGCCTCGTGAGAACCCACCGGCTTGAGATAGACGGCGCCCTTCCAGACGGCAAAGCGGTGTACCGCATCATCCTTGCTCATCGTGTACAAGGAGGGCGGAAGCTCAAATCCGTGTTCAGCCACGAGACCTGCCAGGATGGAATGACCGGAAAGAATGGTCGGGCGGCCTCCCGGCAGAGGCCTGTTCATGACAGGACAGGGTAACGCGTTGAGCAATCCCAGCCAGGCCGCCGTGGCCTCCTTTGTCACGTATTCTCGATCGTTCGGATCCAATCCCTCTGGGTCAACAGAAAGGGTGAACGGAGTTTGTGCGAAGACTCCCGTGAGTTCGCAAAGCGGCACCGTTGTGTCATCGATACTGAGAAACCCGGTGGGAATGCCGCGTTTCGACTGGACCGACCAGTTCAGCCGCACCCGTTCCAGAAGCTGTGCCGGGGGAATCCAAACAACCGTTGCGGCGCTATGACGCAGTTCCCGATACAGCAGCGTTGCCCATGGATCTGTTGTGTCGGCGAGAATGAGGATCACGGGAAGGTGTCTCCGGCAAAACGCCATACCATTCCGGCGTTCTTGACCGGAGACTAGCTCCGCATGCTCAACCTGACTAGCTCACCAGAAGTTGGAGAGTCCCCTACTTAGGCAGGTAAGTAAAACTGCGATGCAGTTTGAGCTGAAGACTACTGGTAATACCGGGCCTGGGTCAGAAACAACGTCGCATACAAGCCTTGAAGCTGTATCAACTCGTCATGGGTGCCCTGTTCGACAATTCCTCCGTTGTCGATGACGTAAATCCGGTCGGCCATCTTGACGGTCGAGAGGCGATGACTGATGAGCAGCGCCATGCGCCCGCGAGCCAGTTCGTGGAACCGTTCAAACAACTCAGCCTCCGCCTTGGCATCCATGGCGCTGGTCGGCTCATCGAGAATGAGGATCTGCGATTCGCGCAGCACGGCTCGGGCAAGCGCCACCTTTTGCCACTCCCCGATGCTGAGCTCATGTCCGCCGTCGAAATTCCTACCCAGCTGTGAGTCATACCCCTGCGGCAACCGTTCAATGACATCGTGAATCCCCGCTTGCCTTGCCGCACTCATGACAGCGGCCAAATCCGAGTTCCCCGCGGTCACGCTCAACTCGATATTGTCTTTGGCGGACAGCTGAAATCTTCCAAAGTCCTGAAAAATTCCGCTGACGGCTCCGCGCACGCTGTCGATGGCATAGTCACGAATATCGACGCCGTCGATCGTAATCCTGCCGGCCGTCGGATCGTATAGTCGACAGAGCAATTTGACCAACGTCGTCTTCCCCGCTCCGTTCGCTCCGACGAGCGCAACGTGTTCGCCCGGGGCGATCGACAAGGTGAAGTCCCGGAGCACGAGCCTGTCATCCTCCGGGTATTGAAATGATACCTTCTCAAACACCAACCCGGTTCGAATGGGAGCCGGGAACCTCACGGGGTTCGATGCCAGTGGCAGGCGTGACTTGACAGCCATGAAGTCATCGAGCGCCGACAGGAACAGATTGCTTTCGTAGAGTCCTGACAGCCCCCACCCCAATCCTTCGAGGAAAGTCGAAGCCCGCTGAACGGCCTGAAAGTACATCACGAGGTCTCCGACCGTCAGGGTACCCTGAACCGTCCGCAATGCCACGAAACTGTACAGACCGAAAACACCGATCACTCCGATCATGTGGGCGGCCAAGTTGGCCAACGCCCACCGACGCTCCAGGGCAATCCGCTCCGTCCGTAGGATCCTTCGGACATCTTGGAACCAGCGCCGCACGCGCGGCCCAAGACCGAAGAGCCGGACTTCTTTGGCGGACACGCCCATCGTCAGGAGAGAATTGAAGTACCAGGCTTTTCGCTCGAGCGAAGTCCGATCACGCTCCCAGGCGAATAGGGAGGACGATTGCTTGAGACGGACGAAAAAATACGGAGCGGATGACACGATAAGTACGGGAATGACGGACCAATGGAGCCACCAGAGGACAGCCGCCATTGCCAGAAGCGAGATGCCGTCCTGAACGAGCTGCAGCAGGGAATTGAGAATGGCGGTGGGGCGATACGGAGCCTCCTGTTGAGCCCGGTGCAATGTGTCCTGATAGTTCGCATTCTCATAGTACTCGAGATCGACTTCGATCGATTTCGCTTGGAGGAGGGCATGCATGTGATCGGTTACCACCTGCAAGTGGACTCGGGAAATGTATGATGCGACGACCGTCAGCAGCGCGTTGAGCGCGGCGGCACCGGCGAGGCCGCCCAGAAAGAAGGCGATCGACGCCAAGGATTTTTCCTGCGCCCCTCCGCTCAGTTCTCGGGTCACCGCATCGATGAGGAGTTTCGTCAGGTACAACACCGCCAGCGGCAGCAGCCCTTGGATCACCCGCACCAGCGTGCCGCTGATCGTGAGACCCGGACTGCTCAGCCACACAAAATGCAGGGCCCGCCGAAGGGTTCCCACGAACGCTCGGGTCCGTTCTGTCAGGACGTACATCGTGTTCATCGCATCGTGCTCATCGCCCGGGCGGCGGCCTCACGGGTTGACGCATGAGACCGTGGCGTTGCCCGTACCGGCCTGGTTAAACCGTATAGGAGAATGTCACGGTGAACGACTTCCAATCCTCGTTCATCTCATAAAATGCCGAGCCGTTCAACGTCAGCCACGCGTGTCCATCGAGTCCTGATCCCCGTCTCCGGACGCCACAGTGAAACTGGACCGGATATCCCGCACGTCGGGCGATCGAGTACAGCGCCAGCGTTCGTGGGAAACAATTGCCTCTGGCTTGAAAGGGGAATAATTCCAGCCAGCGATCGGTGTAATACACCGCATCGTCGATACGCGTGCGGGAACCAACCGTGACCGTCGCCGCCCGGCTCAATATCGCGAGCACCTGCGGCAGCTTTCTTCGTCTCGACAGCCATCGGACACGGAGGATGGTTGCACCAGCTTGGGCGATGGTCACATATTTCGACACCAGACCGGACATGGTCGCCTCAGTGTAGCAAGGACCGGAGGGAAATCCAGTTTTCGCCGGTATCGCATGGGGATGCATGGGCTGGAGCGTAACGGAGAGGCTCTTGTGGAAAGACCGTGCGCGGCAATGCCTACGAGGACGGCTCGAACAATCCAAGCTGCAATTCTTCGGCCCTCGTGAAAGAAATCGGATATCGCTCGGTGAAGCAAGCACTGCAGTATTGAGTCGGCGTTCCAGGAGCCGCCTTCAACATGCCGTCGAGGCTGAGATAGGCCAAGCTGTCGGCGGTGATGTACTTCCGAATTTCTTCGGTCGAATGGCTGGAGGCGATCAGCTCCTTTTTCGTAGGCGTATCGATCCCGTAGAAACAGGGAGAGATAATCGGCGGCGAACTGATTCGCATATGCACTTCCTTGGCTCCCGCATTACGGATCATCTTCACGATCTTGCGGCTCGTCGTCCCGCGCACAAGCGAGTCGTCTACCACCACGACGCGCTTTCCTTCCAGAACCTCCGACACCGCATTGAGCTTGACCTTCACCCCGAAATGCCGGATCGACTGTTCCGGCTCGATAAACGTGCGCCCCACATAGTGATTGCGGATCAGACCGGTCTCGAATCGAATGCCGCCGCCTTCGGCATAGCCGAGCGCCGCGGGGACTCCCGAATCGGGAACGGGGATGACGATGTCGGCCGGAACCCACGACTCCTCGGCCAGCTGTCTCCCGAGGGCTTTACGCGTGGCATAAACGGCATTGGCTCCGAAAATCTTGCTGTCCGGCCTTGCAAAATACACATACTCGAACACGCACATGGCCGGATTGACGGTCGGAAACGGGTGATGGCTTTCCATGCCTTGCTCGCTCAGCACCACCAGTTCGCCGGGTTCCACTTCTCTGACATATTCCGCATCGAGCAGATCGAAGGCGCAGGTCTCGGACGCGACGATCCAACTGCTCCGAATTTTTCCGATGCAGAGTGGGCGCAGGCCGTAGGGATCCCTTGCCGCGATCAGGCCGTTGTCGGTCATCAGCACGACTGAAAATGCCCCGCGGACCTGACTGAGCGCATCGATGACACGCGCCAAGAACGTATCGGCTCGCGAATGGGCGATCAGGTGAATGATGACTTCGCTGTCGGATGTCGACTGGAAAATCGCCCCGTAGGCTTCCAACTCGTGTCGCAGCACCTGGGCGTTGATGAGGTTCCCATTATGGGCCAGCGCCAGATTACCAAATGCGAAGTTGACGGTCAGCGGCTGGACGTTCTTCAGATCATTGCCTCCGGTCGTGGAATAGCGGTTGTGGCCGATCGCCATGTGGCCTGGCAACTTTTCCAACGCGGATTTATTATAAATGTCGGCGACGAGCCCCATTCCCTTTTGCACGCAAAACTGCTCCCCGTCTCCCGATACGATGCCGGACGCCTCTTGCCCTCGATGCTGCAGGGCGTACAAACCCAGGTAGGTCAGGTTGGCGGCTTCCTCATGGCCATAGATGCCGAACACGGCACATTCGTCATGAAACTTGTCGGGGGTGACGAGGGGAAGATCTTTTTGTGTCTGCATCCGTGTTACTCGTGGCTCAATATCCGCCCAAGTGAATTCGCCCACCGGTCATACAGCGTCTCGGTCGGGAGATCGATGCGGCAGCCATCGGTCCACCGCCCCTTTTCCACGTCGATCAATAGTCGATCTCCTCCAACCGTCCCGATCGTTGCGGCCGGGACACCCGCTTCGGCTGCCCGTTGCAAAACCGCCTGCACGTAATCCGGCTTCATCGATAGCACCACTCTGGATTGGCTTTCGCCGAACAAGAGGGCATCACGCCGCAACGAATCGAGATGTAATTTTATCACAGCCCCTCGCCTCGTGCCCGGCGACGAAACGCAACATTCAGCCAATGCAACCGCCAACCCTCCATCCGAACAATCGTGAGCTGATCGAACGAGTCCCTCATGGATTACTTTGAGTACGAGATCCTGCACGGCTTTCTCAGCATCGAGATTCAGAAATGGAGGCGACCCTTGCTCACGAGAATGGGCAACCTTGAGATACTCGGTGCCTCCCAGGTCTTCCCTCGTGTTACCGAGCAGCACAACCGCGTCGCCTTCCTCTTGGAACCATTGTGTCATGATGTGGTCCGCATCTTCGATCAAGCCCACCATACCGAGCATCGGCGTGGGATAAATCGACAACCCATTCGTTTCATTATAAAAACTGACGTTCCCGCTGACGATCGGGATCTGGAAATGCTCGCAGGCATCCTTCATCCCTTCGATTCCCAGCACAAACTGCCACATGATATCGGGCCGCTCCGGGTTACCGAAATTCAAGCAGTCGGTCAGGCCGATGGGGTGAGCTCCTGAACAGACGAGATTGCGCGCCGCTTCCGCTACGGCCAGCCGGGCGCCATCATATGGGTGAAGCAAACAGTATCGTCCGTTGCAATCAACGGTCATGGCAACCGCTTTGTTCGTCCCTTTGATACGGACAACGGCGGCGTCCGATCCCGGCCGGACCATCGTATTCGTGCGCACCATGTGGTCATACTGCTCGTAGATCCACCGCTTGCTCGCGATCGTCGGAGACTCGAGCAGAGATAGCAATGCTCCGCCGGGATCCTTCACGTCGGCGATCGCATCATAATTCAGGTTCGTCAGCATATCCTGGTAGGCAGGCGGCTGGTAGGGTCGTTCGTACCGAGGTCCTTCATCCGCCAACGCCTTCGCCGGGATCTCGGCCACGACCTTAGCCTGATCCTTGATTCGCAGCATACCGTCGGCTGTGACCGTGCCGACCACTGCCACCTCGAGATCCCACTTTTGGCAAATTCGGATGCACTCCTGCTCCTTCCCCGCCTTTGCCACCATCAACATACGTTCCTGCGATTCGGAAAGCATGAGCTCGTACGGCGTCATCCCCGGCTCACGGCGGGGTACGTGCGTGAGATCCAGTTCAATACCGTTCCCCGCCCGCGATGCCATTTCGCAGGACGAACTGGTCAGTCCGGCCGCCCCCATGTCTTGAATGCCCACTAACAGATCGTTCGCCATCAATTCGAGACAGGCCTCCAAGAGCAGTTTTTCGGTGAACGGATCGCCGACCTGCACGGTCGGCCGTTTTTGGTCAGCTGAATCGTCAAAAGAGTCGGACGCCATGGTGGCGCCGTGAATGCCATCCCGTCCGGTTTTCGAACCGAAATAGATGACCGGATTCCCTACCCCTGCGGCCGTGCCGCGGAAAATCCTGTTCTGCTGCGCAATTCCCAGGCAAAACACATTGACCAACGGATTGAGCGAATAGATATCGTCGAACCGGACCTCGCCGCCCACCGTCGGCACGCCCATGCAGTTGCCATATCCGGCAATACCGGCGACGACTCCTTTCATCAGATGACGATTCTTGACCGTATCCAGTCCACCGAATCGCAGCGAGTCGAGCAAGGCGATCGGCCTGGCCCCCATCGTAAAGATGTCGCGAAGAATGCCGCCGACGCCGGTTGCAGCTCCCTGATAAGGCTCGATGAAGGAAGGATGATTGTGCGACTCCATCTTGAAGACCACGCACAGACCGTCGCCGATATCGACCGCCCCGGCATTCTCGCCCGGCCCCTGCACGACCCGGGGACCGGTGGTTGGTAGTTTTTTCAGATGCACCCGGGAACTCTTGTACGAGCAGTGTTCCGACCACATGACCGAAAACATTCCAAGCTCGGTCAGATTCGGTTCGCGTCCCAGAATCTCGACGATCTTCTTGTACTCGTCCTCGCTCACATTATGTTGCGCGATCAACTCTTTGGTTACCGTGGATGCGTGTGCGGTCATAAAGGTCTGGTCCTCTACCTATGAATCGATGTTACCGTTCCATTCGACTACTTGCGCGAAACGGGGGCACGCAGATGCACTTCGCCTTTATTGATGCCGTCCTCAGTGGAAAACTCCCACAGCACCTTGTGGCTGCCCGGAGCCTTCATCGTATTGACCACAATGGCCCCGACTTGATGGTGGTGCCGTGGAGCAATGCTGTCCGCGATACGGCAACGGAATACGGAGTAGAGGACGTCACCAATCTCGTCTTCGTGATATTTGTCCAGCGAGCCGGTCGCCGTCGGGCGCAATTGCGCAGGAACCAGCAAATGGCAGTATGATCCCTTCACGGGTTTCGTCCCGGCATTTTCGATCACGATCTTCAATTCGGCGCGATGATCCGTCAGCATGACCTCACCCTCACGGTCATTGACGAGCAGCTTGAGATTTGCGCGCTTCGCGAGAAGAAACGCGTTGGTCTCCTCCTGCTTTTCCGACAGGGTTAGCTGACGTTTGGCAATGTCGAGCTGTTCGCGCGCCATTTGATCTTGGCGAGCGAGCACGCCGTCCTGCCCTTCGGAAATATCGACCTGCCTCAAAGCCAGCCACATTTGCGGAATCACCAACAAGATTGCCAGCACTGAGATGCCCAGCGAGCGCCTCGCAATGACCTGATTGGACAGGCTGGACAAGGTCTCGCGAAACTCAGACATCACCAAGGCAAGACCCTGCAATTGATTGGTCAGCAGCGCGATGCGCGAGTGATGATCCGCCGCCTTCGATTCGTTCAGGTCCCGTTGAATTTCCGCGACGGACTGCTGCAATTCCGCCATCTCGTGCGAGACACCATGGTAGCGCTCGTAGAGCAGCGTCAGCCGCCGGCCCCACAGATAATCCGCAAAAGAAAGCCGGAAATTTCTCGCTTTGCGGAGCTCTACCAGGGCCTTATTTTGCAAGGCGACGCACGCCTGAAACTGCACATCGGTTTCGCGCTCCGCGTCATGGACCGTCATGGATCGACTACAGGATGTACAACCACTGACCGGATGTCTGGGATCGCTGGACGACTGAAACGCTACCGATTCGCCGCGACCGTTCCCGGCCGTTTCAGCGCCTTCAATGTCTCGACCATCGATGCCAGAATCAATCGCCCGTCCTCATTTCCCAAGACCGGCTCCGCGCACCGTTCGGGATGCGGCATCATTCCCAGCACGTTGCCCTCGGCATTGCGAATGCCGGCTATATGGTCCAACGAGCCGTTAGGGTTGGCGGCCGGCGTCACCTCTCCTTCCTCTGTACAATACCGGAACACGATCTGCGCGTTGGCCTGCAGCCCCGCCAGGGTCACCGGGTCTGTATAGTAGTTGCCGTCGGCATGCGCGATCGGGATTTTTAGGACCTGACCGGACCGGCATAGTCCGGAGAATGACGTGGCCGCGTTCTCCACCTTCAGATAGATGTCTTTGCAAATGAAGTGGAGGGAACGGTTCCGCAGCATCACACCGGGAAGCAAACCGGCCTCGAGTAGAATCTGAAATCCGTTGCAGATGCCGAGCACCAGCCCTCCACCCGCCGCAAACTGCTTGATCGCCTGCATCACGGGAGAAAATCGCGCGATGGCGCCGGTACGGAGATAATCTCCATATGAGAACCCTCCCGGCAACACGACAGCGTCGAGACCGTTCAGCGAGGTCTCCTTATGCCAAATCATCGTGACGGATTGCCCCAACACGTCGCGAAAGACGTGCTCGCAATCATGGTCGCAGTTCGATCCCGGAAAGACGACGATGCCAATGTTCACGGTTACACCAATTCGTATCGATATTCTTCGACAATCGTATTGGCCAATAATTTTTCGCACATGGCTTTCACCTGAACCTCGGCTTTCACTCTGTCGGTTTCCTTGACCTCAAGCTCCATATACTTTCCGACCCGCACGTTGGCGGCGCCGGCAAAACCGAGATGATCCAGCGCGTGCTCGATTGCTTTACCTTGCGGATCGAGAATCCCTTGCTTCAAGGTGACGTGAATTTTGGCCTTCATGCTCGCTCTTCTCCTCATCCGTTTTTTTCATATTGTCGACATACCGTCTGATCTTGAAAATCCCGACCACGGTCAGCAGCCCCCCGAAGACCAGCGCGATGAACGCCCAACGCCATGGTGAATCCTCCAAACGATAGGCCATCATTCCGACGACAGCAGCCCAGACCAGCACCGCCGCCACCAATCCGTAATTCAAAAACCCCCGAAGCATCTCTTCCTCCTACTCCCCTTCCAAAAGGATGGGGAGCGTCTCAAACGGTGCCGTACGGCGGCGAGCGGAATTGGCCGGAGGAGCGGGGCCCCATCGAGACTCGGCCTGGGAGGAACGCGGAAACTGACCGAGTCCGCGAGGGAATTTCCGAAGGCTTCCGCCGGGCCGAGTCCGGAAGGGTCGTTCCGAGAGGCCATGAGCGAGCGGCCGTAGGCACCGCATCACCTCATCCGCACACCCTCCTCAACACCTCCTGATACGCCTCCTCGATTCTTCCCATATCCTTCCTGAACCGGTCCTTATCCATCGATTCCCCAGTCGTCTGATCCCAGAAGCGGCACGTATCCGGCGAAATTTCGTCGGCCAGAATCAGCGCCTCCTTATGGACGCCGAACTCCAGTTTAAAATCGACAAGAATCATCTTGCGTTCACCGAAAAACGGCTGCAATACGCCGTTCACCTTCAATGCGAGCCGCTTGATTTGGGCCAACTGCTCGGGTGTCGCGAGATTGAGCAGCCGCACGTGTTCGTCGGACAGCAGCGGATCACCCAACGCATCATTCTTGTAGTACCACTCCACAAGCGGGGGATGAATCGGTTCGCCTTCCTTTAATCCTAACCGCTTGGCCAAACTCCCGGCGACGACGTTCCGCACGACCACTTCCACAGGTACGATCGTGACCTTCTTCGTCAGCATCTCACGATCGCTCTTCCGTTCGATGAAATGCGTCGGCACTCCCTGTTGTTCGAGCAGCCGGAAAAGCCGCTCGGACACTTTGTTATTGATGACTCCCTTGCCGAGAATTGTCCCCCGCTTCAGTGCGTTGAACGCCGTGGCATCGTCTTTGAAGTATTGCAGCACCTGGTCAGGGTGGCCTGTGGCAAAAATTTTCTTTGCCTTGCCTTCATAGAGCATGGTTCCTGACGTCATACCCCTCTCCCACCCTGTTCCGAAACTCCCACAATCACTGCGCCAGAGTTTCAATCAACCCGTCCAACGACTTGACCGTTCCCAGCAGCGTCGGATGACCAAACCGCCTCGTGTACTGATATTCTTTCACCTTTTGAAGCGACAGCACCAGACTATGAAAGTCCTCGAGCTTGGAGGTCTCGAAATAGGTGATGAAATCGAGGTCATCCACTCCACTGGAATGATAAAGCTTCCGCTTCACGGTCTTCAAATACGGCAAGGTGGCTTCCGTATGCTCCTTCATCATCGCGGCTCGCGTGTCCTGATCGAGCCCCCACCATTCGGCGCTTTTTCGGATCGGTATGACGATGGCGTAAGGCGTGGGGCCGGATTCGCTCGCCGCTTTCAGATCCGCCTTCATTTGATCGGAAAAGCCTGGAACGTAGTTGGCCTTCTTGGTCAGACCATTCATGATCCCGACGGTTTCGAGAAATTTTCCGAACAGGCTGTTTTGCAGATCAACCAGAAACTTTTGGGTATCGCGCAGTTCCGGAGCATGGATGCGAAACATGATATCGCCGTGGTCTGAAAGGCCTCGCAGCAGATACACGTCGATGGCGATCCGTTCACGATGCTGCTCGACCACGCCTTTCATGGCCGTCAGATGGGCGATGCGCGTCGTGAGGTCCTGTTTGCCCCAGCCGTCTTCGAGGCTGAATACGGCGAACGTTCCGTACACCCCCGGCTCGCTGAGCAATGTATCCCGATCCCCTGCAGCCAGGGCCGGCGCTGATAGGAATACGATGCTTAACGCAATCAATCCCGCGCAGGTCCCATACCATCGTCTCATCGTCTGGCTCCTTTTCGGGTTCGTTTTGGAGACTTGTGCCGCGAGGATCCAAACACCCGACGGTAGATGTGATCGACATGCCGCAGGTAGTATTTCGGATCGAAACATTCCGCGACTTCATGTTTCGTCAGATGCTGCGCGATGAAGGGGTCTTTCGCGACCAGTTCCTGCAACCCTCCGGCTCCCTTCCACGATGCCATCGCATTGCGTTGAACCGCTTCATACGATTCCTTTCGCTGGGCGCCTTTTTCGATGAGCAGCAGGAGTAGTCGCTGGGAATAGACCAAGCCGCCGGTCAATTCCAAATTCCGTCTCATGCGTTCAGGATAGACGATCAACCGTTCGATGAGGTCGGTCACCCGCGCAAGCATATAGTCGACCACGATCGTGCTGTCGGGCATGATGATGCGCTCGACCGAAGAATGGCTGATGTCCCGTTCATGCCATAGCGCGACGTTTTCCATCGCCGCCAGGCTATTCGCCCGTACGACCCGGGCGAGCCCGCAGAGATTTTCCGACACGATCGGATTCCGTTTATGCGGCATGGCCGAGGAGCCCTTTTGCCCTTCAGAAAAATACTCCTCGGCTTCCAGCACTTCCGTGCGTTGCAGGTGGCGAATTTCAGTGGCAATTTTTTCGATGGTGGCGGCCAGGAGGGCCAGCGCCGCGGCATAGGCGGCGTGGCGATCACGCTGGACGATCTGATTTGAAGCCGGGTCCGGCGTCAACCCAAGCTTGGCACACACAAATTCCTCGATCTCCGGCCCCTGATGGGCAAACGTCCCCATCGCTCCGGACAGTTTTCCAACGGCGATGTCGCGTCGGACCTCGTTCAACCGCCGCAGATGGCGCCCGATTTCCTCATACCAAATCGCCAGCTTCAGACCGAATGAAATCGGTTCGCCATGAATACCGTGAGAGCGACCGACCATGACACTGTGCTTGTGTGGCTTGGCCCGGCGCCTCAGCGCTGCAAGCAGCTTCCCGACGCCTTCAAGAATGAGATCCAGCGCGTCGGTCATTTGCACCGCCAATGAGGTATCGACGATATCGGATGAGGTCAGTCCCATATGGAGGAACCGATGCTCCGGGCCCACCGAGTCCATGAGCGATTCCAAAAATGCGATCACGTCGTGCTTCGTGACCAGCTCAATCTCGGCGATCCGCTCGACATCGATCTTGGCGTGCCTGCGGATCTTCGCAGACGTCCCGCGGGGGACCTGTCCGGCTCGCTCGAATGCCGCACAGGCCTGCAGTTCCACTTCGAGCCATATTTCGTACTTGTGCTTGAGGTCCCAGACGGCCTTCATCGCCGGCCGCGAATACCGCTCGATCACGCTCCCGCCCTCCTCCAGACCGGTTTGTCCGGGTCGGCCCGTTTTTCCGTCAACCGCGGCTCCGCCGTCAGCACCTTGTCGAGAATGCCGTTGACGAACTTCGCGGCTTCCTCATCGCCAAAATCTTTCGCCAGCTCAATCGCCTCGTTCACCGTGACCTTGGCCGGCACATCGTCCAGCCACAGCAGCTCGTAGGTGCCGAGCCGAAGGATGTTGCGGTCGACGATCTGCATGCGGCTGACTTTCCAATTCGTCGCGTACCGGCCGATCAGCGCATCAAGTTCGCTCTTGTGTTCCAAGACACCCTGCACGAGCCGTTCGGCAAAAGCCTTCACATCGTCCGCGGCCTTGCATTCATTCCAGAATTCATCGAGCCAGACGCCGGGTTTTCCGTGGATATCGTATTGAAACAGAATCTGCAGCGCCCGTTCACGGGATTGGTGGCGGGATCCCATGATTATGCTCTACGCCTTCGCGCTGTCCGACCCGTTCCTCCATTTTTTGCGGCTGCACGGGCTGCGGCTCCCTCGCCGCGGCTCGCCCGAATGGAACGCATGACGGTAGACATTTCGATCGCGCCCTTGGCGGCTTCGCCACCGCGGTTGAACTTCGCCGGATCCGCCCGTTCGATGGCTTGCGCCACCGTGTCGGTCGTCAAGACTCCAAAGATGATCGGCACGCCCGCATCGAGGGCCGCCTGTCCGATGCCCCGGCTCGCTTCCGCACTGATGTAATCAAAATGAGGCGTGTCGCCCCGGATGACCGCACCGAGACAAATCACCGCATCGAATCGCTTCGTCTCGGCCAGTGTCCGCGCCACCAGCGGCAGTTCGAACGCCCCGGGCACGCGCACGACTTCGATATCGCTCGGGGCAATGCCGTGTTTTGTCAACTCATCGATGCAGGAACTCAGAAGCTTGCTCGTCACGAATTTGTTGAATCTCGCAACCACAATGCCAATGCTGAGCCCAGTGGCATTATGAGAGCCCTTGTGCAATTTCATACGTGTACGTAGATATGATCGCCCCGTGCGGCCGCCAGTCGTCACACTTTTTTCAGAATGTGTCCCATCTTGTTCTTCTTGGTCCGCAAATACTTCACATTACCGTCATGCGGCTGGATCTCGATCGGCACGCGTTCGACGACGCTCAAGCCATACCCATCGATGCCGACAATTTTTCGCGGATTGTTCGTCATCACCCTGATGGCATGGAGCCCCAGATTCACCAGAATCTGCGCGCCGACACCGTAGGTCCTGAGGTCGGGCTTGAAGCCCAACTTGATATTTGCCTCTACGGTATCACTACCTTGATCCTGCAACCCGTAGGCCTTGATCTTATTCAGCAGGCCGATGCCTCGACCTTCCTGCTTATTCAGATACAGCAGGACGCCGCGTCCCTCTTTTTGAATCATCTCCATCGCCTTATGGAGCTGATCACGGCAATCACAGCGCAAGGATCCCAGAACCTCGGCCGTCAGGCAGCCTGAATGCACCCGTACCAACGTGGGTTGGCCATCATCCACACGCCCTTTTACCAGCGCAATATGGGTCGCGCCGTCGAGTTGATTCTCAAAAGCTATCGCTTCGAATTCGCCGAACATCGTCGGCAAACGCGCGCTTGCCGCTCGCTTGACGAATGTTTCCCGCTGCATGCGGTATTCGATCAAGGCCTTGATCGTGATGATCTTCAGCTTGTGCGTTTTCGCAAACTTTAGCAGCTCCGGCACGCGCGCCATCGTGCCGTCTTCGTTCATGATCTCGCAGATCACGCCAGAGGGATTCAGGCCGGCGAGCCGCGCAAGATCGACGGATCCCTCGGTCTGACCCGCCCTTTTGAGAACACCGCCTTGCTGAGCCTTCAACGGAAAGATATGGCCGGGTCTTGCCAAATCCAACGGCTTGGATTTGGGGTCGATGGCGACATGAATGGTCGTCGCGCGATCCGCTGCTGAAATGCCGGTGGTAATTCCCTTCCTGGCATCGATGGAAACGGTGAACGCGGTGCCGAATGTAGCCGTGTTTTCAACGGCCTGTGGCGGGAGCTGCAGCTCTTCAACCCGTTCCGGGGTCAACGCAAGGCAGATGAGCCCCCTCGCATGCTTTGCCATGAAATTGATCGCCTGCGGTGCGACTTTCTCGGCGGCAATGACCAGATCGCCTTCATTCTCACGATCTTCGTCGTCCACCAGGATGATGAACTTGCCTTTCCTGATGTCGCGGATCGCCTCTTCGATGCTGTCGAACCCGGTCCCCGCTCGTTCTTTGGTTGCCATCTTCTTGATCGCCGAATCAGGGTCTGATTTGTGATGAAAGATTCAGGAGTTACCCCGGAGTCGCGTTACCACATAACCTTGTTTTGGCATCGACTGTCAAGGCTCAGTTCTCGACCCATGCAGTCCTTTCAGCGCAACGATAACCGTTCCCCATGCACTGATTGCGAATCCGGCAAAGATCCATAGGCCAAGATCATAGGTTCCCGTGAATCCTTTCACCGTCCCAATGATCATCGGGAGACCAAAACCTCCCAGGCTGCCTACCGCTCCGACGATTCCGGAAGCCAGACCGATGTCTTTCGGAAACCACTCGGCCACCAATTGAAAGACGACCCCGTTGCCGAATCCCATGGCGCCGGCGGAAAGAACCATCATAGAAACAGCCATGAATAGCGAAGGACTCGTGACCGCAACGACGGATCCGGCTACGACGGGCAAGACAATGTAGAGCGTGCGAAGTCCGCCATGCTTGTCTGCGACATAGCCGCCCAGCGGGCGGACCAGGCTGCCCACGAGTCCGCAGACGGCCGCTAACGCACCGGCTTGGACCGCTTCCATCTTATAGACATCGTGGACGAGCAAGGGCAGTACGCTGCAGAGACCAACGAAGCCGCCGAACGTCACGGCATAGAGAAAGCAGAGCCAATAGGCAGTCCGTCGGCGAATCAATCCTGCGGCATGATGCCACCACCCGGCCGACCCCACGGCCTGCCGCGGACCTTCCGCCGGCACGAGGAGCAGAAACACGACCAGTGTGATCCCCGAGGCCCCGGCCATGAGTCCGCAGACCCCATGCCAGCTCATCGTCATTGTCCAGCGCGGAGCGAGAAATAGGATGAGCACCGTACCGATGTTCCCCGAGGCGGCAAGCCCCAACACAAATCCCTGTGCAGTCGGAGGATACGCCCTCCCTGCAATGGGTAACGCAACCGCGAAGCTCGCTCCCGCTATACCAAGGCACGATGCAAACAACACGGCCTGCTGATATCCCTCGACGCCCAGCCATCCCCACAGGAGCGTCGCCACCTCGGCCGCCAGAATGGCCACGGCCGTCCGCCGTGCTCCAATCCAATCCGCACTCCAACCGGCGACGACACGGCAAACCGCACCACCTAACAGCGGCAAGGCTATCAGCCAGGCGGTCTCGTGCTCGCTGAGATTTAGGTCGCGGACAAGCGGGATACTCATTGCCCCGACCATCAACCACACCATGAAACTGATTGTCAGATGCAGCCAGGCACCGGCCAACGACGGCCAATGACCGCTGCGTAATATCGTCACAATATTCATGGAGACAGCGTCTACGTGTGGTCGCGCATCATAGGGACGGAGTTTCGCAGGTGCAAGCGTTGTCACCGCCGGAGCTTCTGTTATAGTCTGCCAATCATATGGCGAAGTCAGGCAAAGACGAAGACGAACAGGAAGAGTTACTCGAACCCGACGTGGTGGAGCTTTCGGAAGAGGAGGCGCGGGACCTTCCCCTGCCGGAGAAAGAGGCTCCACCGACAGACGGACGCGACGGCAGCACGGCGGTCGTTCCTGTCACTGCGCTTCAGCAATATCTCGCTGAAGTCCGGCGACATCCCTACCTGTCCAAAGAAGAAGAATTGCGATTGTTCGAAGAGTACCAGACACACGGCAACCGCGAAGCCGCAGTCAAACTCATCATGGCCAACCTGCGCGTTTCCGTGGCCATCGCTTCTGAATATCTGCATACAGGCGCCGATCATATGGATTTGATTCAGGAAGGCAACGTCGGCCTGATGCAGGCAATAAAAAAATTCGACCCATCAAAGAACGTGCGCTTTCATGCGTATGCGGCTTGGTGGTCTCGCGCCTATATCCTCCGGTATCTTCTGAACACCTACCGGCTCGTCAAGATCGGCACGACGCAAGACCAGCGCAAGCTTTTCTACAATCTCAAGAAAGAAAAGGCCAAGCTCGAACGGGAAGGATTCGCACCGGATACCAAGCTCTTGGCCGACCGGCTCAATGTTCGTGAGCGCGACGTGGTCGAGATGGATCAGCGGCTGGGCAATTGGGAACTGTCCCTGGATCAGCCGATCGGAGAGGATCAAGACGGCAGCCTCCTCGATGTCATCCCATCGCAGCAGGTTCCGGCCGACGAACAGCTGGCACAGGAGCAGCTCAAGACCTTGTTCCGAACCAAACTGGCCGAATTCGCAAAGACCCTCGAAGAGCGGGATGAGGACATTCTGCGTAACCGAATTCTTTCAGACAGCCCCCTGACCCTCGATGATCTGGGCGACAAATATGGCATTACGAAGGAACGAACCCGCCAGCTTGAGGCTCGAATCATCAAACGGTTGCGCGATTACATTAAAAAGGACGTAAAGGATTTTGACCGTTTGCACCTGTAGCCCCCTTACAATTCCCCATCTGATTTTCCCCTGGCTATTACGGATATGCATCGGGTAGGATGCACCGTTTCTGGTTTTGGCGGCCGGATAAAATTTGTTGCCGGCCCTCTTGACTAGGAAATGGGAGAGTCTATCTCTCCCTCAGTATCGTGGGATGAGGGCTTCTGCTCGTTTTGGGTGCCAGGCTGACGCCACCGAGTGCGAACCCGATCTAAATCATAGATATACGTCGAGTTAACTTTCACGAGGAGGATCTGCATATGAGTACAGCCGCCAAGGAAAAGAAGAACGTTGCCAAGGGCTTCACGCCGCTCGGCGACCGCGTGTTCGTCACCTACACCGAGGAGCTGGAGCGCACATCCGGCGGAATTTATGTTCCGGATTCAGCCAAGGAAAAGCCGCAGCGAGGCATTGTCCAGGCCGTCGGGAAGAAAGTCGAGAATGTGAAGGTCGGCGACCAGGTCCTTTTCGACAAGTATTCGGGCAGCAAGCTCCGGATCGAGGATGAGGAATGCCTGATCCTCAAGGAAGAAGACATTCTCGGCATTTTCTCGAACTAACATCACCATCATCTGCAAGACGATCGATATCCTAAGGGAGGAATTGTATGGCTAAGCAACTATTGTATAGCGAGTCCGCTCGGGCCTCTATTTTGAAGGGGGTCAATCAGCTGGCGGACGCCGTCAAGGCGACACTCGGTCCCAAGGGCCGTAACGCCATTCTCGACAAGAAGTTCGGCGCCCCGACCATCACGAAGGACGGCGTAACCGTGGCGAAGGAAGTGGAACTCAAGAATCCGTACGAGAACATGGGCGCACAACTCGTCCGCGAAGTCGCAAGCAAGACCAGCGACACGGCTGGAGACGGTACCACTACGGCGACAGTGCTGGCGCAGGCCATCTATCGCGAGGGCGTGAAAAACATCACCGCCGGCGCGAATCCGATGGAAATCAAGCGCGGCATCGACAAAGCCGTCGAGGCCGTGATCGGCGAGTTGAAGAAACTCAGCAAGCCCTGTCAAAACAAGACCGAGATTTCCCAGGTCGGAACCATCTCCGCCAACAACGACAAGACCATCGGCGACCTCATCGCGGAAGCCATGGAAAAGGTCGGCAAGGACGGCGTCATCACCGTCGAAGAAGCCAAGTCGATGACCACATCATTGGATGTCGTCGAGGGCATGCAGTTCGACCGCGGATATATCTCCCCCTACTTCGTCACCAACGCCGAGCGGATGGAATGTTCAGTCGAAGAGCCGCTCATTCTCATCAATGAAAAGAAAGTCAGCAGCATGAAGGATCTCCTCCCGATCCTCGAGCAGGTTGCCAAAATGGGCAAGCCGCTCGTGATCATCGCGGAGGAAGTCGAAGGCGAAGCGCTCGCGACCCTCGTGGTCAACAAGCTTCGCGGCACGTTGAACGTGGCGGCTGTGAAGGCCCCAGGCTTCGGTGACCGCCGCAAGGCCATGCTGGAAGACATCGCGATTCTCACCGGCGGCCAGGTCATTTCCGAAGACCTCGGCATCAAGCTCGAGAACGTGAAGTTGACCGACCTCGGCCGTGCGAAGCGCGTCACGATCGACAAGGACAACAGCACGATCGTCGAAGGCTACGGGGACCCGAAGAAGATCGAAGCCCGCGTCAAGCAGATCAAGGCACAGATCGAAGAGACCACCTCGGATTACGATCGTGAAAAGCTTCAGGAGCGTTTGGCGAAGATCGTCGGCGGCGTGGCCGTCATCAACGTCGGCGCCGCGACCGAGACCGAGATGAAGGAGAAAAAGGCCCGCGTCGAGGACGCGCTGCACGCCACCAAGGCGGCGGTGGAAGAAGGCATCGTTCCCGGTGGCGGAACGGCCTATCTCCGCTGCATCAAGGCACTGGACTCAATCAAGGATGTCCCGGCTGAACAGAAAGTCGGTTTGGATATCGTGCGCCGTTCGCTGGAAGAACCGATCCGGCAGATCGTCAACAACGCCGGAGGGGAAGCGTCCGTGGTCGTCGGCAAAGTGCGCGACGATAAGAATGCCAACTCAGGCTACAATGCCGCGACAGACGAGTACGTGGACATGATCAAGGCCGGCATCATCGACCCGACCAAGGTGTCGCGCTGCGCATTGCAGAACGCCGCCAGCGTCGCGGGCCTGATGCTCACGACCGAAGTCATGATCACCGACATCCCTGAAGAGAAGAAGGAAGCCGCGGGCGGCCATGCCGGGCACAACCACGGCATGGAAGGGATGTACTAAGAACTCGACATCGATAGCCGGCCGCTATCGACGTTCGACGAAGGGCCCGGTGGACATCCACCGGGCCCTTCGTGTTTCTGCCACCTTCCTTGATACAATCGCCGTCAGAATCACCTGGAGTCCAATGATGATCCTGGAAGTCGAATCGAGCGCCAATTGCGAAGAAGGCATCTTCGCGCGCTTCAAGGAGGCAGGTCCTGCGAGAGCGATCGGCCAGATCAGGCTCTTTGACCGAAATCCGGCTGGAGAATGGTATTGGGTCACGGGCTGGGGCAACGACCCGGGCATGCCGGTTTGCCCGGCTCATGCGCAGCCGGTCGAAGATTCCGGAGCCGGCCTTGCCTATCTCGTGTTCGGCGGCATTTATGGCTTACGCTTCAAATCCGATCGAGACGAACCTTGGTCGATCGATAACCCCGAACAATGGGGCGAAAGTTATCTGGCCCTGTCCAGCGAACGCGACCTCCGCTATCTCTGATTCCTCACCTCTGCCACAGCCTTCGATAGACTCGTCCGTCACCATTCGCACACCGGCCAGGCGTGTTTCTCGAAATGCGTTTGAGGCCGCGCCGTCCCTGCCTATACTGGAATGACATGGTGCCGAACAGCCAATTCGCCTAACCATTGCGCGTAGTGATTGCATGTCGATGGTGTCTTCCCTTCATAGGCTTACACCCGCCGTACTGACCGGTGCCAGCCTCATCATCTTCGCGGCGGATCTGTATTTTCCCATTGGGTTCGTTCTCTGGCTCCCCTATTTCGTCTTGGCCTTCTTCGTTGCGCGATGGTACGGGCCGGAAACGCTGCTGACGGCCACCGTGCTGTGGTCCCTCGCGATCATGGGAGAACCATTTCTGCCGCCGCATTCCGGCGAACCCCTATCGTTGGCGGTTATCAATCGCTCAGCGGGAATCGCGACACTTTGGATTCTGGCCGGATTGCTGTATGTCGACAGCCGTGCGCGTCGGTCCAGACAACAGACGGAAGAAACACTCAGGCAGACCACCGCATTCGTCGAATCTCTCTTCGAACACCTTCCCAACATGGTGTTCGTCAAGGACGCGAAAGACCTGCGGTTCGTCCGGGTCAACAAAGCCGGCGAGGACTTGATGGGCCTCTCACGCGCCGAACTGGTAGGTCGAAACGATTATGATTTCTTTCCGGCGGAAGAAGCCGATTTCTTCACGGCAAAAGACCGGGAAACTCTGACAAGCGGCCGTCTGCTGGACATTCCCGAAGAGTCGCTTCGAACGCGTGACGGCAACACCCGTCTTCTGCACACGAAAAAGATTCCACTGTTCGACGCCGATGGCACCCCTCGGTATCTGCTTGGAATCTCGGAAGATGTCACGGCGCGGAAGGAAGCCGAAACGACGCTGGTCAAGGCGCGGTTCGCCGCGGAGAGAGCGAACAAAGCCAAGAGCGACTTTCTGGCCAACATGAGCCATGAAATGCGCACACCCCTGAATGCGATCATGGGAATTTCCGAGTATCTCCTGCGTTCCGGACTGCAAGCGGAGCAGCGTGAACTGGTCAAGTTGTCTATGAAAGCCAGCGACGGTCTTCTGCGGATCATCGAAGATCTGCTCAACGCCGCCAAAATCGAGTCCGGCACCCTGGAACTGGCAAAGGATCCCTTCATCCTCCCGGAAATCGTGAGCGAAACGGTCGCTATGCTCACGGCGGAAGCCAATCAGAAGGGCCTCGCGCTCAAGATGGAACTCGAACCGGGCCTGCCGATTCACGTCGAAGGGGATGCCTATCGCCTTCGGCAAGTGCTGTTGAACCTTATCCGGAACGCCATCAAGTTTACGGCTTCCGGGGCCGTGACCGTACGCGTGGAGTCTTCTCCCGAGGACGCGAGACGAGAGATGGTCAGATTCACGGTCACCGATACCGGGATTGGCATTGATCCATCGCATACCAAGATGATTTTCGATCGATTCACTCAGGAAGACTCGCAATCCAACCGGCACTACGGCGGAGCAGGCTTGGGATTGTCGATCTGCAAGCAACTTGTCGCCCTGATGGGGGGACACATCGGGGTAGAAAGCATACAAGGTCGGGGCAGCGCGTTCGCCTTCACGATTCCGCTCCGCCCGGTGCAGGCACCGCAACCTTCGCATGAGACCAGACCCGCCCCAAAATCGGCAATGCGGCAGTCTTCTCTTGCGGACATGCTTCCCCCGAAAGGCATCAAGATTCTCTTGGCGGAAGACTCGATTGAATCACAACAGGTCATACGCCTGTACCTTCGCAATACCCCGCACCAACTCCAATGCGCGGAAAGCGGCGAGCGCGTCATCGAACACTTCCAGTCTGGATCATATGATCTCATCTTCATGGACCTCCAAATGCCCGATATGGACGGGCTCACCGCGACGCGCCTGATCCGTGAGTGGGAGTTGAAGCAGGGACGGCCGCGGACGCCGATCGTTGCCCTCACCGCGAACGGGATGAACGAAGCCAGGCGAGAAAGCCTGGAAGCCGGCTGCAATGAATTTCTCACGAAGCCGATAAAAATGGACGTGATCTTACAGACCGTCCAGCATTACGCCACCGCCACGCCTCAGGCCAGTCAGTCAGTCGGCCAAGCCGTGGCGGATTTCGATAGCCGATCGTACGACGAAGCCCTGCTCCAAATGAAACCGAAGTTCCTCAAGAACCGGCGCGGCGACGTCGAAGCCTTACAAACCGCGCTTACCGAACGACACTTCGAGCAGATCGCCTTTATCGGTCACCGCATGAAAGGGCTGGCGGGCTCCTATCAATTGGACGACATCGGCTCCATCGGCAACCGCTTGGAAAAGGCCGCCTCCGCCCAAGATCTCCAGACAGTGACCGAACTGATCGAAGCGTTGGCCGGAGCCATTGGAAAGGCCGAACGCGCCATGGAGTCTGTGACAGACACCCCCAACCGATCCCAATAGGCACCACATGAGGACGACATGAGCATACTGATCGTTGACGACTTTGAAGAGCAACGCGAACTCTTGGCCATGACACTCCAACGCGCAGGATACCGTTCTATCGTATTTGCCGAATCCGCCTCACAAGCGCTGGCACGCTTGGGAATCGGCGCTGGAGCTTCTTCGGATCGCGTGGATATCGTCCTCATGGACCTGTCCATGCCCGACATGGATGGACTCGAAGCCTGCCGGAGAATCCGATCGGACGAACGACTCGAACATCTCCCCGTCATTGTGGTGACCGCCAAGACCGATGCGTCGGACCTCACTGCGGCGTATACCGCTGGAGCGACGGACTACATCCGAAAGCCGGTCATTCCCGCCGAGTTGGTAGCCAGAGTCTCCATGGCCATGAGCCTCAAGGAAGAATTCGATAGCCGCATCGAACGTGAAAATGAACTGCATGCCCAAACCCAGGCGCTGGGCAGGACCGTCCAGGAACTCAAGACCCTGCGCGGCACGCTTTGCCTCTGCGCCAAATGCAAACGCGTGAAAACTGCGTCCGGGCTGTGGCAGCGGATGGAAGACTATCTGGAGGAAAAACTCAACGCCAAGATTACCTCCAGTGTGTGCACCAAATGCACGAGTGAACACTCGTCAAAGCCGCTGAGAAATGTGTAGCGGATCTGCTCGATATCGTCCCGTATGGATTCGCACCCGTCTTCACCGACCTCCCTTGATCGCCCGTAAGGTCGCCTTCAGCAGCGAGGACGATCCCGGTTCATAGAAGAGCGACTTGAAGAATTCGTGGACCACTGCGGTGTGGGCGTCATGATCGGCGGCAAACCGCCGTCTGGCCGTTGAGCGGCCAGACTCGCCATAGCCCATTCGAATGGCACAGCGTTCCAATTCATCCAGTTCATCCGGCAGCGCGTGCGTCTGCAGATCGAGCACCATCTGCAGTTTGTGCTCGACGTCGCGCAGAAATATATAGGCGGCGATGAGCGCGTCGCGTTCCTGCGGTGAAATCAACTTTGCGGCTGCGAATCGCTTCAATCCGCCGAGTGTGCTGCGGTCCATCAACGCGGGAACAGCGCGGCCGGCCAACGTTTGGATCGTTTGGACGAGAAATTCAATCTCGCGGATTCCTCCGACTCCCAGCTTGACGTTTCTTCGCTCGTGTCCGCGGCCAGCCATTTTTGCATCGATCATATCCTTGACGGAACGCACGTCCTCGATGACTTTCAGGGCGGATGCCGTATCCGGTTTCGCCCGCCGATCTCCGAACACGAATGGGTGAACGATGCGCATGAAGGCACGCCCGACCTCCACAGACCCCGCGATCGGACTGGACTTCAGGAGCGCGAGTCGCTCCCACACCTGCCCGCGAGTCTTATAGTACCGATCGTAGTCTTCGAGTGAACGCGCCAATCGGCCAACGGTCCCTTCCGCCCGCAGGCGTAGATCGACACGGAACACCGAGCCCTCTTTGGTTTGTTCGGTGAGCGCCTTCGTCAGGTCGCGCGAGAGCATCTCGAAATATTCTTCGTTCGAGATCCCGCTCGTCGTGAGGAGTCCCGCTTGTGTCGATCTTCGCGCCGTCCTCGTCTCTCCGTTCAGAGACTCGTAGACATAGATCAGATCGACGTCGGAACTGTAATTGAGCTCTCCCGCCCCGAGCTTCCCCATTCCGATGACGACGAAACGAGTTTCCACCCATTTGCCCGATCGATTCTTATGCATCGGAGTGCCGTACCGCACTTTCAGATTGGTATCCACAGTCCGATAAGCCGCATCGATAAGCACGGCGGCCGCATCCGACAAGGCCGCAGTCGTGGCAGGGACATCCGACAGACGCAGCAGATCACGCACGCCGATACGCAGCATTTCACGACGGCGGAACCGTCGCAGAGCTTCCAGCTTCAATTCAGGCGACTGGACGGACCGTAGGCTTTTTTCGAGTTCCTGCTCCATCCCGGTCCGGGTCGAAGGCTTCTCAAGAACCGACACCTCGCCGAGCCAATACACGAGAGCAGGGTCGCGGATGAGGGCGAAGGAAAGCGCATCGCTGTTTCCGAAGATCGTACAGAGCACGTCCAGCATGCGCGGTAACTGACGTACATAATCCAGGAAGCCGGACCGGTTCACTTCGTTCAGCAGGCGCTCCCAATGATTCAAGGCCTGATCAGGATCGGCGGTCCGGCTGACTGCCTCCAGCATCGGCGCAAGGATCTCCGCCAACTGCCGTCTCGTGTGGGGATCCCCGGCCATCGCTTGCAGGTTGGCATCCGCCTCTGCAACGGATCGGAATCCATACGGCCTCAAGATCCCTTCCGCTTGTCCCGGCTCGAGTCCGGCAGCGAGAAGCAACGGGAGAGGATCAGGTTTGGACGTTTCAAAAGACGGGGCAGGAGTAGTCCGTGACACGGCGCGCGGCTTGTTGGGTCTCGGCATGGCGGCATTATACTGAGGCGCTTCCATGCGCACAATAAACTCGCGCTTCGGGTATACTTCCCGCACGATGCCTGTTACCCCGCTATCCCGCGACGAATGGCTTTCGAGCTTGGCACGGCAATGCCAGGATGTGGAGAACGACGTAGTCAAGGATTTCGTCACGAGGATGGATCAGGGATACTTTTCTCAGATCCCGCCAGAACGGGTCGTCGAGCATGTCCGTTCAGCCGCTCTGCTCACCCCCGAAAATCCCTGCGAGCTGTCGATTGCCGACCTTCCCGGCGGCCGGACGGAAGTCACGGTCGTTGCCTACGACTACTTCTCCGAGTTTGCAATTATTTGTGGTGTCCTGTCTGTCTTCGGGCTGACGATCGATGAGGGTCGCATCTACACCTTTGCCGATCAGGCGCAGCCCGCCCAAAGCACCAGACCGGAATCGCCTCAGGCCAAGCGTCTCAAGAAGCGGCCAGGACTGAGCCGTAAGAAAATCATCGACGTCTTCTCTGTGCGCCCGTTGCCGGGTCGCAGATTCGACGAAGCGGAACGCAACGGTTTGCGCAACGAAATGACCCGCCTCATTCGCCTGCTTGATGCGGGTCAATTCGAGGAGGCGCGGCAACAGGTCAATCGGCGCCTGGTGGAGGAACTGAGTAGCCGCCAGAGCTCGTTCAGCGGCTTGTTGCACACGGTACACATCGCGTTCGACAACAGCCGGTCACCGACCGATACCATCATGGAGATTCGGTCGGACGATACCCCCGCATTTCTCTATGCGTTCGCCAATGCGCTCGCTATGCGCGACATTTATGTCACCAAGGCCGAATTCGAGATCGACGGGGGCAAACTCCATGACCGCTTCTACGTGCGCAACCGCTACGGCAGGAAACTGACAGACGAGGCCGATCAGCAGCAACTTCGTCTCGCCGCCGTGCTGATCAAACAGTTCACCCATGCCCTGACATGGGCTCCCAATCCAGCCAAGGCGCTGGAGGCGTTTGACCAATTCCTTGATCTCCTGGTCGAAGAAGCCGGCTCTTCCCACAAGAGCCGCGCACTCGACTTCGTGAGCGACAAGCGGACGTTTCCCCTGCTCGCCCGCCTGCTCGGCACCAGCGATTTTCTCTGGGAGGATTTTCTCCGCCGGCAACACGACAATCTGCTGTCACTGCTTCAAAACTACCGCGACTCGCCGCTCATCAAGCCTAAAGCCTCGCTACGGAAGGAACTCGACAGGACCGTGAGCCGCGCCAAGACCGGCGAGGACAAGAAGGCCGCTCTCAACAGCTTCAAGGACCGCGAACTCTTCCGCATCGACATGAAGCACATCGTCGAGCCCGGAACCGGTTTGGCCGATTTTTCGCTTGCCCTTACCGACCTCGCCGAGGTGATCCTGGAACGAAGCTTGAAAGATTGCCGCGATACATTAAGCAAGCGTTACGGACCGCCACGCTTGCACAACAAGAAATCCTGCCCGTTTGCCATCCTCGGGATGGGAAAGTTCGGCGGAGGCGAGCTGGGCTATGCCTCGGATATCGAAGTGCTGTTCGTCTACGGTGGAACCGGACGGACCGCGGGCAAACAAGGCATAGAAAATAGCGAATACTTCGAACGTCTCGCGCAAGAGTTGTTACGCTGGATTGAGGCAAAACAAGAAGGCATCTTTCATTTGGATGTGCGCCTTCGCCCTCACGGAGGTAAAGGCTC
Source organism: Nitrospira sp. KM1 (assembly GCF_011405515.1). Classification (NCBI taxonomy): domain Bacteria; kingdom Pseudomonadati; phylum Nitrospirota; class Nitrospiria; order Nitrospirales; family Nitrospiraceae; genus Nitrospira; species Nitrospira sp. KM1. Next base: position 4,117,323 of record NZ_AP022671.1, on the reverse strand, counting down.
CCTCAGCAACCCGCTTGACGAAATCACGAACTATTATAGCCCGGCTGGACTCGCGGCCCCCTTCGAGCGCCAGGCGCTGATCAAGCTGCGTCATGTTGCAGGCGATACCCAACTCGGCCGGCAGGTCGAACGTCATCGTGACGACTATGTGTACAGCGGAGAGCCTTTGGACTTGCCGACAGCGCTCGATCTTCGCCGTCAACAAGTGAAACAACTTGTCGAACGCGGCACCGTCAATGTGAAACACAGTCCGGGTGGCGTGGTGGATATCGAATACGCGGTGCAATACCTCCAGATTATGCACGGCCATGAGCACCCGACACTCCGCACCTCCAATACGCTTCAAGCGCTTGCGGCGCTGGTCGATCGTGGCTTCGTGACACGGCAGGACGGCGACAATCTCCGGAAGGCCTATCTGTTCGTCCGCATGGTCATCGACGGCTTGCGCATGGTGCGAGGCAATGCGAAGGACCTGGTCCTGCCCCATCCCGATTCGGACGACTTTATCTTCCTGGCCCGACGCGTCGGCTATACGACCGACGACTGGCAGGCCGGAGCGCGGCATCTGCAGACCGATATTGAAGAGCATATGAAAAAGGTGAGGGAGTTTTTTGAGAGGATGTTTGGGAAGGTGTGAGGAGTTGGAGGATACGGGATCGCAGGCTCCACGACGATTGAACCCGCATGGCGCAGCCCCCCTCGGCTACGCAAACTTGGTCCGTTGCGACTCTCATCAACGGACCTTCGAACATGCGTGACCGGATCAGACAGTCGGCTCAAACCCAACCCAGTATAAGAGACCTTATGCGCGCGAGCGCACTATCAGTACCACTGCTGAGCAGTTCTCAAACACGCCTGAGTGGAATGGGTAAATCAGCCGGCGGTGTGAGCATCATATTCATGCATACCACCGCCTGTCACCGAGTCAACCCTTCCATGTTGTTCTGTCTTAAAGACGAGCTCGGTGAACCATTATTTTTTGGAAAGACAGAACGATAGCGGATCCGTGCTGCAGCTATTGTCAATGAAATGTCGATGATCGTTTCTGCATGGCTTCGATGATTTCTTCATGAAGTCGTTCGACCGCTGCCACCTTTGAAATCAACGTGACGGCTCCCGCAACCTTCATCGCAGTTTGCATTCCTTCATCGTCCGCAAAGACCGACAACCCCACCACGACGATATGGGGATAGTACTTCTTGATCCAACGCGTGGCATGCACACCATTGAGACGCGGCATGCTCAGATCCATGACGACGACCGAAGGGTTCAGCGGTTCAATCGAACGGCAGGCATCTTCACCATCAAAGGCTTCCCCTACCACGTGAATGTCCGAATGTGTAGAGAGCATATTGCGCAGGGCTTGCCGAATTCCTGCATGATCGTCGACGAGGAGGACTCGAATCGGACCGAGTTTTGTGGTCGCGCTCATAGGATAGTCAACGTACAAATAATGAATTGTGTCACAACACCGCGGACTCTACACATCTAAGTGTGTGACGGTTTGCCTGCCTACACAATCCCAGGGACATTTTCCCTTGATCCTAGAGCCGCTCCGCTCTAGCCATAACTCCTCAAGGGGACTCACCAACGTGTTTCAACGGTGGCTTTTAGGGTCTTTAGGCGTCCGTCATTCCTACTTTGGCTCATTTCGATAGCCTCGGTGAAGAGACTTCCGCGACATGATCTCGCCACACATTAGCCGTCCTTCCGTCCATACCTACCCTCTTTTTCCAAATTCTGCATTCGCTTTCTCATTCCTGTAGTAGAATGCGCGCCATGAACAGCCTGCCGTCTCGCGTTCTCGCATTGATTGTGCTGTCGCTTTCTCTTCTGAGTTGTGAATCCGCTGATCGCGTGGTCGCAGCCACGGAGCAGGCACTCGCCAGCCGCACTGGAAAAACGGTGCTCGACGTCGTTCAGGGCAAGAATCCTTCGCAGGTTGCAAAGCGGCATCTCGATGAGTATGCCAAAGACCCCGAACGATTGCTGAACGATCTTAGGACTGCACAACGCGACTTCCAAGCGCTGTATACAGCACTCAGGGGCAAGGTCGTCGAGAAGTGGGGCCCCAAAGAAGTCACGTTGCCCGAGAAGAAGAAATACGTGAAGTATACGCAAAGCTATAAGAGCCGAGCCATCGTGGATTTCGACAGGGCCGAGATCGTGGTGGAGACGCTGGACGATAAGGACTCACGCAACAGCCTCAACCGGGCGATCGTGACCACGCTGTTGACGCCACAGGACCCGCGCGTGGTCGATCTATTCTCCGATAAGGACATCCCGGTGAACGCCGCAACAGAACCCTATCTGCTGGGCCTTGTCCTCGATCAGCAAGGCAAACCGATTAAGACACCGGAGGCTGCCGACTCGTTCGCGGATTATCTGATCGAGAAGAAAACCGGCACGAGGACCATCGAACAGGACGGTAATAAGAAGCAGGCCACCTATGTCACGATGAAGATGGTGGCTAACCTGTCGCAGAAACAGGCCGATAAATACCGCCCGTATGTTATGCGGTTCGCCGAGCAATACAAGATGAGCCCGAGCCTGGTCCTGGCGATCATCCGGACAGAAAGCAACTTCAATCCTTATGCGGTCAGTTCAGCGCCGGCCTACGGCCTCATGCAGCTGGTGCCCACGAGCGGTGGGCGAGAGGCCTACCGCCGCGCAAAAGGCCAGGATGTGATCCCGACGCGCGATTACCTTTTCGATCCCGAGGCGAACGTCGAGCTGGGAACGGCGTTTCTCAACGTCCTGATGTTCGACCAACTGGACGACGTGACCAATCAGGTGTCACGCGAATATTGCGTGATCGCGGCCTACAATACCGGCGCCGGAAATGTCTTCAAGACATTTTCCAAGAATCGTGCGACCGCGATCCAGCAGATCAACGAACTCCGACCGGCAACGCTTTACGACAAGTTGAAAGCCAAGCTTCCCTATCAAGAAACCCGCAACTATCTCGAAAAAGTCACCACCTATAGAAAAGGTTTCGTGATCGCGTCGAATGCATCACACTGACAGCTGATAATAGGCTGGTACGTCTCGATTAATCGGTAATGCTCTCTTGGAACGCCCAGCCGCTTTTAACTTTTGCCCCTTACTAGCTGCCTAGAATTTGCATTTTGATGCGGTTCTCACTTCCAATAGCTGTTCCCTCAATCCCTTCCACGTTGACACGTTCCCATTCAACGCTAGCCTGCCGAAACTTGAGACATACTGCACATGATGGTTCGTCCACGGGATGCACACAACCACATACACTCACATTCTCGACCCGCCACCGTCAGCCGGCTCCTCACACGTTGAAGAGGTCCTCATGAAGCTCCCCCGAAAGCAGGCCACCGTGGTCCACGACGCGATCGAGCAATGGAAGCGTGACGGCGTCATTCCCGGTGCACAAGCCGCAACGTTGGCTGCGACGATCGAGGTGCAGTATTTCGATTGGCGAAAGCTTGCAAAATATTCGTTCTGGATTGCCCTCTTCTCCATCGTTTCGTCGGTGAGCGCGGCGCTTTCCGATCGCATGCTCCAGGACTTGCTCAAGGTCATATTCGAAGCGCCGGCCATTCATAAATACGCTCTGCTTTCCGTTGTGGCAGCCGGCCTGTATCGGTGGGGATTTTCAAGGCGAAGGGATGCACCTGATAAGGTCTACCGCAATGAAGCAATCTTTTTTCTCGCGGTGCTCGTCACAGGCGGAGCCATCTCCCAACTTGGACTCACTGTGGATACCGGCACCGGACACTATTCCCTCCTCTTGCTCTTCTCATTTCTGGTTTATGCGGTTCTTGGAACCATGTTGGAATCGAACCTCATCTGGGTGTTTGCCCTACTGGCGCTGGGCAGTTGGATGGGAGCGGAGACCGGCTACATGTCTGGTTGGGGAGCGTATTATCTCGGCATGAACTATCCGTTGCGTTCGTGCTGTTCGGCGCCTTGCTCACCGGCTCTGCATTGGCCATGGGACATCATCCGATGATGCAACGGTTCTATCGGAGCACCCTGGTGGCGGGACTGCTCTATCTCTTCATCGCTCTATGGATCATGTCGATCTTCGGCAACTACTCCGACATGCACGTCTGGGAACGCGTCAAGCAGATCGAACTCTTTCATTGGTCCATTATTTTCGGAGGCGTCGCCGGCCGGGCAATTTATCATGGTCTGCGGCACGACAACGATATCCCCAAAGGCTTTGGCATCACCTTTGCGGGCGTCAATCTCTATACTCGCTTTTTCGAATTGTTCTGGAACAGCCTGCACAAGGCTATCTTCTTTGCGCTATTGGCGGCTAGCTTCTGGTACATTGGCAGCAAAGCTGAAACGATCTGGAACTTGGGCAAAGACAAGAGAATCGTACCAACGCGCATATGAAGCCACACATCACCGTCATTACGCTCGGGGTTGATGACCTGAACCGCTCACTCGCGTTTTATAGGGACGGGCTCGGGTTGTCCACGAAGGGAATCGTCGGAACGGAATACGAACACGGAGCCGTGGCATTTTTTGATTTACACAACGGGCTTCGACTCGCCATATGGCCAAGAAAAGATCTTGCCCACGAAGCCAAGGTCCCTCTGGGGCCTCGAAGCGCCACAGAGGTGTCCCTCGGACACAACGTCTCGAGCAAGGCTGAAGTCGATACGGTCATCGCTCAGGCTAAGAACGCAGGTGCGACCATCACCGATCCGCCACACGAGGCCTTTTGGGGCGGGTACACCGGCTCGTTCCAGGACCCCGACGGGCATCTGTGGGAAGTGACGTGGAACCCGGCTTGGGAATCGGCAGATGAACCAGGGCAAGGGGCATGATTACGCTCTATCATCATCCAGTATCGCCGTTCTGTATCACGATCAGAATGATTTTGTGCTATGCCAAAGCAGAACACCGCGTCGTTGACCTTCCCTACTCCGATCGCCGGGTCATCATCGAGAAAACAGGAGGCAACTACTACAAGATTCCTATCATTGAAGACGGAAAGACCATCGTGTGGGATAGGACAGAACTCGGGCAGGAGATAGCCCGCTACCTCGACGATAAGTTTCGCTTGGATCTCTTCCCGCCTGCTCTGGAAGGGATTCAGTCTATCCTATCCCGATACATCGAATCGGATGTAGAGGGTGTAGCTTTCAAACTGAATGACATCCACTACGAATCATGGTTACCCGACGTGCATGACCGGACCATGTGGCTTCGTCATAAAGAACGGAAATTTGGTTCAGGCTGCATTTCGCAATGGCATGCGAACCAGGGCTCGTTTCACGAGGAACTTGAAGAGTGCTTGAAACCGCTAGAGCAAATGCTCTCGGTACGGCCATTCTTGATTGACGAGTCCATGAGATTTGTGGACTGTGATCTGTTTGGCGTCATCGGCAACCTGATGTTTAGCGGTCACAATGCAATCCCGACGCGGTTCAGCTACCTTCATCGATGGCATAGTCGTGTTGCGACACGCTGCGGCACAAGTCAGAGCGCCAAGACATAATATCGGCATTCAAATTGGTTCCAAAATGTCGCGCTGACAGGTTAAGAGTCTGCCAGAACGTTTGACGCACGAGCCCGCGAACTTTTAGGCCCCTTCCCGCACAGCAGATTTAAGCCACCTTGTGAATGGATGGTATCGGCCGTGAGGCCCGGCACGTCGTACAAGGCGCCGGGCCTCGGCCAGATTACATCTTGACGTGCTTTTTGAGGATTTCAGAATTCTGGATGTCTGGATTGTTTTTCCCCAACTCTTGAGCCTTCTTGAAATGCTCAATCGCGCTCTTATGGTCGCCCATCTTGTCCAGGACCAGGGCAACGTCAAAATGAGCTTCGGCGGATTGCGGATCAGCCTTGGCGGCTTCCACGAAGTGCGTCTTGGCCACGTCCATATGGCCCTTCTCGTAATGCATGATCCCTTCAGTGATATGGGTCTCAGCCTTCGACCCCGCAGCCGCCTTGAGCGGTGCTGCTCCATGCCCCATATCGGCATAGCTGACCGCTACGATTGCCACCAATGCCAAACACATCGTGGCTACGATTCCTAGTCGCGTTGTCATGAGAAACCTCCTTGGTGAATGAGTGAGCGCTACCTACTCCTACGTAACACACATTCGCTTGGATGCTTGATGCCGGAAGCCCACGCGCCCTCGTTTGTCACTTCATCAATCCGTTCTTCGCGGCAGGTGCGATCTCTCGCTGACGTTCTACCCCTGAACCTTCCTCGTCATTTAATCACGAGGCCGGCCTCTAAACAGCAACCAATGCGCACGACGGACAGTATGAGAGGATCATTTATATGAGACCGCTCGAGGTTGCCTTCCAGTCTATCAACCTATATTTACTACTGTGGATACGAGCGATTGATCCTGTCAAAATTGACGAACAATTAACATTGAAGGCTTTGCAATCCTCGCCATGTCGGTGTTGACGGCCGGAGTCTGCCAATTGACCTTTGTCCTATAGAAAAGTACCCTGTCGCACTTTCGCGTAACGTGTTTTCAATCTTATCCAAAGGCTCGACGAATGATCGAAATCTATGCGGACGGCGCCTGCAGTGGAAACCCTGGTCCCGGCGGTTGGGGAGCGTTGTTACGCGTCGATGGGGCCGAAACGGAGCTGTGCGGCGGCGACCCCGCGACCACGAACAATCGGATGGAACTGCGTGCCGTCATCGAGGCCCTGCAATCGTTCAAGGAGCCGATTGAGGCGCAGGTCTATACCGATTCACAGTATGTCCAGAAAGGAATCAGTGAATGGATTCATAGCTGGAAACGGCGCAATTGGAAGACGGTGGGAAGAGACCCGGTGAAGAACGAGGATCTGTGGCGGAGGCTCGATGCGCTGGCTGCCCGCCATTCACTCCAGTGGCACTGGATCAGAGGTCATGCCGGCCATGTGGAGAACGAGCGGGCCGACGCCTTGGCTCGAGCCGGGCTTGAACAGGCGCGCAGCACCGGCACAGTCTTCGGTTGTGCGGCCGATGTTCCTTCAGGCGACTCGTTGTTGGAGAAGATCGCACGACCCGCCCCAGCTTCTTCACCAATGTCCATATTCGGTGGCATTGAAGCGGGAGGCACAAAGTTCGTTTGCGGGATCGGGACCAGTCCGGATGATCTCACCATCATCACCATCCCCACGGAGTCTCCAGACGTGACGATCGAGCATACAGTGCGATTCTTTGCCGAGCACGCGAGGCAAGGGCTCAGCGCAATAGGAATCGGGTCGTTCGGCCCGGTCGACCTCGATCCCGACTCAGAGACATACGGGTACATCACCTCTACTCCAAAACCCGGCTGGCGTAATATCGATATCAACGGCGCCCTTGCTCGGGCGCTGAATGTGCCTGTGGCCATCGATACAGATGTGAACGCGGCGGCGCTGGCCGAAGCACGGTGGGGAGCCGGACTGGATATGCAAGACTTCATCTACCTGACCGTGGGAACCGGCATCGGAGGTGCCGCGATGGTCGGCGGGCGGGTCGTCCATGGCCTCATGCATCCGGAAATGGGACATATCAAGGTGCCTCACGATTTCAAGGAAGACCCATTTGCCGGCATTTGCCCGTTTCATAATGATTGCCTGGAAGGATTGGCTTCGGGTACGGCCATGCGCGCCCGTTGGGGCATATCTCCCGACGAGCTACCGGAAAATCATCCTGCATGGAGCTTGGAAGCTCATTATCTCGCGCTGGCGCTCCACACGTGGGTCTGCACCCTGTCGCCACGGCGCATCATCCTGGGTGGCGGAGTCATGCAGCGCCAGTTTCTTTTTCCATTAATTCGAAGCAGAGTGAAAGAACTGCTCAATGAATATCTCCCCACACGAGCTCTTATGGACGAAATCGATGGTTATATCGTGCCGCCCCGCTTAGGAGGACATGCAGGAGTCCTGGGCGCGTTACTCCTCGCCAAAGACGCTCAACCGCACCGATCTCGCTCCAAATAGCCTCATGGGTCTCTCCTGGATCTCACTCTGCTCCTATTAGGATAGAATTGAGTCATGATTCGCACTTCCAACGAAAACGTTCTTCACGAACAGGACCCTAAAACTGAGAATACGGAAGCACTTGGGGAATCAAAGGCGGCACGTCGGTCTTTGCCCGCTGCTGTGGCAGCGGTGGCGTCGGTCGCTCGCCGAGCTTGGCGCTGACGGTCCGATAGTCGCCGTCTCGGAACACCCGCAATTCAATCGTCTGATCGGCCTTGAGACCCTGCAGGACCTTGGTATACTGTCCCACCGATTTCACATCCTGGCCGTCTACAGACACGAGAATGTCCCCTCCGAGCACCCATGGCTCCCCTTCGATCGCGACATCCAACTCGCCGGCTTGAAGTCCTATTTTGGCGGCAGGGCTTCCTTCCTCGACATCTTGAACCATGAGCCCGTCTACGATGGGAAGGGCGATCAACGTCCGCAACTCTTCCGTAACGAATTTTCCCTTGACGCCCAGCCACGGCCGGATGATGCGGCCGCTTGCCTGCAATTCCCCCATGACGGTTTTGACGGTGTTGATGGGAATGGCGAATCCGATGTTTTGCGCTCCCATGAGAATCGCCGTATTGAGCCCGATCACTCGGTCGTCCGAATCCACCAGCGGTCCGCCGCTGTTCCCCGGATTGATCGGCGTCGTGGTTTGAATGATGCGGTCCTGAAACACTTCCTGTTTCGTTTCCCATAGCTTCCCGAATCCGCTGATGATACCGGTCGACATCGCATAGCCCAAACCGAAGGGATGGCCGATCGCGATGACTTTCTGCCCGACCTCCAGTTTGTCGGAGTTGCCGAGGTGGGCATGGGGGTACTTCCCCTTTTGAACGGCGACGCGCAGCAATGCCACATCGGAGACCATGTCGCTGCCGATCAGCTCAGCGGGAAGACGCGCGCCGTCGTGCAGCGTCACCGTCAGCTTGGCAGCGCCTTGAACGACGTGGGCATTCGTCGCGATCAAACCCTGATCGTCGATGAGCACGCCCGAGCCGATTCCCTTTCCCAGATCCTGGTTCACGTGATGAGAACTCGCATACGCGGAAGTGATGAGCACGGTCGCCGCGGACATCTTCTTGTAGACCCGGACGGTGTTGATCTCTTCAGGGGTGTTCAAGGCGCATGCGGGGGATGGCGGAGAGCTGAAAGAGAAGATCGAAATCACTGCAACGATTCCAACGCTCCGGGCAAAGGCCACGCTGCGACTGGCGGTCAGTGCATCATCACTCCATTTCATATAGGGCCTCTCTTTCATTGCGAGACATTCCACAGCGCCGCCGCTCGGCTACATTCTGCTTCACAGTCGTCTCGAGCGGATAAAAGGTTACAGCGACCTGCATGTTGGAAGGGAAGCAGCCGGTCAAAGGTCGGGCATGGTACAGCCGATCATCGCTTCTCAGAGGATCCCAGTTCCTAACATTAACCATCGCCACACAATAATACTTACTCCCGCTCCTGCAAAAATGGTCACATAACCCACCCATTTCCATGCATCGGAGAAACCTGCCCCATTATTTTCCCAAAACTCAAATACCATGGGTAAGCCACCATCAAAACAATATATGCTACTTATCAATAGTACGGCCGTGCTTCCCACTGACATCCCGAATACTAACGCAAACGAAATTGCGATGGTCCACCGCTTTTCATGCATGACAATTACCCTAACCAGGCAATGGGAACTAAAAATGAATTGCTCGATTATTATGCCAAGATTTTCGTCTATGATAGGTTTTGTTTTGCAGTGAAAATATTGTGATTGTGCTCGTGGCGAAAATAAAGGGGGGTCAGACCCTGAAAAACAAAGAGGTCGGGAGTCTTTCCTCAAGACCCTTTCGGTCGTCGCGCGGACGCAAGAAGCTTCCACACCAGTAACTGACGATTTGAGTCATGGATGAACTGACCGACCCACCAATCGTGAAACTTTTGCGTGCCTATTGCGGCGCATTGGGATTCAGGGCAACCCGGTAAATGCTGCTCCCGCTCGATGAGGAACCGCTGACATACATATACCCATCCGGTCCCTGCTTGAAGGCAATCAATGCACCGGCGGCATGTTGAATGTCCAAGGCCACTGAATCCGAGACCACCGTTTTCAGGGAAGCATCTAACACGAGGCGACGGATTTTCCCTTCCACGAAGTCTGTAAAAAATAGATTGTTGTGATACTGAGAGGGATAGACCGGGGTGGCCTGTACGGCCACGATGTTCGTGATGCCAACGGGTTGAGCCAAGACAAAAGCAGGATCGATAAACCGGGTATCGCCCTTCCCGGTCGTCTCAGGCCACCCGTAATTGCTTCCCTTCACAGCGAGATTTACCTCGTCATCTACCGTGGGCCCATTATCCGTAAACCAGAGATCGTTGGTAGCCGGATGCACCGTCAATCCGAAGCTGTTTCTCACACCATAGAGCCACGTTCGAGAGCCTGGGAACGGATTATCAGACGGCACACTCCCATCAGCATTGATACGAAGAATCTTACCGTTTAGGGACACCGGATCTTGGGCTACATGCTGCTGCGTGGCGTCCCCGGTCGTAACATACAGCTTGCCGTCTGCTCCGAACAGCAGCACTCCACCGTTGTGGACATTCGCCGCAAGAATCCCGTCAATAAGTATCTGCTCATTGCTCGATCGACCATTGGTATCTGTTACCCGAACGAGACGACTATATTGCGGCGTCGTGAAATAAATGTAGACGAATTTGTTTGCGGCATAATCGGGATCAATAGCCACGCCCGAAATCCCTTGTTCCCCCAACTGGCCTACCTCCGTGTGATAGAAGGGCTGAGGGCGCCGCTGCCATGCCCCACCGGCCGTATCGATCACCCAGACGTTCCCGCCCTTGCCATCGGTGTAAAACAGCTGATCACCCGGAGCAAATGCCATTTGCGTGGCGGATGCGGCAACCATGGGCTCAAGAGTAAAACTGGGGATGCCTGAGGAACCGCCACCGCCATTATTGGTCGGGCCGGGCTGGGGAATCGAACTATCGGACCCACCGCTGCAATTGATCAGAAAAAGAGGAAGCATGAAAAACAGCAGGTACCTTACCTGGAGAGATATGAACCATCGTGACATGAAGTCCTCAAGGTGGAGTAAGTGGCATCGACAATGTTCTTAGGACGACTGGCACGTCGGCATCGCCACCCGGAAGAAGCGTCACCTCACGACAACCTACTGTACCGTAGCGTGCTGGCTTAACAAAGACACGTAAACCTATATAGACCAGCTGAGTCCCATGGGATTTCGTTTCCGGGTGGGAATGCATCGTGCCATCGAGCCATTGCAGTAGTCTGTCACCATAGATCTCTGCCAGTGCCCCCCCAGCCGATCTCGGAATATTTCTACACTGGCAGGAGTCAGTGCCTGTTCCAGTGCGGCAAGGCCGGTGGGTAGATCGACAGCAAGACCTCCGACGAGGTTCGCCTTCGTTTCGTAGACGAACCGTTCCCAAACACAGGCAGTGACTGATGGGATCGCAAGAGGGTTCAATGAAAAAGAGGAGGCAACTGACGACCGGCCACCACAAAATATATCATCCGCTGGGATTGCACTTTTAGGAGGTTAGGAGTTCGAGCACAGACAAGTGAGTCTTAACCCAGGCGTCCGTTATTTCCGGGCCACCTCAGATGCTGGTGGGGCGGTTCTCGGGGTCGTAGTCGAGGGTGGTAGTCGGGGCCTCAGGTGATCGCCCGCGGGAGGATCATCAAGACAGAGTGGGAAGCGGAATCGGACATTCGGCTATGTCGGCCGATGCTGGACCGCAAGACTTGATCCCTTTTGGGCTTTTCTTCGCGAGTCTCGAAAATTCAGAACGCGATCGAAGCCGCACCACGTTCTTCGCAGCAGACCCGAGTCTTTGCCACGTGCACAGTCAAGAACTGACCCCCATTTTGGTCTTACAGCCAAGACCCCCGACGGGATGCCCCGCTTCGTCAGTCACCGACTGTTTGCGGATCGTGTTCAATAAATCACCGCGTCAGAAGCGTTATTTATAGTCATCTATGTGTGTAAGAGGAAGCTGAGGTTCGTTTTAGGCGCGGCAATTCGGCTGCTCTTCCTTGACTTGAATGACCCCATTTTTTCGGGATTGACGTAGGAAAGACCCTAACGGGCAGATTTTTTGGACAGCAGTGCTCTCGACCCCTTTGTTTTCCCTAGCTGACGATGGATCAGTCGAACGTAAACTTTTCTCGCCCGCGATGCCCAACGCCACGGACAAATATCTCGTATGATTTACCGATCACAAACCTCGGTTGCTCCTCTAACACAGGGAAATCCTGTCTGAACCCATTTGGGACAATTCCCAACACCAATTGGGAAAGAACGAGCAGTTTTATTGGGGATTTCTTCAGCTTTTCTAGATCAAACGTCTCACGCCGTTTCTCCGCAAACATAGAGGGATCATAGGTCTTCAAGTCCCATACGATCGGACCATTATTGGATTCTTGAACGAGGATATCCGTGATGCCTACCGGATTCTCTGATCCATCGTACCGAAAATTCAATATGACGTTAGAATCTCGCTTCAGAACCTCAATCACGATGCCATCTACTTGGCAACCAAATAGTATTGCCAAAAGTAGAGCCCCAGCCAATCGTTGAGTGATGATTAACAATGGCCAACACCAGCGTAGCAGGTTGATCCTGCTCTAAAATCTGCGTCGAGTTCAATCGCACTATGGTCGCCAAACACATAGTTGAATTGGAATCGAAGTAATCCAACATCCTGCTGTTGGGAAACATGTCCGAGTTCATGACCAACAAGACCTACCCAATCAAACTGACCCAGTCGCCCACTATCAAAGTTAACTAGGCCTCCTAGAGTTATACCGTCATGGGGTCCTAGTCCTTGCAGAATTCCTCCTTCCACAAATCGTACGCCACTGAAGTCTCTTCCTTGAATGTTCTCGGCTACGATCCGCGCCCCGAGCATCTCTTGCCTATCTGTGATGTCCTGCCCCAGAACGATTGGACGGGCAGCTCCCAGGCCGCCTCCAATTACGCTTCCCATAACCGCTGACTGCCAAAGTGCATTTCCGCTTAATTTATCATGAGCAATGGAAACTGCTAGAGACACCGAAGCACCCTTTAGAGCTCCGACCGCTACTCCTTTGCCGATTTGGGCCCAATACGAGCCTGTATCGACGTTTATTAATCCGCCAGCAAACCAGCCAGCACCAAGAGAAACTGCTCCTGTGAGCGCACCGAATGCTGTACCCCTTCCAATATCGCCGCCCTGAAGAGCTGCGCCAAAAGCTCCCCCAACTGCTCCCCCACATATTGGTCCGCAAAATACTCCCGCTGCAGTACCTGCTTCCGCGGCCACAATAGCACGGCCTGTTTTAGACTGTGTTAGGACAGCGCCTCCAATAAGGAAGTGAGCAGGGCCGAAAATTGAGGCGCCCAACCCTTGAATCGCCACTCCGACCAAAGTTGTCCCCACATCGCCGAGCGCGCGTCGGAAGAATTTCCCGATATTGAGTTTAAAGTGCCCCGTCGGGTCCGTGTACATGAACGGACTATTCCCCGCATAGGTGTAGCGATTGAGATCTTGCGGATCCCGCGGGTTGGGCACAATTGTATCGGCACTGATGAAGCGTCCGAGGACCGGATCATACAGTCGGGCTCCATAGTCGTAGAGGCCCGTGCTGGCATCGAGTTCCTTGCCCGTGTACTTGTAGGGCACATCGACCGGTGGGGTGCTCGAACTCGTATTCGTCCGCGTCCCGCCATACGGATAATACGCCAGCGACTGGACCTTGGCTCCCGCTCCGTCGGTGATGACGGTGCTGGACCCCAGATGATCCGGATGCCAGTACTGCACGGTACCCGTGCTCACGGCCACCGTGGCAATCCGCGTATTGCCCGCCCAGATGAACCGCGTGCACGTGGTGCCGGCCCCCGTCGTCTCACATTCGTACAGTTTGCTGATGTAGCGCGTGGTGGTGCCGCCCACGACTTTCTTCACCCGCCCCCGTCGCCGTCATGGACGAAGGTCGTCGTCTGACCATTGGCCGTGATGCTGGGGAGGCGGTTCTCGAGGTCGTAGTCGAGCGTGGGGGGAGGACGTTACCCTGTCAGGTATCCTCGCGGGAGGAGCGTCAAACAGCGTGGCAGTGGAACCGAGTTGATGCTGGATCGCAAGAGTTGATTCTTCTTCGCGAGCCTCGAAAATTCAGAAAGCGATCGAAGCCACACCACATTCTCCGCAGCAGGTCCGAGTCTCTGTCACGTGCAAAGTCAAGAACTGACCCCAGTTGGTCGTGCGCTGGTACATCGGCATCGGTTTCCTTCCCAAAAAGGGATGAGGGCAGAACGATTACACTGATCCAGAGTGCAACGGCAACGGCGAGGAACGAAGGGGAACGCATAGGTATGACTCCTCGTTAAATTAATCGGACCGTCAGAGCGGTAAAGGGATGTCTCCCCTCATCGCCTTTCGAGCGATGCCGAACCCGGATACAAACACCGGCGATGACCATGAAAAGAATCGGACTGCTGCACGCCGCCGATCTTGTTGAGCCTGGATCGTCGATCCATCGTGTCCAATCTGTGCAAGCAATCATAAGGATACCTTTCATATATCGAGTGGGCGTGGACGACAAACAAATTCACAAAATGTGAATTCCGCTCCAAAGAAAAAATGAATAGGCACAGCGAAGGTATCTGCTCGTGCCGATCCGTACGGCACTCGATTGCGGCAGGGTGCCGGCGGGATCAATGTGGCGTCGAGACGTTATGAAAGGATTCTGGAGCTGCTGTCGTTTTGAGGTCAGGTTGAGGTCACCCAGGAATAATGACCACCGAAATTCACACCAGCGCGCTGGAAAAAATCGAGATCGCGGCATTCCGGGCCAGCTGCCAATTCGAGGACCCGATCTACGGGATTCTCTTCGGCCTCGCCCAGTACCATCTGAACATCCAAGTCGCGCCGGTTGCTCCCCCGCAACGACTGCAAGCGAACCCTCAGAAACTCATTGCAGCATTCGCCCGAGGGTGCCGCATCAAGAGGGACATGTGGAGAGATTTCAATCCCTGGCAGTATTTCGACCGGCAGGTAGAGGATCGTCGCCGGGAGTTCTGAATCCCTTCTAAGACGGAGGATTCAAGAGGCGAGATCTCCCTGGATAAGGTTCGCTCTTCACCGACATGCGACTCGGCTTCGGCCCTCCAGCGGCATGAGGCGCGCCTTCGCGATTCAGCGGAGATTCTGAAGGGCCGGGGCTCCTCCACCACGCTACATCGGCTTTCCGTCGCCGCCGCGCTTACCCTGCATCTCCTTGTCATAGAACTCCAACATCTGCGCGATTTCCTCCTTCGTCAGGCCCTTCTCGGCCCAGCGATGTGTTTCTTGCGAAAGCAGTTCCTTGGCCACTTGCGGCGACAACTGCCTCACCTTGGGAAGAAACTTGATGTAGAAATGCTTGGCGACTTCGTAGAACCCTTGCCAATGGACGAAGTCCGGAGCCATTTTCGTGAGCCCGTGCCGTGCCCGCCTTCCCTCGTGATGCCAGAGTTCATAGAAGATCCATTCGATTTCTTCGTCAAACGGCGTGGGCGTGATTTTGCCCATGTCCTTGAGCCGGTCCATCGCGAGTTTCGCCGGCTTCCCGAATTTGTCGTTGTACAGATTCACGCCGCTGTCCATCTGCGTGAAGAACCGTTCGACGATCTCCGGGCTATGACAGGACGCGCAGACCTGCGTCATCGCTTTCCGTCTGGATTCATGACCTTCGAGCCTGGTCGACACCACTGGCCGCAGAGTCCAGCTGATGCGGTCGCCGACGTCGTGCGTGACTTCCTGTGTCCCGGTTGCGCTCATGTGACAGGTCGCGCAGGTCGGATACATATAGTCCTTGCCGGGACGCCATTTTTCTGCTGGCTCGCCCAGCTTCATCTTGTCTTTGTTCGCCGTGAACATCACACCGTGTTTGCTTTCCATATATGCCTCGATCTGGGGATGATCCGGCCCCATGTGGCAGCGGCCGCAGCTTTCGGGCTGACGCGCCTGTGCGATGGAGAAACTGTGCCGCGCATGACAAGCCGAACAGGTGCCTTTCGATCCATCGGGATTGACGCGGCCGATGCCGGAATTCGGCCACGTCGCGGGGTGCAGCTTGCCGTTTTCCATGACTTTCACAACGCTGCCGTGGCACCCGGCACAGCCGGTCGTACCGACCTCCGGCCCCTCGACCACGTTCCCCAGAAAATTGTCCAGCGAACCGACGAACTGCGCCGCTTTTGCGTGGTGGGATTTGTCGAACTCCTTGGCCTCACGGTCATGACATCGCATGCAGTCCTTCGGCGTCACGAGGGTCGACACGAGAAACCCTTCGTGGTCATAGGCATCCGCATCGCCCTTTTCTGCCCTGTGACATTCGACACAGCCGATCCCTTTCGGCGCATGGCGACTGGTTTTCCAATCGTTGATGCCGCCGACCCCGACGTCTTTGGCCATGTGACAATCGATACATTTTTTGTTCTCCGCCGAGACAAATGGACGGAGGCCGCCCCCGCGTCGCTCTTCGACCTGGACATATCCGACTCCGGTCAGGGCAAGAAAAAGAATCAGACAGAGTCCTCCGATCATGTAGCGGGTGAAGTTCTTCTTGCCGCTGCCGTCATGCTCCTTTTGCGAATCCGGATCGCCGGTCACCTTATCGAACTCATTCATGACATCCTCCTTGCAAAACAGTCTTCGCGTAAACAAGCCGTCGGCGGTACGGTTACATCTGTGTATCCAGGTACATGAGCGCGACCATCGCGGCCACTGCGACCGTGGCGACGACACGGTTGACCAATTCCATCGGCACACCGCGCTCAACCAGCGCCCGATCGAGAAATGGATAGACAACGAACAAGCCGGACGCTCCGATCAACGTCCATAGGGCCAGCGGTCCCGGCAGCAGCGTGATCCACATGAACGGCGCAGAAAAATACCAAGGAGGCGATACATCGGATGCCACTTCCTGCGGATTGGCCGGCGGGCCAAGAACCGGAGGGAAGATCATGACGAGGTCCACGATCACGACGAGCAGGCCGACCGCGATCATCCCCATTTTCAACGTGTGTTCCGGATAGAACTGATGGAAATGCCGGCTCTCCTTCACCTCCACGAACCCCATCAATCTGACGATCACGACATGTCCGATCACCAAGCCGCCCAAGAGAACCGGCAGCAGCTTCGTATGCAAGTCGTAGAGCCTGAGGAGCGTGACGCCTGACACGTCCTCTCCTCCCCGCAACAAATGCAATAGCGGCATGCCGATCACGGGCAGAGTCCCAATCATGTTGGTCACAACCGTCATGCCCCAGTACGACACGTTGTCGAACACGAGCGAATATCCCGTGAAGCCCATGGCAAACGTGACAAACAACACAATCGAGCCGCTGACCCATTTGAGCTCACCCGGCGCCTGGTAGGCGCGCGTCAGAAAGACGCGAATGACGTGGAACAGCAAAAACAAAATCATGAGATCGACCGACGTCTTGTGGAGGCCGCGTACAAACCAGCCCAGATAGATCTCATGCGTGATCTGATCCACGCTCTCATAGGCTCTCTCGGTGGACGGCACGTAATAGAACGTGAGCAACAGGCCCGTGCCGACCAGGATGCCGAACAACGTCATCGGAATGGCTCCCAGCGTGTACGGCCACCAGTCCAGGTGTTCGGGCAGATCCTTCTGGATGTAGTCGATCAGACTCTTAGGTTTAACGTCCTGTTCCGCGTGTGCGGTCTGGGTGGCCATGAGACGGTCCTCCTTCGACAGAAACCCGATTTCGACGCCCAGGCAGTGTCGGCTTACGCACTCTGGATGCTCACGTAGAGCTGCTCTCCGCGTTTCGTGATCATGAAACGGTCCAATGGACGCGGCGGAGGACCGGAGATGTTCCTCCCGGTCTTGTCGAATGTGCCCTGGTGACAGGGGCAGATGAACTGCTCCCGCTCTTTGTTCCAGGACACCAAGCAACCGAGATCGGTACAACGCCTCGAAAACGCGACGACCCCGTCATCGGTCTTGAGGACCAGTAACTTTTGACCGCCGAGGTCCATCGACACCGCCTCGCCCATCGGGATCTTGGATGCGGCCCCTATCAACACCGTTTCGAGTGGCTTCTCTTTCCCGCTGGGAATGAGAAATTGCACGAACCGCAACCCGAGCGTGCCGATCCCGAACAACATGCCGAACCCCATCACGGCTTGGCTGAGAAACCGGCGGCGACCCGCATCATCATGCACGATAGCCATAGTTCACCCTGTGTATCCTTTCTCTCCATGTTGATCGAGGTCCAAACCCGTCATTTCCGCTTCCTCGCTCACACGAGCCGGCATGATCAGCATCAGCACCCGTACCAGCACCCACGTGGCTCCTCCAGCCAGTGCCCATGCCGCACAGGCGGCTACCGCTTGAGCCAACAACTGGTAGGGATAGCCATAAAACAATCCGTCGCTCCCGTCCGGATTCACCTGGACATTGGCAAATAGTCCCGTTGCAATCATGCCCCAGGTCCCTCCGACCCCGTGCATGCCGAACACGTCCAGTGAATCGTCATAGCCCAGAATCAGTTTCACGTAGTTGACCACCATGTAGCAGAGGCCTCCGGCGCCGATCCCGATGACGATTGCCGGCAAGGGACCGACGTAGGCGGCGGCCGGCGCGATGGAAACGAGGCCCGCGACCGCGCCGCTCATGACTCCCAAGGCGGTGGGCTTGCCCCGCTGCAGCCATTCCATCGACATCCAGGACAACGCCGCCGCCGCCGCGGACAACTGGATGGCGAGAAATGCGGAGGCGACGATTTCCATCGAGGCCATGGCGGCAAACCCGGTGAAGCCGAACCAACCCACCCACATGAGCGCCGCTCCGCAGAATGAGAATGGAAGATGATTGGGAATCATTTCGATCCGTCCGTAGCCTTTGCGCGGACCGATGGTCAGCGCGAAGACCAGCGCACTGACGCCGGCGCTGATGTGGACCACCGCCCCTCCCGCAAAATCCAGACAGCCGAATCGATTCAGCCAACCGCCGCCCCACAGCGATTGTGCGAGCGGCAGAAACACGGCAGGAATCCAACACAATGCGAAGACGACGAAGAATGCAAACCGGACTCGCTCCACGACGCCTCCCGCCACCAGCCCCAGCGCAACCGACGCCGTGATCCCCCAAAACAGCGACCATAATGGGCCGGCGTCTTCGGACAGATCGACCGGCGGCGCGGTCGCCATCCATTCGATCGACACCATGGCCAGCGCCGTGAATGGGAGCGCGATCGTGCTCATGACATTCTTCCGCCTGACCATGCCGCCGTAGAACAATGAGACTCCCGGCACGACCAGCACGAGTAATGTCGTCGAGGCCAGCAGCCACAACGTGCGATCCCCAGGCGTCACCGGTCCGCTCCCGTAAGCGATACGTGGTACTCGCATGGACCGATCAGGTGAAGGACGACTTCACGGGTCCGGCTCAGACGATCGACCGCCAACAGCACTTGCGACCATCCCAATTCTGAAATTGCGCAAAGATGGTCGAGCGTTTGAGGTCCCCGTTCGCGCAGCAGTTCCAACAACCGCCGGTTGCTCATCGATGCATCGTCTCTCTCGTCTTGTCTGATGTTCATGGCACTCTCCTTATGAATTGGTCCGGTTCCGGTAGCTTTTATGCTAAGAGCACTCGATGCATACCCAAACGTTGATAACGTTCCAATGTCCTGTGTGATGCTCAAAAAGGACTTCCAGCAAGGCCGCAGGGAAGGTCGGACCCCGAGACGTACCAAAGCGCCGTCCGTTGAAGGGCGCGACCGACCGAGACGAAGTTGGAGGCCTTTTCAGCATCACGAATACGCCCGCTCATTGTGCTGACTGATGTCCAGGCCCATCCGTTCTTCGTCCGGCGTCACCCGCAGTCCCACCAAACGATTGGTGACCTTGAGGATGACGAGCGTGCCGACGGCTGAAAACGCCCCGACCACGATCACGGTCGCGGCCTGAGCGATAAAAAACGCGCCCCCGCCGGAAAACAGCCCGTCCGCACCGGCGGGGTTCACGCTCTTGGAGGCCAGCATCCCCGTCAACAGAATTCCGGCCACTCCGGCGACGCCGTGGATTCCCACGACGTCGAGTGAATCGTCGTATCCGAATTTTCCCTTCCGCATGATGGCGAGATATGACAGCCCTCCCGCAATCAAACCGACGGCGAGCGCGGACATCGGGTTCATGTACCCGGCCCCCGGTGTGATGGTCGCTAATCCCGCGATCGCTCCGCTGGCGAGCCCCAGAACGGTGGGGGTTCCGCGATGCCACCATTCAACGGCCATCCAGCTCATGGCCGCCGCTGCGGCCGCGGTGTGAGTCGCAACGAACGCGACGACCGCCGTTTCATTGGCGCCGAGGGCGCTCCCGGCATTGAATCCGAACCAGCCGAACCAGAGCAGCCCGGTCCCCAGCAGCACCATGGGCAGATTGTGAGGGGCCATGTAGTCGCTTCCATATCCTTGTCGCTGCCCCAGAACCACCGCGCAGACGAGCGCGCTCACGCCGGAACTGATGTGCACAACGGCACCGCCGGCAAAATCCAACGCTCCCAGCTTCGCCAACCATCCCCCGCCCCACAGCCAATGGGCGACCGGACAATAGACGAACACGGACCACAGTGCGGAGAAAAGCAGCAGCGCGCTGAACTTCATCCGTTCGGCGAAGGCGCCCGTGATGAGGGCGGGCGTAATCGCGGCAAACATGAGCTGAAAGACCATGAAGGCCTCGTGTGGAACGGTCGGCGCGTAGGTCGGATTCGGAGTCAATCCCACTCCGTTCAAACCGATCCATTCGAGACCGCCAATGACGCCTTTCACATCGGGACCGAAGGCCAGGCTGTACGCTCCCATCACCCACAAGAGGCTGACGAGGCAGAGAATGACGAAGCTCTGCATGATCGTTCCGAGCACGTTCTTGCTGCGCACGAGTCCGCCATAAAACAGCGCCAGACCTGGGACGATCATCGCCAAGACCAGAGCGGACGAAAGCAAGACCCACGCGGTATCGGCCCCGCTGATAGGGGCAGCCGTACCGGTCGGAGACTGCGCCCATCCAAGCCCCGGCGCGATGAAGAACGCTCCTGGCATCGCTCCTGCCGCTGCCGCCAACCGCCACTGCATTCCGGTCCAAGTCCCCATGCGTCTCTTCCTTTCACGCGCTGATGAACATTCCTGCCTAGAAACACAAAGGCGTCCGCCATTCTTCGCCCAGAATGACGGACGCCTTTGTCCGTACGACACCGTTTTGAATCCGGAGAGAGGACGACATTGTCCTCATCCGTCGTGTCACCTGTATTGATCCATCAACCGATCATCGAGTCTCCGTCCACGAACATGACATCGTTGTTCGCACGTTGCCGGTCAGAATGTTTTATACTCCAGCCATTTGCCATTCAGCGTAATCTTGCAGCGGGCCTCTCCTTGGCTGCCCGTCACTTTTTCCATGTCGAGCGTGAAATCGATGGCGCTCATGATGCCATCCCCGAACATCTCGTTCGCCTGGTCACGCAGCGAATCGCCGTAGACGCCGATAATTTCCAGCAGGCGGTACTTGAAGGGATCCGTGGCGTTGGGAAAATCCGTCCGAACAGGGAATTTGCTTAACGCGGCGGTGAGCTCGGCGTCCAATCCCAATAGCCCGCCGATCTTTCCCGCCTCATCGGGAGTGAAGCGATGATTGCCGTTTAACGCCGCTGCGACGAAGGTCGGATTCTTGCCGACCGTCTTGGCGACATCCGCAATTGACACCTTCTTCGCCAGACGCTTTTCCTTGATCGCCTTCCGGATCCCGTCTTTGTCCATCGTATCCTCCCTCAGGATGTTGATCTGCTCTGCTGGCCCAACCACGGCCTATCGATTGCGAGCACCGTCTCACGGCGCAACCAGCGCCTCCTCTTCGAAATCGACTATTGTTGGATCGGCACTCGTCGATGTTCCCGACGGCTGTCCCTCGCCGGTTCCGTGCTTCGCATGCCGGACCAGGAAGTGGATGATGTGGTTTCGGATCTTGTAATAGTGTGGATGCTCGATCACCGTTTCACGCGAACGGGGACGCGGGATCGACACCTTGACCATTTCGGCGATCCGAGCCTCCGGCCCATTCGTCATGAGGAGAATACGATCGGACAAGAGAATGGCCTCGTCCACATCGTGCGTCACCATGAAGACCGTATTCCTGGAGGTGTTCCACATTTGAATCAGTTCCTCCTGGATGACGCCGCGGGTCAACGCATCGATCTGCGCAAACGGCTCGTCCAACAACAGCACTTTGGGCTCAATCGAGAACGCCCGTGCGAGTCCGACTCGTTGCTTCATGCCGCCGGACAGTGCCGTGGGTCGTTTGTCCTCCGCTCCCTTCAGACCGACGAGCGTGATGTATTTGCGAACGTGCGTATCCACCTGCTCTCTACTCCAGTCCGGATAGGCGGACCGGACGGCGAGCGCGATGTTTTCATACACGGTCATCCAGGGCATCAGCGCGAAGTTTTGAAACACCACCATCCGGTCCAATCCTGGGCCTGAGGCCTCGCGGCCGTTGAGGATCACGCCCCCTTCCGATGGGGTTTCCAGTCCCGCGATGATATTGAGCAATGTGCTCTTCCCGCAGCCGGAATGTCCGATGACCGTGACGAATTCCCCCTTCTCGATTTTGACCGTGGCATCCTTGAAGATGCAGACCTGTCCCTCACCGGACGGGTTCGGAAACCATTTGCTGACGTGGTCGATTTGCAGAAATGACATGATCTACTCCTGATAGGTGACCATACTGGCCAGTTTGTTGAAGCCCGAATCCAGGACCACGCCGACGACCCCGACGACCAGGATCGCAAATATGACGCCCGCGATGTCGAGATTGTTCCATTCGATCCAGCTCAAGTACCCCACGCCCAACTCACCGAGGAGCATCTCGGCCGGGACGACCGCAACCAATGCGCTGCCGAACGAGATGCGCAACCCGTTGACGATCGTGGGAGCCGCCCCCGGAAGGATCACCAGAAAGAGCCGCTTGAACCAGGACAACTGGAGAATCGACGCCACGTGCAGATAGTCCTTCCGCAACGAATTCACGCCAAATGCCGTTGTCGCCAGCGTGGGCCAGAGCGCCGCCATGAAGACGACCAGCATCGCCGTCCACTTGGGATCCTTCACCGTATAGAGCAAGAGGGGCATCCAGGCCAGCGGTGAAATCGGCTTCAGGATCTGAATAAACGGGTTCATGGCGCGGAAGAGCACCCGGTTCAATCCCAGCACGACTCCGAGCACGACCGCCACCAACGAGGCAACCAGAAATCCCGCGGCAAATCGCGACACGGTATATCCGACCAGATAGGCGATACCGTGATCGTTGGTGCCCTTCTTGACAAAGGCTTCGCCGAGTTCGACCCTCGCCTTGTCCAGCACGGCCAGCGGGCCCGGGATCCCGCTCACTTTCTGCTTTTCCGGATTCCAATCGAACGCCCCGCTCGGCGTGCGCATGATGTCTCCGTTGAATTCCATCAACTGGAGTTGTTCTTCCGTCAGTCCCCGCGCGTCGAACGTCGGCGGAAGGGTGAACAGATGCCAGGCAACGAGGAACAGCATGAGAAGAGATCCCGAGATGACATAGGGATTTCCCGTCGCCCGTCCGGCGACGGATTGTTTCTTTTTCACAGGAAGAGACCGCGCGCGTTGTTCCGTCGTCGTCGATGGCCCATCGGTCGTCACCGCCACATCTGCGTACATTGACCCTCCTTGCGTTCAGCCGTGCTACGCCATGCTATTGATCTTGAAGCTTTTCACATACGCCTCCGCCTGATTTGGATCGAACTCCCGGCCCATGATCAGATGCTTCATCGACGTGCCTTGATGCGTCTGGTATCCGAGCTGCTTGGCGATCCGGTCGCAATCCGCCGCGCGATACACCTGCTCGGCCACCTCCTTGTAATTGACATCCCCCTTCAGATGACCCCAGCGTTTCATTTGCGTCATGATCCAAATGGCCATCGAATGCCAGGGATAGGGATCAAAATCGATGCGGCTCGGGTCTTTCTTGATGCTGCCGAGCCCGTCGGCATACGTGCCTGTCAGCACCTGCTCTAACACCGTCACCGGCTGGTTCAAGTAGTTGGTCGGCGCAATGGCCGTCGCGATCTCCTTCCGATGCGCGGGATCCGAAGCATAGTGGGTGGCATCCACGATCGCGCGCCACATCGCCAGAAAGGTATTCGGATACGTCGTCGCGTATTCCTTCGTCACGGTAAAGGCACAGCAGGGATGGCGGTCCCAAATCTCTTTGGAGAGCTTGAAGATGAACCCAACGTTCTCATACACCGCCCGTTGATTGAACGGATCGGGTCCGAGATACCCGTCAACGTTTCCCGCCTTGAGATTGGCGACCATTTCAGGCGGTGGCACGACCCGGATCTGCACGTCCTTGTCGGGATGCACGCCTCCTTCCGCCAGAAAGTATCGGAGCAGATAATTGTGCATGGAAAAATCGAACGGGACGCAAAACCGGAACCCTTTCATCTCCTCGGCGGTCTTAACGTGTTTATGTTTGACGTGCAGTGTAATGGCTTGGCCGTTGATGTTTTCGACGGCGGGCATGTAGATCGGCGTGGGAACGGATCCCGCGCCCAGCGTGATTGCCAATGGCATCGGCGTGAGCATGTGCGCCGCATCGACTTCCTTGTTGACCGCCCAGTCGCGAATCATCGCCCATCCGGCCGCACGTTTCACCGCTGCGTTCAATCCATGCTTCTTATAGAAGCCCAGCGGCTCTGCCATGATGATGGGCGTTCCGCATGTGATCGGAATAAATCCGATCGTCACATCGGTCTTTTCCGGTTTGCCGGCCGGGTCGGCGGCAAACGCCTTCAGCTTGTCCAGGGGAAACAGCTCCGCGATGAGTGCACTGAGTGTCGCGGCTCCGAGGCCGATCAAGAGTTGGCGCCTGGTCGGTCCGGCAGCCTCGAGCACTGCGGCCGTGACCGCTTGATCCAGCGTCCGCTCGAGATGCTCCTCCGAAGAGCGGGTCTTCGTGGATCCGTCCGATGTTTCCGCATGCTCATCCATCATGGCTCACCCCTTTCCGCTCCGCGGTCGTCGTGAACGGCCTGAAACACAAAAGGCGTCCTCTTCCCTCTCGGGAAAAGGACGCCTTTGTCCAGAAGACGGGTCTCCGCCGACCCATCGAATCGTTGTACGTCCTGCGGGAAATCCGGTTTCCGGACTTCCCAGGGACAAAATCAAAAGGCGCCCGCCACTCATTCTCAGAATGACGGACGCCTTTGTCCGTTTGCCTAGTATTTGAAATCGACCGGAACGTCTTTGTTCACGATCGACTGGGTCAATCTATACCACGCACATTCACAGCCGTCAAGCAGTTCCTTTTGATTCCTCCCCCCTACAAGTCATAGTACAGGAAGAACTCGTAGGGATGGGGCCGCAACCGCATGGCGTCAACTTCCTTGGTCCGCTTATAGCTCACCCAGGCTTCAATCACGTCCTCCGTGAAGACGCCACCCTTGAGTAGGAATTTGTTATCCTTTTCAAGGTTGTTGAGCGCCTCATCGAGGCTGCCGGGCATGGTCCTGATCTTTGCCGCCTCCTTCGCCTCCAGATCGTACAGGTCCTTTTCGGCCGGCTCTCCCGGATTGATCTTGTTCTCGATACCGTCCAGACCAGCCATCAACATCGCCGAGAAGGCCAGATACGGGTTGCATCCGGGATCCGGGAACCGTACTTCGATCCGCTTGGCTTTCGGGCTGGGCGAATACATGGGAATCCGAATCCCCGCCGACCGGTTTCGGCTCGAGTAGGCGAGCAACACCGGGGCCTCGAAGCCTGGCGTCAAGCGCTTGTACGAGTTGGTTGTCGGATTGGTGAATGCCGCAAGCGCCGGTGCGTGCTTGAGAATGCCACCGATGTAATACAGGCACAGCTGCGACACACCGGCATAGTCTTTCCCGGCAAACAACGGTTTCCCGTCCTTCCAAATGCTCTGATGCGTATGCATCCCGGATCCGTTGTCTCCGAAGATCGGTTTCGGCATGAATGTGACGGTCTTGCCGTGACGGCGCGCGACGTTCTTGACGATGTACTTGTACATCATCATTTTGTCGGCCATCTTGAGCAGCGTATCGAAGCGAACGTCGATTTCGGCTTGTCCGGCCGTCGCGACTTCATGGTGGTGCTTCTCCACCGCAATGCCGACCTTTTCCATCTCGAGAATCATCTCGGTCCGGATGTCCTGCTGCGTATCGGTCGGCGCCACCGGGAAATACCCTTCTTTGTGGCGAATCTTGGCGCCCAGATTGACTCCCTCCTGGCCCATGTTCCACACCCCTTCATCGGAATCGATGAAGTAGTACCCGCTGTGGCCGGTCTGATCGTAGCGGGCATGATCGAAAATAAAGAATTCCGCTTCCGGACCCCAGAACGAGGTGTCGCCGATCTTGGTGCTCTGTAGATATTTCTCGGCTTTCTGCGCAATGAAACGCGGATCGCGCTCGTAATTTTCTCGGGAAATCGGATCCACCACGTTACCGGTCAGGCTGAGCGTCGGTACGGCGGTAAAGGGGTCGAGGCACGCCGTCGCCGGATCGGGGATGACCAGCATGTCGCTGTTGTTGATCGCCTTCCACCCGCGGATCGACGAACCGTCCAGGCCGCTGCCGTCCTTGAACAGATCTTCGGTCAGTTCGCTGGTCGGAATCGTGAAGTGCTGCCACGTCCCCATCAGATCGACGAACTTCAAATCCACCGCCTGCACCTTCTGCTTCTTCGCAAACTCCAACGCCTCACGAACGTTCATTCCCCTCCTCCTTTCAGACATCCTGACGGAAGTGCCCGGTCGGCCTCACGCCGCCTTCGCTTCGAGAAACTGCTCGATCGCCTGTTCGACACCTGCCCGCACCCGCTCCAGCTGCGCGTGATCTTGAAGTTTCCTGCCCGCGTGGTCCGCCACATAGAAGACGTCGGCGGCCTGGTCCAAACGGGTCGAAATACGCGCGGCATGAATGGAGAGCCCGAGCTGAAAAATTGCATTGGTGATGACGTACAGCAATCCCTGACGATCATCGGCAAAGACATCGATGATCGTGAAGCCGTCCGACGTTTCATTGTCGATGCGGACCTCGGTCGCTTCGCGCGCCTTCGGCAACGGCCTGGTCGTCCTCAGCCTGGCGCCGCGGCGCAATACGTCATCCACGTGGTCCCATCCCTTCAACACTGCCGCGATTCGATCACCGACGGTCTTTCGACGGTCTTCCGGAGGCTTTCCCAGATAGTCCGGATCGGTGACCTGAAACGTGTCGACCACCACACCATCGCGCCTGGTCAGAATCTGGGCATCAAGAATCTGCAGCCCGCTGCCCGTCATGACCCCCGCGATCTTCGAAAAAATCCCCGGGGTCAAATCATTCCTGGTGATAACGGAATACTCGCAAATGGCCAGGTCGTCGTTGAAATCTGATTCGACCAGCACGTCGCCCAGGTGCAGGTGCTGGACGGCCGCCATATGCGCGGCAATCCTTGCGGGAGCCGTTCCGTAGACATACCGATCCGGAAACTGCGTGAGCTGGTCTTCGATCCAGGCCCGATCCAGGCGATTCCCGCCTAACATCGGCTGGCGCGTCACCTCATCGACAATCTGCCCCAAACGCTCCGGACCCTGCGCCGTGTCGCGGTCTCCTGAAACCTCCGGCATCGTTCTGACATAGAGCTCGACGAGCAGCGACTCTTTCCATTTGGTCAGCACGCCCGGCCCGACCGCGGCAATGTCGGCGGCGGTCAAGGCGAGCAGCTTTTTCAGGACTTCGGGGGTGGCAACCTCCCGTGCAAACGGCAACACGACCTTTTCGTCGTTGGGGTCCCGCCGGAACGCGGTATGCGCCATCAGCAGGTGGCGGTACACGAGAAAGCTGAGCGTGCGTGTTTCCTGTTCATCGAGGCTTAGCCGTGCTGCCACCTCCTCGGCCAACCGTTTTCCCACTTCGCTGTGGTCTTCCTCACGGCCCTTGCCCAAGTCGTGCATGAGCACCGCCAGGTGCAGAATGTCCTTGCGCTTGATGCTTCGGTACACCTCGCCCAAGACCGTAGATTCCTTGCCCAACGCTTCGGCGCGCCCGACCGCCAGCAGGCTGTGCTCATCGACGGTGTACTTATGATACTGATTGAATTGCATCAGCCCGCGCACCGTGCCCATCGCCGGGACAATTTTTTCCAGCAGATGCGCGCGGTGCATCGCTTCCAGCGTCGCCGTGGTTCCCGGGCCCGCCAGGATTTTCAGGAACGTCTTGCTCACGTCAGGGGTTCGGTACGCATCGTCCGGCACCTGCTCCACATGGCGATGGATGTCCTCCAGGAGCGGCGGTGCAATGCGTACGTGCTGTGCTCTCGCCACGTCGAACAGACGGACCAGCAGCGCCGGACTGTCCAGCACCTTGACTCGATGCTCCTCCGCCACCCCCAGGACACCCCCACGGATGACGAAATACTCCTCGACTCGCGGAGCCGGCAGCAATCCCGTCACACGCTGCCAGAACGGGACGCTGCGGCACCGTTCGACGAACCGCAAACAGCGTTCATGCAGTCCCATCGTATGTTGATAGTACTGCTGCATGAACTGCTCGACGGCCAAGAGGTGCGGCTGATCATGAAACCCAAAATGCCGAGCGAGCCAGACCTGCTCGTCAAAATTCAGAATTTCCTGCGCGGTCCCGGCATGGACGTGAAGGAGCGCCCGCACCCGCCACAAAAAATCACGGGCGTCGGTCAGCGCGAGCGAGTCTGCGCGGGAGAGAATGCCGCGGTCGGACAGTTCCCGGATGGTCGGAGCCTGAAATCGGGCTATCCCCGCCCACTGCAACAGGTGCAGATCGCGCAAGCCGCCCTTGCTTTTCTTCACGTTCGGTTCGAGCAGATAGACCGTCTCGCCAAACTTTTCATATTCACGACGGCGTTCTTCCAATTTCTGATCGAGATAGAGGTCGGTATTCTTTGAAACCACACGCCTGAGGTACCGCCGATGGAAGTCCTGAAACAGGTCCGAACTGCCGGCCAGAAACCTGGCTTCCATCATCGAGGTCTTCACGGTGCAATCAGTTTCGGCCAACTCCATGCTGTCGGCGACCGTCCTCATGCTATGTCCGACCTGAAAACCGCAATCCCAGAGCGGGTGCAGAATCGCGCGAATCAATGCTTCGACCTGTTTCTCAGACCCCGGACGAAACAGGAACATCAAGTCGATATCGGAATGAGGCGCCAGCTCCCGCCGCCCGTATCCGCCCAACGCCATGACGCAACACTTTCGCATTCCCACGGCCGACAGTTCGCCGCCGGCCTGCCGTATGGCATCTCGATACCGCCCCACGATCAAGTTGTCGACAAACTCCGTCATCGCCGCCAGCGTGTCTGCCCCGGATGCTCCGGACAGCACCCGATCAGCAATAGTCCGGCGGTGCTCTTCCAAGAGTATGGCAAATTCACCCGAAGCGACGGCACCGGCCGTTGTTGATGTCATATTGTGTTCCATGGAACTACTTACAATGCGGTTTCACCGGTTTCGCCGGTCCGAATGCGGACGGCCGCGCTCAGATCGCGCACGAAGATCTTTCCGTCACCGATGCTGCCGGTTTTCGCGGCCCGCGAGATGGTCTCGAGCACCTTGGCCACTTGGGCGTCTTGGATCGCGACTTCCAATTTCACCTTGGGCACGAACTCGATCGTGTATTCCTGTCCCCGGTAGGTTTCCTTATGTCCCTTCTGCCGGCCGAACCCTTTGACCTCGGTGACGGTCATCCCCTGGACGCCGATTTCCAGCAACGCGTCTTTGACCTCGTCTAGTTTGAACGGTTTGATAATAGCTTCAACCAATTTCATATCTGCCTCCTAGCAAGTCAGATGGCGCTGGGGACATTGTTGAACCAGACGAGCAATCCGAAACCGGCGGCGGTACGAGATCTCATTGCGACACGTTGAAAAGGCATTGACGGCACCGCCCGCTCATGAATAGGCACGTTCATTATGTTGCGTGATATCCAACCCAGTCGCCTCTTCTTCAGGCGAGACACGCAGGCCGACGGCTCCTTCGACCAATTTCAAAATCAGGTACGTGCCCACAAACGAAAAAATGACAGACGCCGCCACGGCGATGCACTGCACGACGAACTGACCGGAATTGCCGAAGAACAACCCGTCCGCGGCGGACGGATTTACGGCTTTCGAGGCGAAGAGCCCAACGGCCAGAGTTCCAAGAATCCCACCCACGCCATGGGTTCCCATGACGTCGAGGCTGTCATCATAGCCGATCTTACCCTTCCAAACAATTGCGGCATACGAACACACGCCCGCAGCAATGCCCACGACCAGGGCGGATCCGGGACGAAGATAGCCGGCACCGGCCGTCGATGTCGCCAGGCCCGCCAATGCGCCACTCGCGATTCCCAGCACCGTCGGTTTTCCGCGGTGCTGCCACTCCACGACCATCCAAGCCAGCGCGGCAGAGATGGCCGTCACGTGTGTGACCGTCATCGCGCCAACCGCAACGGCGTTGGCCCCTCGCGCGCTTCCACCATTGAAGCCAAACCATCCGACCCACAGCAGACCGGTCCCCAGCAGGACGAACGGAAGATTGTGCGGGGCCATGTAGTCGGTGCGCCAACCACGGCGTTTGCCGAGAACCATGGCGCATGCCAGCGCACTCAGCCCGGAGCTGATATGCACGACCGTGCCGCCGGCAAAATCCAGTACGCCCAACTTGTTGAGCCATCCACCTCCCCAGACCCAATGCGCCAGCGGAACATACACGAAGAGCGACCATAAAGCGGCGAACACCACCGCCGGGCCAAAGCGCATCCGCTCAGCGAAGGCCCCCGCAATCAGCACAGGAGTGAATGCCGCAAACAGCATCTGAAACAGCATGAAGGCTTCATGCGGTACCGTCGGAGCGTAGACGGGATGGGGCGCGCCACCCACGCCGGATAATCCGACCCAATCCAGACCGCCGATCACGCCGCCGCGATCGGGACCAAACGCCAGGCTGTAACCACAGATGACCCAGATGGCGCTCACCACGCAGAGGATCGCGAACGTCTGCACCATCGTGCCGATCACGTTCTTGCTTCGGACAAGCCCGCCATAGAAAAATGCCATGCCCGGCACGACCATCCCGAGCACCAACGCCGTCGCCGCGAGCATCCAGGCCGTATCGCCGCTGTTGACTGCACCCGCCGCCCCCGGAGGCAACTCCTCAGCGCACAGGTCGGCCGCGCGGCCGCAGATCCCTATGAGCAATGCGGCCATCGACAGCCGTAACCGGCTTGCACCTCCCATCATGAACCTCCTCATGATCCGCTCGATTCAATGCCCCGGTACCTGTTTGTAATCGGCATTCGTCGGTCTTTTCCCAATCCCCGGTGCGTGATCTTGATTCCAACCGGAGCCTGCCGGCGCTTGTACTCGCTCCGATCAACAAGGGACACGACGCGTAAGACTGATTTCTTGGGAAAACCCATCCCGACCATGTCGTCGACGGACCGGTCGTCCTCCACGTACGCTTTCAGGATCGGGTCCAGCACCGGATAGGGCGGCAGACTGTCTTCGTCTTTTTGGTTCGGGCGCAACTCTGCCGTAGGGGGCCGTTCCAGTATACGTTTGGGTATCGCGGCCTCCGTGCCGCGACAGTTGCGTCGCGCCGCCAATTCATACACCATCGTCTTCGGCACATCTTTGATGACGGCAAAGCCGCCGGCCATATCGCCATAGAGCGTGGCATAGCCTACGCTCATCTCGCTCTTGTTGCCGGTTGTCAGGACCAAGTGTCCGAACTTGTTGGAGAGCGCCATTAAGAGATTCCCGCGGATCCTCGCCTGAAGATTCTCTTCCGTCGAATCAGGTGTCGTCGAGCGAAACAAGGTCTTCAACGAACGCAGATAGGTCTTGAAGGCCGGAGTGATGGAAATTGTTTTTAACTGGATGCCGAGCCGGCGAGCCAGCTCATGCGTGTCGTCGCGGCTCTCTTTCGAGGTGTATGGGGAAGGCATGAACACTCCCATCACGTTCTCCGCTCCCAGCGCGTCGACGGCGATCACCGCCGTCAGTGCGGAATCCACACCGCCACTCAAGCCGATCACGGCCCGCCTGAACCCGTTCTTGCTCACATAGTCGCGCACCCCCAGCGTCAGGGCACCATAGACTTCATCGAGAGGATGGGTCAATGGTTCAATCGGCGCACCCAGACGGGTTTTCCTCACACCGGTTCGAACGCTCACCGTCCAGCGGTCAATCGCCGCTCCGGAGGATGGGTGCGCGGAGGGTTTGCGTCCTTGGACGATGCGGGCTCGTTTGACAGACTCCACATCCAGATCCGCGACCAGAAGATCCTCTTCGAAACCCTTGGCGCGTCCGATGAGTTCGCCCGTATGGTCGACGATGACGCTGTGCCCGTCGAACACCAATTCGTCCTGCCCGCCGACCGTATTCGTATAGGCGACGATGACGCGATTGTCCCGCGCGCGGGTCGCCAACATCTGCTCGCGTGAACGGCTCTTGCCCATGTGAAACGGCGAGGCGTTGATGTTGACGATGACTTCGGCCCCCGCCGCAGCCTGTGAACGCGCCGGACCTTCGGGAAGCCAAATGTCTTCACAGATATTGACGCCGATCGGCGTGCCGTTTACCGTGATCAACGGAACGCGATCCCCGGGATAAAAATACCGGCTCTCATCGAACACACCATAGTTCGGCAGGTACCACTTCCCATAGCTGGTCACGACCCGGCGGTCGGCGATGATCGCCGCCGCATTGTACAGCTCATGACCGGCCCCGCGGACAAGTGGCGACAACCGATCCTTCCGACCGGAGAGTTCGCCCTGCCCGACCCAGCCTATGACGGCCACCAAACCCTTGCTTGCACGCGCTACCTCGGCCAACGCCTTTCGATTGTCCTCGACAAATTGAGGTTTGAGCAGGAGATCTTCCGGCGGATACCCGGTAATCGTCAGCTCAGGAAATGCGATCAGGTCGGGATTGGCCTTGCGGGCTTCCCGAATCCAACCAGTGATCCGGCGGACATTACCGTCCAGATCACCCACCGTCGGGTTCATCTGCACCATGGCGATCCGAAATGTCCTCATTCTTTTTACCGCCATTGATTTGGATGATGCTCAAACAGACGAACCGGCAAGGCCGCAAGGAAGAGTGGCCGCGAGGCATGCTCCCTTCCGCACGTTGAGCGGCTAAACCGACTGAGAACGAAGTCAGGTTGCTGTTTCAGCATCATCCCAAAAAAAACGTCCTCAATCCCTATGAGCGGGATCGAGGACGTCGTTGTCCATTATCGGAGAAGTGTCGATTGGGAGACTCCGTTGTCTCCGGCAAACTGGGCGCAACGGTATCATCCGACCTGCAATTCTGTCAAACAGGTTCCCGTTACGATTCCCACTCAATACTTCCGTAGCGTCACAGCGGGAAGCCCCCACAGCACGCGTCGAACCGTATGCCGAAGCCTGTCGGAAACTTCGGTCAGGACATGCGCGGATCGGGCTACAAGTTTGACCGCCACTGCCGGCCCCTCCGGCCGTGACACTCCACCCAGCAGGGCTCCCTTGTGCCCATCCAACTGCATCGCGAGTTCCGATTCGAGGCGGTCACGGGTCGCACTGTCGGCGCCATCTCCCACAATGAACAGCGATGCCACATAGTCCCAGTCGCCTGCCAGGCCGACCGAGCCGGGATTGATGTCGTATCGTTCACGAATTGTGGCGCCGGTCGGCATCACGACCCGGATGTCGTTACACAGACTCGTGAATGCCCACCGCTCGCCCCGCGCGATACGGCCGGAGGCCACCGCATCCCACAATAGCACCGTCGCTCCACGAGCGAGTGTCACCTCGATCGATTGGCGAAACCGTGACTCCGCGAACGGAATGGTCTGTTCAGGAAACCATTCAAGGATTGCCCGAGGAGCCAGGCTCAGTGTGATTTCTTGAAATGACTCCTCGGAAAGAGACCGATAGACACGATTCGCGGCCGGCGTGGACACCAGCACATGCGTGCCAGTCTCAAGACGGATGTCGAGGCGCAGATGGTCTCCACCGACGAGCCCCCCTGATGGGTTCAACAAGAGCGTGTAGGCCGCCCCGGATTCATCCAGATAGATGGGAGGAAAGAGATGCCACGGCGTTTGAGATTTCGTCCGGCCGAAGACGGTGCGCGAACCGTCGTGGACATATTGAATGGCGAGCGTCCCGGCGCGTCCGATGTGGTGAGTCGGATCTCGCTGAAGCGACGGCCGTGGACGTCTCCTTCGCGAGCTCACTGTCCGGTCATGCTTGCGGGGCAGGCTGATGGATCCACTCCTCGACCCATCCGACAACCTGATCGAGCCCTTCTCCGCTCAAGAGGTTGGTGAACATAAACGGTAGACCGCTACGCATGCGTCGACTATCACGATCCATCACCCCTAGATCGGCTCGAACTTGCGGCGCCAAGTCTATCTTGTTGATCACCAGCAGATCCGATCGCGTGATCCCAGGTCCGCCTTTACGCGGAATCTTGTCGCCTGCCGCGACATCGATGACATAGATGACCTTGTCGACCAGTTCAGGGCTGAACGTCGCCGCCAAGTTGTCGCCGCCGCTCTCGACGAACATCAGTTCCACGTCCGGATGGCGTTTCAGCAGATCGTCGAGAGCCTCCTGATTGTGCGAGGCATCTTCACGGATGGCAGTATGGGGGCACCCGCCTGTCTCGACGCCGAGAATGCGGTCTTGCGGCAACGCCCCTTTTTTCGTGAGAAATTCGGCGTCCTCTTTCGTGAAAATATCGTTCGTCACTACGGCTAGACTATATCGATCGCGCAGCTTCCGGCAGAGCGCTTCGACAAGCGCGGTCTTCCCCGAGCCGACAGGACCGCCGATTCCAATGACGGGTATGTGTTGGTGCCGTGCCCGCGTCGCTCGTCCGCTCCCCACAAAATGTTCATCTCCTCGATGCATATTTCCCCCTCTTGGCTTATGAACGGAAAAGCCTGGACTCCAACCTGTGATGTCTCATGGCGTAAATGTCCTGAACAGGAGACCAGAAAGACATATGGCCTGACAAGAGCACCTCTTCGCTCAGCTTATCGATAACGGCGGTCCATCTGTGCAGCAGATTCTGAGCCTCGCGTTGTCCGAC
Organism: Nitrospira sp. KM1; assembly: GCF_011405515.1. Classification (NCBI taxonomy): domain Bacteria; kingdom Pseudomonadati; phylum Nitrospirota; class Nitrospiria; order Nitrospirales; family Nitrospiraceae; genus Nitrospira; species Nitrospira sp. KM1. The sequence continues at coordinate 4,082,152 of NZ_AP022671.1, read as the reverse complement.
CGGCAGCAACTTCATGGCCGCAGAGACCAACCCGACAGCATTGTGATAGAGATACCCTGCGACAGTCTCGCGGCGCGGCCATTCGCATGCAGCCAGTGTCAGCCCCATTGCGACAGCGTGGTGACCAAATGCATGTCCCGTTTCGACCTTCGCTTGGAACTGTCTCAGGAGTTTGCAGACCGGCATGTGCTCCGCGGAGATCCGTATCACCTGCCGCCCCATTTGACGACTGGCCAGTCTAGAATCACGGCCGATCTTCATCGCATCAAGATCTCGGTCAATTGTCAGCGCACGTGCAAGATCGTTCGACACCAACGCGTCATGGGCTTCACGTACGGCAACGGCTTCTCGCTTGCCCAGACCGCCTCGTAACAAATCTTCGACGTAGCGAGATAGCCCTTCGCCGTTCGTCAACGCGCCGGCTTGCACGGCGGCTTCCAATCCCGACGAAAACGCATAGCCTCCGGACGGAAAAAAACTGTCGAGGAATCGAAGGCCTTCGAGTAACGCGAGCGTATCCATTAACTGAGCCTTTCTTTGATCTGATCGTGCACATTTTGAAGTGCCGTAATGTCACAGCAACCGCCAGATTTTATGTATTCCGTATGCAGCGATTCTTTCTTCATCCTATCAATATGTCTATCTCTCACAAAAAACCACCACGCATTGGTGAATGATGCAAGTTCATTTTTCAGAATTGTTCCATTAACATAAGACTCGATGTTGTCACAATTCGCTTTAGTAAGTCTTTCAAGAACCTTCGATGCCTTGAGATAGCTGGATGAACTCTTAACCTCTATTAAATAGACTTTCTTTTCAAGAAAATCTAAAGCCACAAAATCAAGATCTGCCTTCCATGGATTTCCATGAATATTCTTTTGAATTGCGGCTTGTGGAAGGACTGGAAACTGTCTATCTCTTCCCAAAAATCCATTTCACCTTCTCGCTGCCCCTACTAAACTGCGTCTAACGCTCACACGGCTACTAACTTTAGAATGGTATTAAGCGAGAACACAGCGCAATGACCCTTGAGACATCCCTGAACAACCTACGTGCGAGCACCCGAGACGACTTTGGGGACGTTTTCATCAGCCTCTCAAAAGAGGAAGTACCGCTGCGCCATCGGCAGAACAACAGCCGGCTCACAGGTGATCCGCTCGCCGTCCGCCGTAACCACGTACGTTTCCGGATCGACCTCGATGTGAGGAAGAGCATCGTTGAGCTTGAGGTCGCGCTTCTTGACCGTCCGGCAGTTCTTGACCGCCACCATGCGCCGCTGCAGGCCCAATTTCTCCGGCACCTCCAGATCGAGCGACACTTGCGAAACGAACGTGATGCTCGTACTCGCCAATGCGCGTCCATAGGCTCCGAACATCGGCCGGCTAATGATAGGTTCCGGCGTCGGGATCGACGCATTCGGATCGCCCATCTGAGCCTGCGCGATGAAGCCGCTTTTCAAAACCATCTCGGGCTTGATCCCGAAAAACGCCGGCTTCCAGACCACCACATCGGCGACTTTTCCCACTTCCACCGATCCAACTTCATGGGCCACGCCATGGGCGAGTGCCGGATTGATCGTGTATTTGGCGACATAGCGCTTTGCCCGGAAATTGTCGTGTTGCGCCTTCCCGGGCTGAATACCGCGTTCGGTCAAGTGGCCGCGCTGCAGTTTCATCTTGTGCGCAGTCTGCCAGGTGCGAATGATCAATTCTCCGATCCGTCCCATGGCCTGTGTGTCCGAGGACATCATGCTGATCGCCCCCATGTCGTGCAGCACGTCTTCCGCGGCGATCGTCTCGCGTCTGATCCGCGATTCCGCGAACGCAACGTCTTCGGGAACCTTTTTGTTCAAGTGGTGACAGACGATCATCATGTCCAGATGTTCATCCAGCGTGTTGACCGTGAACGGCATCGTCGGGTTCGTCGAAGACGGAAGACAGTTGGGCTCTCCGCAGACCTTGAGAATGTCGGGCGCATGCCCTCCACCCGCCCCTTCCGTGTGATAGGTATGGATCGTCCGACCCTTGAAAGCCTTGATCGTATCTTCGACAAAACCGGCCTCGTTCAGGGTGTCGGTATGCAGCGCCACCTGCACGTCATAACGATCGGCGACCGACAGCGCGCAGTCGATGGCGGCAGGCGTCGAGCCCCAGTCCTCGTGCACTTTCAATCCAAGGGCTCCGGCCTCGATCTGTTCGTTCAACGCATCGGGCATCGAGCAGTTTCCCTTGCCGGTAAAACCCAGGTTCATAGGAATGCCTTCCGCTGCTTCCAGCATCCTGGCGATGTTCCATGGACCAGGCGTCGAGGTCACCGCGTTCGTCCCGGTGGCCGGGCCAGTGCCCCCGCCGATCATGGTCGTGATGCCGGCAGACAACGCTTCCCAGCACTGTTGCGGACAAATGAAGTGCACATGCGTTTCGAGCGCTCCCGCCGTGACGATGCACCCTTCCGCGGAAATAGCCTCAGTCCCGGCTCCGCACTCCATTCCAGCCGTCACGTTCGGCATCGTGTCGGGATTGCCGGCCTTCCCGATGCCGACGATGCGTCCGTTCTTAATACCGATATCGGCCTTCACAATCCCCCAGTAGTCGAGGATGAGCGCATTCGTAATCACCGTGTCGAGCGCACCGCCGGCATTGGTGGCTCCAGAGGATTGGCCCATGCCGTCGCGCAATACCTTCCCACCTCCAAACACCGCCTCATCCCCGTAGGATGTGAAATCCTTTTCGATCTCGATCAGCAGATCCGTATCCGCCAAACGCACGCGGTCGCCGACGGTCGGCCCGAACAGATCCGAATATTGCTTGCGTGGGATCTTCACCGTGCGCCTCCTTGTCCCGAGAACCCTTGCTCCCCTGCCCGGGCCAAAGCCTTCGTCTTGACCTGTGGATCGTCCAGCGAGCCGTTGGTCAATCCGTTGATGCCGTGCCCCATCCGCTTCCCTGCCACATTCACGAGCGTGACCCGTTTCTCCTCGCCGGGTTCGAACCGAACGGCGGTTCCTGCGGGGATTTGAAGCCGAAATCCAAATGCCTGCTCGCGATCGAATTTCAGCGCACGATTGACTTCGAAAAAATGGCAGTGCGATCCGACCTGAATCGGGCGGTCGGCAGTATTCGAGATCGTCATCTCTTTTGTCGTCCGTCCTTGCAGCGCTTCGATGTCGCCGCTTCCGAAGAGAATCTCACCTGGAATAACCGGCTTGGACAGTTCTGCCCGTATGGAAGCCGTCAACGACTTCCCGGTGGATTTCTTCACGCTCTTTTTCACCGGCCGTCTTGTGACTTTTGCACCGGCTCTTTTTTTCATGTTTGCCATATGCGCACTCCTTCCCGGCATCGCAGTGATTGAGCCGACCAAACCTGACTCAACGGATGGGATTATGGATGGTGACGAGCTTGGTTCCGTCGGGGAACGTCCCTTCGACCTGGAATTCATGAATCATTTCCGGAACGCCTGGCATGACATCTTTTCTTGTCAGGAGATTGGCACCATAGGTCATCAATTCCGACACCGACCGACCGTCCCGGATGCCTTCCAGCACCGCGGACGTGAGGTATGCAACGGCTTCGGGATGATTCAATTTGAGGCCTCGAGCCTTCCGCTCCTTCGCCAGCTGTGCAGCCAGGTAAATCATGAGTTTTTCCTGTTCTCGTGGAGTCAGATGCATGGCGGCTCCTCTAACTGGATCGTGGTGGTTGGACCAACCCAAACACGAGCAAGGTGCGGGACGGAAGGAAGACCATTACGTGGTTCCTAGAACATTCTTATTGCGTGGGGAAGGGATCGTAGTCTACGATGCCGACCGTGTCAAGGCGCGTCATCGAACGCGTGGAGGCCGCCTGTGCCGACCGTCCCCTTTCAAGACCGGTGGCGGGATCATCCCGTCTTCGGGTTCGTCGATTGGATCCTTCGCGGGATCGGCCAGGTTGTGTTCCAGAATAATCCTCGCTCCGGCGCCATCATCCTTGCCGGCATCTTCTACAACTCCTGGATCTACGGAACAATCTGTCTGTTCGCCACGATTGTCAGCACGCTGACCGCGATCCTGTTCAAAGCCGATAAGGGCATGATCAAAGACGGCCTCTTCGGATTCAACGGTGCGTTGATCGGAATCGCCTTCGTCGCCTACACGAGTCCGAATTTTACGACCGGCAACGTCCCAAACGCCTATCTCATTTTCTACATCATGCTCTGCGCCGTCTTCACGACGATCATCCTACCGGCGTTCGGCGCCTTGTTAGGTCCGCACAGGGTTCCAGGTCTGACGATGCCCTTCGTCCTGGCAACGTGGTTTTTCCTCGGCGCGCTCCTCCAATTCACGACCATCGATGTCTCCAACGCGCTCAAACCGACTTCACCGGCCGACTTCAGCGGTCCAAGGCCCGACTATACCTGGATCACCTGGTTCCACGGCATCACGATGGGGATCGCGGAAATATTTTTTCAGGACAACTGGGTAACCGGCATCGTCATTCTGACCGGCATCGCCGTCAACACTCGCATCGGGGCGCTGATGGCCTTGATGGGCTCAACACTCGCTGTCGGCGTCGCCGTCCTTTACGGAGCCCACGATGAGGCCATCAGGGATGGCCTGTTCGGCTACAATGCGGCGCTAACCGCGATGGCCTTGGGAGGCATGTTTCTCGTATTCAACCTGCCTGCATTCCTCTATGCATTCATCGGAGCTCTGGTGACGGCACGCGTCTGGGCTTCGTTGGGCATTTTCCTGGAACCGGCCGGTATGCCGGTGCTGACATCGGCCTTCGTGTTTGTCACCTGGCTGATGCTGCTGGCAAAGGACGGATTTTCAAGCCTGATTCCCGTCGCACCCGCCGATGCCACCACACCTGAGGACAACCTACGGCGCTTCGGCAAATCTTCCTAGCAAGCGGCCTGCACCTGCGTTGGATTCCTCTGCGCACAGGAGAGACGTGCCACCCCGCGCAAGGCCGTCGAGTCGATGCTCCCTCTTCACTCCGCCCTTGCATGATTTCAGAAAAGATAGATGACGTCGAGAGACAGCGTGGGCTGATAGGTCGTCGCCCGCCCGCCGACTTGAAAGACGTGCTGACTGGATTTGTCGTAGCGATATTCGAGTCTGGTGATGAGCGAATCGAATGGTTTGTATTGCAACGTCGAGGTCACTTCCCACACCGTCTGTGCGACCGCCGGAGCACTTCCCGTCGACGAGGCCCCAAAACAGACGTTCGCCCTGGGCTGATAGTCGGTCGTACCGCCGCACGAGACATAGCCTCCGGCATCCTCGAACAGTTCGCTGCGAAACCGGAAACCCCATCGCCGGTTTAGATCATACATCACATATCCGGCGACACCGTTCCATCGCGCATTTCCCGATGCACTGATCGTGCTGCTTCCTGACTGATTCGCATAGTACGATTCGACGACAACCGATGCCTGGTCGGTGACACGCACGCTGACATAGCCTCCACCGAGAAACAGCGTGCCGCCAGATGTACCGGTGGGACCCGATCTCGGTCCGGCCAGCGCGTACAGTGTAACCGACGTGTTCTTGGATGGCGCGAGCGTCAGTGCGGACTCGACCAGATAATCGTGCCGGGAATCGGCGCGTGCTGAATTGATGTAGCCGATAAGTCCCACTGTCAATGACACCTGGTCGTCAAATCGATAGGACAGGCGGCCACCGCGGGTCGTGAACGGCTGTCCAATTCCGAAGAGCCACGAACGGGAATAGTTGGCGTTGCGCGGACTTTCCACCACTTCATAGCCGACCACGCTGTTGAATTGGCCCAGCTTGATGTCGAGGCCCTTGCCCACCGGCGCGAGATACTGAACATAGAACTCTTGAAAGTCCGACCAATCACTCAGGTTGGTGCCTCCAATGAAATCGGAATCACGCCCCGCATTGAACTTCAATTTAAACCCCAACCGGTCCGCCCAGTTGCCACTAGTGGATTGAGATTCCCGTTCCAGCACAACCTGTGCGAGATTCGGCCGCACCTCATTGGAATTGACGTCGAAAATCCGGAGTTGATTGATTCGATTGGACGGGTTGTTGAAATTCTGAGTGTACGAACCTTCGAGGTACCCGTAAAGACGGATATTCAGCTTCTCGGACAGGATGCGCTTCCCAACGGCCCGTTCGGCTGCCTTGAGTCGCAGCGCCACGTGCTCGAGATATCCGATGCCGCCGTCAGGATCTTCGGACTGGGCGTACGTTTGACTGGAGAAGAGAGAAATACAGAATAGGGACAGGATGAAGCGGAGCAGGCCGGCTGCAAAGGCAGCTCCTCGACGAGGTTGGCGGTCCGTCACCTTCACATCGGCTCGTTCACCACTGTCTTGGCATCGTACATATCCGACACACCGGAGGGCTTCTCACCCTTGAACATGGTCACGGTGATCGAAGTCCGGCGGGACATCATCAGGACGTCGAACCGTTGGCTCAGATGGAAGTAATCATATCCTTCACGAATGGTCAGGTCTGCACAGCGGCGTAGCAGGTATTTATCAAGTTGCTCCTGTGGGGTAAAGGAACTGACGCGATACTCGACACGGAAAACGTTTTCCTTCAGCTGCTCGACATCGTCCTTATCGACGTGATCCAGCGACGTGTACCGCGAGGTCGCGCAGGCCGGAAGGAGAGCCATAAGCATAACGGAGCATATTGTGAGAGCTGTTCTATTCATGTGTGGAACCTTGAACCTAGGTGGGGAATAGTAGCGGGGGCACCGGAGGATATCAACCGATGGTGGTCAGCGATTCGTCATCAACACTCGCAAAGCATGAACAATACTGTACGCTAAACCGTTAGGTGCTGCCTGACCATCTCAGCATTCAGCTCATGACTTTTCCCGGCCGCCACGACGGCCCCCTTCGCCATGACGACATATTTTTCAGCCAGCCGGGCAGCGAAATGGAGGCCCTGTTCGACCAGTAGAATCGCGAACCGCCGTGAATGTTTGAACCCTATGATCACGTCCTCGATCTGATCGACGATGGAAGGCTGAATGCCTTCAGTCGGCTCATCCAGCAGCAGCATCTTCGGGTTAGACAGGATCGCCCGTCCAATCGCCAGTTGCTGCTGTTCACCGCCGCTCAACACCCCACCCGGACGGTCGAGAATCTGCGTCAGTTTTGGAAATAGCCGATAGACTTCCTCAAACGCCGCCTTCTCCACATCGCCGGCTGGAGAATCCGATCTGGCCCAAAACCCCAACTTCAGATTTTCCCGTACAGTGAGATGTGGAATGATTTCCCGCCCCTGAGGAACGTAGGCGAGGCCAAGACGCGCCCTACGGTCCGGCGTCAGCTTCGTCACGTCCGTTCCATTGAAGAATAATTCTCCGGAGCGGACAGCCAGCAGGCCGGTGATGACTTTGAGCGTCGTGGTCTTCCCTACCCCATTGCGGCCCATGAGGCACGCCACTTCACCGGCTTCGACCGTGAACGAGACGTTCCGCAGAATGTGGCTTTCTCCGTAGAAGGCATTGACCCGTCTCAAGTCCAATATGACATTCCGACCGTTCGATTCAGAGGGCATTAGTGGGCCACTTTCTGCCGTCCCAGATAAATTTCGCGAACCCGATCGTCAGCTTGGACTTTCTCCACCGTGCCTTCGCAGATGACGGTGCCTTCGTGCAACACGGTGACGGTTCTGGCGATCTGGCGCACGAATTCCATATCGTGTTCGATCACGACGATGGCATGCTGTTTGGCCAACGACTGCAGGAGGACACCCGTCTGTTCTGTTTCTTTGTCGGTCATGCCGGCGACCGGCTCATCAACCAGCAGCAACTGCGGATCCTGCAGGATGACCATACCGATTTCGAGCCATTGTTTCTGTCCGTGAGACAGCGAACCCGCTCTCGTGTGGGCATGCAGCTGTAGTCCGATGGTGTCCAACGCGGCGGCGATCCGTTCACGTTCTTCCGGCGTCGATTTTCCGATCAACGTCGGGAAAACGCCCTTGCTCGGACGTTTTAACGACAGATCGAGATTTTCCCATACGGTCAAATTGCCATAAATCGACGGAGCCTGGAATTTTCTCCCGATACCCAGCTTGACGATCTCGTCCTCGCGCCGGCCGATCAACTCGACATCCTTGCCGAAGATCACGCGCCCCGCAGCGGGCTTGGTCTTCCCGCAGATCACATCGAGCAACGTCGTTTTGCCGGCGCCATTCGGACCGATGACGACGCGCAGCTCGTTGTAATTGACGATGAAATTAAGATTGTTCAGCGCCTTGAACCCGTCGTAATCGACAATGACGCCTTCCAGGTAGATGATCGACCCGCGTTCGCTCATGAGCGTTCAGCCTCGATCACGACGGGAACTTTTCTGGAAACCGTATGTTCCCTCAACCTACGTCCGATCCCGATGAGGCCGTCGGGAAACAGCAGAACGACTACCACAAAGAGTCCTCCGAGCATGAAGGGCCACAACTCGGGAAAATAATTGGTCAGGACGCTGCGTCCGAGATTCACGCTGACGGCTCCCAATACGGCTCCGGCCAACGTGCCTCTTCCTCCAACGGCCACCCAGATGACCATTTCCAATGACGGCAGTACGCCGATCTGCGCCGGAGTAATGATGCCGACTTGCGGCACGTAAAGCATCCCCGCAAGACCTGCGAGCGCGGCAGCCACGATGAACACGAATAATTTATAGTTCGCCGGTGTGTAGCCGGAAAACACGACACGCGCCTCGCTGTCGCGCACGGCAACCAGCACTCGTCCTGCCCGGGACCGAATGATCCACCGGCAGAGCAGGTAGGCTCCACCAAGACACAGCACCGTCAGCACATAGAGCGCCCGCTGCGTGCCCGGCTCCGACAGCCTGAAACCCAGAAGCTGTTTGAAATCGGTCAGGCCGTTGGTGCCGCCCAGATTCGTCTCATTACGGTTGAACACGAGCCATGCGACGAGGGCGAGAGCCTGGGTGATGATGGCAAAATAGACACCCTTGATTCGGCTGCGGAAGGCGAGGAATCCAAATACGAGCGCGAAGAGGGTCGGGACAAGGATGGCCCCGACGACGGCGACAGGAAAGCTGTAGAACGGTTTCCAGAATATGGGGAGTTCCTTGACCTGATTCCACACCATGAAATCAGGAAGGTCGCTTCCGTACACGCTCTCCTTGCCGATCGCCAGCATGAGGTGCATGCCCATGCAGTAGGCCCCCAGCCCGAAAAACACTCCCTGCCCCAGACTCAGGATGCCGGTGTAGCCCCAAATGAGGTCCAGACCCAATGCGAGAATGGCAAAAGCCAGAAATTTGCCGAACCGGTTGAGCGAAAAATCGGACAGATGCAGCCAGGACTCCTCCGGCGGCAGGACGTTGAGCAACGGCATGAGGATCAGCAACACAAACCCCGCAGCCCAGAAGGAGAGGCCGACTTCACGGGCCTGGCGGGGCTGGAGATCAGGAGACTCGGACATGGTTCATCCGGCAATTACGAATCGGCATGGCGCCCCTTGATGGCAAACAAACCGGACGGCCGCCATTGTAAAAATAAAATTACAAGGACGAGGATGCAGACCTTTCCGTAAACCGCTCCCAAACTCGGCTCGAGCACCTTGTTCAACCCGCCGATTCCCAGGGCCGCGACGATCGTGCCGGCCAGCTTGCCAACACCGCCCGTCACCACCACCATGAACGAATCCACGATATAGTTTTGACCAAGACCCGGCTCGACGTTCCCAATCAAGGTCAAGGCCCAGCCGGCGATGCCGGCCAGCCCCGAACCGAACGCAAAGGTATAGGCATCGACTTTTCTCGTGGGAATACCGAGACACGCGCTCATATTCCGATTCTGCGTCACCGCTCGAACGCGAAGTCCGAGGTTGGAACGGAACAGCAGTCCATAGATGCCCAGCACACAGATGATGGATAATGCGATGATGAACAAACGGTTGTTGGGGAAAAAGACTCCAACCATCACCTGCTGCCCTCCGCTCAACCAGCCGGGTGCGACCACGGCCGTGAGATCGCCGAAATATACGCGCGCCGCCTGCATGAGCACCAGGCTCACTCCCCACGTCGCCAGCATGGTTTCGAGCGGACGCCCGTACAGAAACCGTATGACCGTGGCCTCCAGAATCAATCCGCTCAAGGCCGCCAACACAAACGCCACGGGCAGGGCAAAAGCGAAATAATAATCGAACATCGCCGGCGGCAGCAATGACTTGAAGAGTTCCTGGGTGAGGAAGGTCGCATAGGCGCCGACCATCATCAACTCTCCGTGCGCCATATTGATGACGCCCATCAGACCGAACACGATGGCCAGCCCCACCGACATAATCAGGAGGATAGAACTGAGGCTGATCCCTCGGAAGATGGTTTCAATGGCGTTCGACCAGGCCCCCCACGTTTCGATCCGCTCGATTGCGGCGGACGACCGTTTGGCCAATTCCTTTTGTGCGTCTGTGGAGTTGGAGGCTCGACCGGCCGTCATCATTTCTTGAAGCGCCGGCACGCCGTTCTGACTCGACAAGGCTCCCAACGTATCGATCGCCTCGAGCTTGGAGGCCTGGTCATTCAACGATAACTTGAGCAGCGCTGCGGCTTCCTGCATCGTATAGCGCACCCATTTTTTGTCTTCCTTCGCAGCCGCGGCTTCCAGCCATGGAATCGCGACGACCCGGCCGGACGTGCCCAAATCCGTGGCAGCGGAACGACGAACATGGGAGGCAGGATCGTCGAGATTGCTCCGGTTTCGAATGAGATCCATCACCGGCTTGATCGCCAGACGAATGGGGCGCTCCGCACCAGCGCGGATCTCATCGAGACGCGGAAGCAGTGTCGCATCTCCCTGTTGGATGACCGCGGCAAGCGCCGTGTCGCGCACCGTGTCGTCTTCACTGGTTATCTGGGTAAGTGCCTGTTCGAGCGGCATGATCACCGGCTGAGCCGAAGAGTCCGCCGCCAGCGCTGAAGTCCCTGCCTGCGCAAGGCACAGAATCACAGCCCATACCATGGCTGCCTGTCTCATGCTTTTCACGAATCCTCCCGAACACGACAACGGGTGACGTCGGCCATTTGCCTCGTCACCCGCTCGTCTCTCTCTACGATCTTTCAACTGACGAAGTCCCGCACGCGTCACTCGCAGCGACTACGGCTTCTGGTACGTCCCCTGGTGGCTGGTCCAATCGCAGCCTTTCTCCGGGTTGGTGTACTCACTCCATGGCTCAGGCTTCACCAGTCCTTTGGAACGCGACACCACCTTGAACTGGCCGTCCTTGAGAATTTCTCCGATGAGCACCGGCTTATGCGTATGATGGTTGCCGGTATCCATCATGATTTCTCCACCCGGTGCGAGAAACTTCTGGCCATACACCGCCTTACGAACCGCATCGACTTCGAGCGCCCCAGCCTTTTCGACAGCCTGCTTCCATACGTGGACGCCGAAATACGCGGCCTCGATCGGATCGTCCGTCACGCGTTTTTCGCCGTCCGGCAAATTGTTCTTCTTGCAATACGCCTTGAAGTCCGCGACGAACTTCTTGTTCTGAGGTGTGTCAACGCTTTGATAATAGTTCCAGGCGGCCAGATGACCGACAAGTGTCGTGGTATCCATGCCGCGCAACTCATCCTCCGCCACGCTGAAGGCCATAATCGGAGCATCTTCCGCCCGCAATCCCTGATTGGCAAATTCTTTGTAAAACGGCACATTGCTGTCGCCGTTGATCGTGCTGATCACCGCCGCCCCGCCTCCAGCGGCAAATTTCTTAATCTTGCCCACAATCGTCTGATAGTCCTGGTGATGAAACGGCGTGTATTCCTCCATGATATTCGCCTCGGGCACTTTCTTGGCGAGCAACATGGCGCGAAGAATTTTATTCGTCGTACGCGGATACACGTAATCCGTACCGAGCAAGTAGAACTTCTTGTATCCTCCGCCCTCCTTGCTCATCAGATATTCTACGGCAGGCACGGCCTGCTGATTGACGGCCGCGCCGGTATAGAAAACATTGCGCGAACATTCTTCGCCTTCGTACTGCACCGGATAGAACAGCAAGCCGTTGTTCTTCTCAAACACCGGCAGCACGGACTTGCGGCTGACCGAAGTCCAGCAACCGAAAACCACGGCTACCTTGTCTTGCAAGAGCAACTGTTTGGCTTTTTCCGCGAACAGATCCCAGTTGGAGGCGGGATCGACCACCACCGGTTTGATCTGCCTACCCATCACGCCGCCTTTGGCATTGATCTCTTCCACCGCCATCAGCACTGTGTCGCGCAAAGAGACTTCGCTGATCGCCATGGTGCCGCTGAGTGAGTGGAGGACACCAATTTTTACCGGCTCCTTGTCCGCGGCATAGGACAGAGCCCAATGGCCTAGGTTCCCCAGCAGCGCGGCGATGCCTATACTGGCTGCGGTCTTTGAACCTTGTACCAGAAAGTCCCGCCGGGACTGTCCTTCCTCAGGCCCTGCCGTCAGGTGATGTTGCCCGTCGTTGAGTTCAGCGCTCATGTTTGACTCCTATCAGTGATCGGCCGTCCGCCATCCGCCTGTGCTAAACAACGAACCGCCTGATCCGTTCTATGGTTAGAAGTTGTACCAGGCTGACAACGTAAACATGTCCGCCTGATTGGACGCCTTTGCCGAATAGGTCGTCGGCTGCGCCCAGTTCGTCCAGAAATGCTGCCACTCAAATCCCATCACGAAATCCGACCATATCGGGTGGATCGCCGTGAGATACGTCCGTTGGTTGGACAGATACTGGATGCTCGAGTTATATCCAGTTGACCCAGGCGTTGTCCCGTAGGCATTGATGCTGCCCTTGAGATCGCTGTCGAGGGGATTATCAATGCCGTACCCGAACAGAAACGTATAATCGCGAGAGTAGGCATAGCTCAATTGGAACCAAGAGGTTAACGCGCGGACAGGGTTGCCGGTCGACCAGTTCAAATCCTGGTTCCACCTGAACCATTCATTCCCCAGCGCTTGTCCATAGGCCAATTCCCACGTCAATCTTAGCTGTTTGGCCAATTGATGAACAGCTTCAAGACCCACGAGATAGGAGCTGATGTCCTTGCCGGGAGTGGCCAGAACGCCGGTAGGGGTCGGTGCCGACCGATACCATCGATAGGCTCCATTCACCGCGAGCATCGTCCCCGCCATCTTGCCGGTGCCATTGAACGCGAACCTCGTTCCGAAATATGGCATCTGAACTGGATCGTTAAAGGCCGATGTGCTTCCAGGCCCGCCTCCATTGCCGCCGGTGTCGGTTGTCGTCCGCACTTGGGTATTGCCGCAGCAGTTGGAGAGTCCACGCTCGAACCGCATCACCGTGACGAGTCCTTCAAAATTGTCCGAAAATTTTTGCCGCACCGTGATCTGCGGAATACGTTGCCAGAGATTTCCGGTGTAGCCCATGATCGAAAAGTCGATGTTATCGCTCAACAGTCCCATAATGGGATTCCAGTCCTGCCCCACCGTGAAAATGGTCTTGTTGTTGTTCGGCGAGTATTTCAGGTACGCGAGACGCAGACGGGGCAACAGGTTGTTGCCGCTGTCAGACTGCCCGTAGAAGTCCATCTCGACGACGCCAGCGAGTGTACTGACGCCGTCCGTTCTATCGGCTCGAAGGCCAAACACGCTGTAGCGGGGATTGAGGGTGGAACTGCTATTGCCCTGCCGCCCGGCCGCCGTGCCATAACCATTGAACTGCTGTGGATCTAACGGGTTGGTATTTCTTGTACTGTAGATGCCATCGAGTTCGATGCGTCCATACGGCGTGAGCGTTCCCTTACTCCCTTTGGTAAAGAGTGGCGCGATACAGCCTGCACAGATATTGACGGCCGGCTCCACATCCTCCAATTTCCTCGTCTCTCTCCCCCCGCCCGCCTCTTCACCCGCGGCTTTTTCCTGCACTTGAGCAACAACCGGAGCTTCCATCGCAAACACCGTACCGAGCAAGATCACGGTGATGGCCCAGCCTGGAATTCTCACACTGCTTCTCATTCCTAGTCCTCCTCATGATCGACAACAGGTTCATCACTCATGTCATCCGGAAGGAGCGGCTGGAGTCAAAAAAAAACGCCCTTCCGGCCCGCCAAGTGGACCAAAAGGACGCCATTGTCCTCTCGCAGTAACCCGTGCCTTTGATCAGGACTTCATTGTCCCTCTCACTGTACGGCACGATGCGCCACGCTTATAGGACCTTTGCCTACCGCTTGTCAAGACAGTATTCCAAAAACTGCAGCCTATTCAGGGCCTGCAGTACAGCACTCCGGTTCCTATGCTAAACTTACCCCCGCTACCATACACTGGAACGCTTTTGCTGAAGATCGACGTGCGATGATAGGCCGATTTTTACTCGTCTGTATCCTCCTCACAGGCGGATGCGCAAGTACCCCCGAGGTGGATACCATGCTGCACGAGGCCCCAAAGGGGTCAATCTACCTCGAGCGGATTCCCGATCGATCGTTCAAGGCAGCTCATCCGATTATCCTTGATGAAGCGGTGATCGCGCGTACACTCCGTGGCGTCAAGGTGACGGCCGCGAGCACTGCGCTTCAGACTGTCTTCTCTAAGACACACCCGTCAGACCAGGCATTCTCAGAGGAAGATATCACCTTCTTAGCCCCCTTCCTGTCCGCCGCGCTTCGTCAGGCTGCAGCCGATCAGCAGGTGGGTTTCCAGATACGTCGCTACCCTTCTGATCTTTCCTATTCGCGCCAGAGTGGAGCGGGGATCGGATCCTCAGAGCCTCCCCTGGCCAATTCGACTCTGCTCGAAACCACCACGGGACATCTTCTGGTACATGAACGCTCGCTTTACCTCACCGTGAGCGAATATCGAACACGAGCGGAGCAAGGAGATGCCATCAACATGGCAAACCGGCGATTACCTGATCCTTCAGGGCAGACCGACCTCGAGTTACGCTTCGAGCCCAAGGAAGCATTGGTCGAAAATGGAAAGAAACCTTCCCTGCTTGCGGGCAGTTCTCCGGAAGCTTTCTTTGCAATCGACTTTGCACGACTAGCCGCATTGCCTGCCGGGAGTAAGGCGCTTGCACCCACGACGGAGCGCGCTGTCAGCCCCACCGAAGGATCAAGAGCGAAGGATCAAGACTTACAACAGATCCGGGAGGAGATGAAGAGAAAAGACGTGGAAATCGATACTCTCAAGAAAGAGGTGGAGGACATCCGGCGCGATTTGGGGAAGCCCTCGAAATCGCCGTAGCCCGTTCTCGCAGCTGTTGTGAGTCGCTTCGTTCTCCGCCGATCGTAACCTCAATGATGGGGTTATAAGATAGTTCCATGATGTGTCTCATTTCTCGCGCAGTTTGTTGCACATGCCGCACATGCTCCTGCCGTGCTAGACTTGCGAAAGAGTCCAGGCGAGGTGGGCTGAATGCGTCACCGAAATATTCCCATCTTCATAATATTGACTGCGCTCTTGGCCGGCATTTCTGCCTGTGTTACTTCCGCTCAACCGATCGTTGTCCTCTATCAATCTGATCGGGGAAGACTCTCCTTGGAGCGCACAGCTGATCCTTCGTTTCAGGCTGCACACCCGATCAAGTTGCCAATTGATACTATGGCGTCAGTGTTTCGAGGTGTATTCATGCGAGTCGATACGGACGTGCCGAGTAGCGCCGGTGTACGCGAGCCAGGCATCGTGCGGGCGTTTTCAGAGGAAGACATCGCCTTTCTGACTCCCTCGGTTACGGACGGATTGAGCCAGGCTGCTCCAAACCAGCAGATCAGTTTCGCGATTAAACAGACCGGCGCTCTCCATCAATCGCCCATTGAACAAACGACCGGATTTCTCTATGCCTATGGGCGCTCCCTTTATCTCACACTCACGCAGTATAAAGGCGGTTCCTTACAGCCCGGCAATGGCGGCATGGGCAATCCGAATGTCCGCGACGGCAAGGGAGCGGTGAATGATCAGGTTCTATTTTTCCCGGAATCGGCCAAGCGAGCTGATACGTACCGCGACTCCCGATCGACCAACTCAACACTGGTTATTGACTATGAATTGCTCGCCCGCCTTCCGCATGATCTTGGACCAGCTGCTTTAAATTCGACGCCCTCGACTGTCGCACCGACAAAGAGCCCTGCCACGACAGCCACAGACCCATCGGCCGCAAAAGGAGAACGGGGGCAAAAAGATCCTGAATTAGAGGCACTCCGGAAAGAACTTGAGGAAATCAAGAAGCAACTCGCTGAACAGGCCGCTCAGCGGAATGCAACCCAACCGAGGATCCCGGCAACTCCGAAATCCCCTGACCGATGATCGACACCTAACCTCGCCGTTTATCCGCGCGTTCTTCGAGTTCTCCCGCCAAGAGGACTGCCTCGGCAATTTCACGCATCGATTTACGCAGATCCATGCTCTGACGCTGAATGAGCTTGAACGCTTCTTCTTCGGTAAGTTTTTTCGACCGCATCAGATAGCCTTTGGCGCGTTCCAGCAATTTGCGAACGGCAAGCGCCTCCTGCATTTCGAACGATTTTTCCAAGAGCGTCGCATGCTCAATAGCGATCGCCGCTTGGTTCGCCACAGCTTGAAGCAGCTTGACCTCTTCGTTCGTGAACACATGCGGGACGGAGGTATAGCTATTAATCACCCCGACCGCCTTCTCACGGACCATCATCGGCACGGAAAGCAGCGAGGACAACCCTTCCCGTCTGGCGATGTCCGGATACATATAGTCCCGCTCTTTCGTGACATCGAGGACGATAATCGGTCGGCGCTCTTGAACCGCCCGGCCGCTCACGCTTTGGCCCATCTTCAAGCTGGGCTTCCGCCGATACTGCTCGCTGAGGCTCTGCGTAGCCTCGATTCTGAGATCTCCCGTCGCCGGGTCGAGCAGCATGATGGAGCAGATTTTTGAATTCATCATCTGCGCGGTCATCGTGACCAGCAATTGCATGACGTCCTCGAGAAGACGGCTGGATGCAACAGTCTCCGAAACTTGCGACAAGGTTTCAACCTGGAGAGCCTTGCGTCTCATCTGATCGTACAGACGAGCATTTTCGATAGCACCCCCAACTTGATTGGCGATCGTGGAAAGCAGCGCGAGTTCATCCATCCGATACCGTTTCGGCCGCTTGTGCTGAACGTTGATGACCCCCGTCACTTCCTTCTTCGCCATGATCGGAACGGAAACAAAGGCCTGATGCCGATCCTCCGGAAGATTATGGAAGAATTTGAACCGGGGATCATCGCTTGCATTACTGGGAATGACGACGCGCGTTCGCTCCCGAGCCACCCAACCGGTAATCCCCTCACCCATGCCGATGGTAATGCGACCAATGAGTCGGGGATGTGGATTTTTCGAGGCGCGAAGAATCAGTTCATCGCCCCCGTCGGAGAGCAGATACAGCAGACACGCATCGGCCCGCGTCACCTCAACGACGATTTCAACGATGTGCTTAAGGATTGATTCAAGGTCAAGCGTGTTGCTGATGGAATCGGTAATACGATGGAGGACATCGACCTCTCGGCTTTTTTCTTGAAGCGCCTGTTCGAGCTGTGACACTGACGGTGTACGCTTGGATGTCATACGACCTTATGATCACCTGCGCGCTATGCGCGTCTTCCGGACGACTTTGGATTGATGCGTTGCACCTTGGTCGCTTCTGCGGACATGCAGGCCTCGGAACCATTCGGCACAGGTCTCTCTTCCGATTTTCTGGATGACGACGCTCCCAATCTGAACTGGCCACACTCCAATGACCTGCCCACCAATGGCCTTTTTATCATGCTGCATCGCGGACCACAGGGACCGAAACGTCCTTCGAGGCATGACATCCGATAGACCGGCGGAGAGAACTATTGATCGAATTCTTTCGGGCACGTTCGATGAACATAGTCCCACGTGGGCGGACAGATTGGCCTCTTGCACCATCCCGATTCCTACCGCCTCGCCATGAATCAAACTTCTGTATCCTCCAAGCACTTCGAGCGCATGCCCGATCGTATGTCCGTAGTTTAAAATGCGGCGTCGGTCGGATTCGCGTTCATCTTCCGATACGATCTGCGCTTTGATTTCACAGGATCGGCCAATCACCCTGATGATGTCAGCGCTGCGAAGCGCCGCGAGATCCGCCATCGAACGTTCCAGAAATTCAAAAAATGCCTGATCGGCGATGACGCCATATTTAATCACCTCAGCCAAACCGGCAATCCACTCACGGCGCGGGAGCGTCTCCAATGTTTGTGGATCGACCAGTACGGCGCGAGGTTGATGAAACGCGCCAATGAGATTCTTGCCTAGCCGATGGTCGATACCGGTTTTGCCACCGACGCTGGAGTCGACTTGCGCCACCAGAGTGGTAGGGACCTGAACGAACGGAATGCCCCGCTGATATATGGCGGCGGCGAATCCGGTTAGGTCTCCGACGACGCCCCCTCCGAGGGCGACGAGAAAAGACCCTCGTTCAAATCGTTGTTTGGCCAAGTGATCGAGGATGCGTTCCACCGTCGGCATGGATTTGGATGGTTCCCCCGGCGGCAGCACGATAGCTGTAGCGTGAAAGTCGGCAGCCCTCAGGCTGCGGAGGACGCCTTTGAGATAGTGACGGGCGACATGACGGTCGGTGATGATTCCGACCTTGCGGGCATTGGTGAGTTGACGAATTCTTGTACCGACCGTGGCGAGAAGGCCCTGCTGGAGCGTGACCTCGTAGCTTCTCTCTCCTAAACGCACTGAAACCGTCTGCTCGCTCGAACCAACCATACGGACCCAAGTCACCTCAAACACATAGGCGTCTTTCCCTGTCCAAGGAGAAGGATAGAGGGGAGCGTCGCCTGCGTGACGTCAACTGGATGAGAGGGTGAAAAATCAAGAAATTCGACGAGATACTACCACACTCTGACGGGAACTCAAAGACGGCGGGATGTATGATTCACCGTTACCGTGAAGATCCCTTAGCTGGCTACGAGACCTTCACGATCGTCGGTGTCATGAAAATCAGCAACTCTTGTTTGGACACGGATTCAGTCTTGTTTTTGAACAGCCAGCCTAAGACCGGAATACGGGACAGATAGGGAACTCCCGCCACGTTGTTATTCTGAGTATCGATGAACACCCCTCCGATCACCATGGTCTCACCGTCTCGGATGATGACCTGTGTATTCGCCTCGCGACGGTCGATGCTAGGGCCGGCGGGGTTGCTCCGCGCGCCAACCGCATTACGCGTCGCTCGCACTCTCATAAGAATTTGTTTCCCAACCTCTTTGGGATCGCGTGATGTAATTTGAGGTGTGACGTTCAATTCTAAATTCGCATCGACGAAGGTCGTCTGTGTTCCTTGAAGTGACGTAGTCTGAAAAGGAATCGACTCACCTTGTGAAATCTTGGCCTCTCGTTTGTCGAGGGTCGTGACTTTAGGCGCGGCGATGACTTTGCTCAAGCCAAGCAATTCACCCGCGGAAAGCCTGACATCGAGCATCGCACCGTCAGCCTTTCCAAATGTGAATCCGGCTCCCGGCGTGCTGACCAGCCCCCCCACCGTGGCAGGCAGATTCACGAGGAAGTCTGACGTCTGATTGCCGAATGTTCCCGTTGTTCCTGATTTGAAATTGGCGACACCGAATGACGGTCCAAGCGTATTCACATTCTGCACACCCCACTGCACACCGAGCGACCGGGAATACGTGGTGTCGGCCTGAACGATTCTCGCCTCGATCTGTACCTGAGGCACCGCCAGATCCAATCCGTCGATCAATTGCTTGAGCACGATCATCTTGCTTTCGGTATCTCTGACGATCAATGCATTCGTGCCGACACTGACCTGCATGACTCCTCGAGGACTCAAATTCTGTCGCAGAGACGTCATCAATTCCTGCGCCTGAAGATTCCTGACGTAAAATACGCGGTCGACCAGGGCCTCCGCTTTCGTCTTTGCATCCTTGGCGCGGGCTTCCTCGTCTTCCTGCTTAGCTATGTTCGACAGTGAGTCGATCCATAGAATGTTGCCTTGTCTGATTTTTCCGAGACCGTTCATCTTCAAGATCATGTCGAGTGCCTGATCCCACGGCACACTGACCAGCTTCATCGTAACCTTGCTTTTCACCCCTTCGCCAACCACGATATTGAAGCCGCTGACCTCTGCGATCAGACGGAGCACATTGCTGATATCCGCCTGCTGGAAGTCGAGGGAGATTCTCCGACCCACATATCGGGTCTCTCCAAGAACAAGATCGTCCTTTTGAGAATTGTTTTCTGACACAGTCGGGTCGGTCATCATTTGAACCGGCCGGATTTGGAAGGACGCGGGAATCCGACGGATGGATCGTGATGGTTTCTGCAGGGAACGAATACTGCCGGGAAATCCCTGTGCTCGGTCCTCGCCCTCGCTGGCAAGAGCTATTTTTTGAACGTGAGACTCCCCCGATGCCGTGACCTGAGGAACTTCTTCCTTTTTTAGCGTCACAGCAATCGTGGTGTCCTGCGGTTCAACGGAAAAAGTCGATTTGCTCCCCAGATCGAACACAACCCGTACCTTGTCGGCGTGATACCCCAGCCGAACCTTCTTGAGAAGCTGATGATCAACCGAGTAGACAGGTTTCCTGACCGCCGCAGACACGCCAGGAATATCAACGACCAGTCGTTTCTCCCCTAAGAGGTTGACCTCGTGCCTCAACCGACCATCTCCCGAAATCACGACTTTGACGTCATCATCACCACGCCGGATGTCGACGTCGGTCACAGTATGAGCCAAGTCTTCCATCGCCATGTCCGCCGAGACGGACGGGACAGAGATATCCGACAAGGTCTGGCCGTAGTCGGGAATTTCGGCGGTTCCCCCAATCATAGGTATCGTCAGAGGCATGCCGAATACTCCGATCGCGGAGACAACCCTGACCAACGTCGTCGTTTGCATGGCTTTAGGTATCATTCTGAACCCTCTTTCGGATGGAGAAGCTTGACATACTCTCGTTCCTGCTTTCTTCCGTACACGTCCGTAAATCGCTCTTGGACGATGATCCCCTTTTCCGTTATCGCACTGACGACTCCGTTGTTGGGACCCATTCGCGTCCCTTTTCTAACTGAATAACCATTTCCGTCAGGAGTCTGGACCATAGCCGTATACCCATACGCTCCCCATACGACAGCGATCAGATTCATATCGGTCAACCCTACCCGCTGTAAGGGAGGAAGAGTCAGATCCACTTGTCCTGGAGACAATTGTTGGAGGATCGGAGCAAACGGATCACGGCGTCCTGATGGATCGTACCCATTGACGGAACTCACGAAGGATGGCGGAACAGCATCCATCATCGCGGAGTTGGCATCAACTGGAGATGAGGCCACCAGCGTCGCGGGCTTAGAGGGATCGTTTGGCGAAGGGACCTTCAAGGAATCCTGATGCATTGGGGCAACCTGCCTCAAGTGAGAGGCCAGTGAACTGGCATAGACTTCCTCCCCAGCTGGGAGCATCATCAGGCCGACGACGGATAGGATCAGAACGGTCCTACAGGCGAGGGTGACCAGGTCTCTTCGCACATCGTTGGTTCCGCCCCACATGGATATCTCCACTCGGTTATTCAACTTCTACTTAGCGGCAGGCAACGTGGTTGCCGATGCGACCTTCAACTCTTGCGGCGCCGCATACGCGACCAAATCGAATATGGTCTGTGTCACGACCCGGCCTTTTTCGACCTTTGGGCTCCCCATCTTCAGTCCCGATACCGTGATGATTCTGGGCAAACTATTGACGCGATCGAAAAACAATGCCGCCGTGTGGTACCCACCCGAAACCTCGACATTGACCGGCATCTTGACGAACAGCTTAGAAGGATCTTCCGATTTTCCAGCCGGCTTCCACAGCTTGATGTCCAAACCCAGCCGAATCGCAAGATCTGAAATCTGTTTCAACAACATCACCGCCTCTTCTTCCGGCGGCAAGCGCTCCTTCTTTTTTGCAAGTTCGATTTCCAACTGTTTGTTCGCAGCGATCAATTCATCCAGGTGCTTGACCTTGATTGTCAGAGTCTGAATATCGCCGTCGAGTTTCGTAATGTCGGTCTGAAGGCCCGTAATCTCCGTGGTCTTGGGTTCCACAATGTAATAGTAAAATCCCACCACAATGCCGGCCAGAACCAATGTCAACAGCCCGACCTTCTGAGCGACGGGGATCGTACGCAACACTTCGAGATTGAGAGAGGGTAACGTCATGTTTATCCCTTTAGACGAAAGCCCATCTTGAATTGATAGACGCTGACCTGGGCTTCGACAGCTGATCGGCTCTCCTGTAGATCGATGTTCGTGAAGTAGTCTGTGCGACGAAGATTGTTGACGAATTCGACCACATCATCGTTGGAAAGAGCGCGACCCTCAAGATCGATCATCTGCCCGGTCACTCCGATTTTGACCAGCCATATTTTCAAGGGGTCGAGGCTCTGACTAACATGATCCAGCACTTTTACCGGTCCGATGCGAGACTTCTCCAACTGATCGATGATGCGATTCTTGTCTTCTAGATGCCTCTTACGCTGTTCAAAATCGGCAACCTGTTTAACCTGTTCGTTCAGCGAAGCAACTTGTTTAGTCTTTTCGCTTTTTTCGGTCTGGCGAGCTTCCAACTCTTCATCGAGCGTTGCCGAGTACCACCAGCATCCCGCGAGCGTGACGACGACGAGACCAACCCCGAGGAGTGCCTGAGCTCTCACGTCATACTGCGGTTTCGCCTGACGCCCTTTAGGACCGGGCAATAGATTGATTCGGATCATCGATCTCCTACCGATCTGAGGGCTAACCCCACCCCCACGGCTGCAAGTGGAGCGAGTTGGTCGAGAGCGGCTTGGTCCAGATCACTTGCCGTCGTGTCGATCTCTGCAAACGGATTGGCTGTTTCCACGATGGCCTGCATACGGTCTCTCAGTTGCTGTTCCAATCCGGCCACCTGGGATCCCCCGCCACACAAAAGAACGTGTTGCACATCGGCATCCGACATAGTCGACTTGAAGTAGTCCACCGTACGAGCTATTTCTGAGGCCACCTCCGCATTGACGCTATCAATGACCGTCGCAACGGCGGCTTGACTGCCTCCTGCAGAGTGTCCACCCTTCTTGGTTTCCTCGGCTTCCTCGTACGACAAACCCATCTCACGCTGAATCGCTTCCGTGTAGCGGTTGCCTCCAATGGGAATATCGCGGGTGAAAACGGAAACACCGCCGCGTACGATATTGATATTCATCACACTGGCACCGATGTTCACCAGAGCCGTCGTATCCTCTTGAGACACCGGATAATTGATGCCGTGCATATTCTCAATGGCAAATGCATCGACATCCATGACCATGGGCAGCAACCCGGCCCCCTTGACCAGTTCAGTCAATTCGTTGATCTTGTCTTTCTTCGCAGCCACAAGGATGACAGACATTTCATTCTG
Organism: Nitrospira sp. KM1; assembly: GCF_011405515.1. Classification (NCBI taxonomy): domain Bacteria; kingdom Pseudomonadati; phylum Nitrospirota; class Nitrospiria; order Nitrospirales; family Nitrospiraceae; genus Nitrospira; species Nitrospira sp. KM1. The sequence continues at coordinate 4,058,809 of NZ_AP022671.1, read as the reverse complement.
AGCATCCACCTCGCCTTCGTGGACAGGAAGCACGTGAAAGTCGATGTTGACCTCATTGATGTCGAAGGGAATATATTGTTCGGCTGCAAGCCTCACCTGGCCTTCAAGTTCCTCATCCGGCATGGGTGGGAGGCTGATCTTCTTGACAATGACGGCATGACCAGAAATCGAAACCGCCACCTGCTTGACCTTAACATTCAGCTCATCAAACAATTCTCGAATCGCCGCCACAACCCGGCCTTCGTCCATGACCGTTCCGTCGACGATGACTTCCGGTTCCAACGGCTTCACTCCAAACTTCTGCAATACATAGCGTCCCCTATTGTCCTTCAATTGAACCAGCTTGATACCACTGGATCCGATATCCAGCCCCACCAATTGCCGCTTGGGCGCGAGCATGGAGAAGATGTCCGTTTCTACCAAGCCTTTCAGAGAAGTCAGCATACGTGCCTCAGACTGTACATGAGTTCATTCGGGGTACAAATCTTTTTCATATTTCCACAACTCGTCGTCACCGTTCATTCAGGCTAGAGCAAAAACTTACAGTGTTTATGCTACTAAAACGCGTTTTTCATCTAGTGACATCTGACGATGCACAGGCTAAGTATAGTTCATATGCCCGCACTGTCAAGGAAACTGCTGATAGGCGAATGGTGGTATTAGATCAAACGGAGAAAGGCGGGAACACGAATGGAAGTAAATACTACTGCTTGTAGAGATCTCTGTGAACCACCGTCGCGTGGTACCCAACAGCGGCGAAACTTTCCTGCAAGCGCTTTGCAATCGATACCGAACGATGGCGGCCTCCCGTGCAACCAAGCGCCACATTGAGATAGCTACGCCGCTCGCGCTCGAACAGTGGGATCAAGAACTTGAACAACTGCTCAAGATGTCCAATAAATGCAATGGCGTCTGGCTCTGAGAGCACAAAGGCGCTGACTCGCGGGTCTTCTCCCGTCAGTGGTTTCAATTCAGGCACGAAGAACGGATTCTTCAAGAATCGCACGTCGAACAATAAATCGATGTCATACGGCACGCCGAATTTGTAGCCGAAGGTCACTATGGAGATCGTCAGCCGACGCGGCGATTCTTCCTGACTAAACTGTCTCGCAAGTAAGTCGCGCAACTCGTGCACGTTGAGATCCGAAGTGTCAACGATACGATCCGCGTGGCGTCGCAGATCAGCCAATCGTTCTTTTTCAACCCGAACACCCTCAAGTACGGGAAGGTCGGGTAAAAGAGGATGCGGCCTTCGGGATTCCGAAAACCGGCGAACCAGTACCTCTTCCCTGGCTTCGAGGAACAGAAGTTCCACGGCATGTCCCAAGACTTTTACCCGTTCGAGCACTCCGACGAGATCAGAGAAAAATATGCGTTCTCGTACATCAATGCCAAGAGCCACATTTTTTATCTCACCGCCTTGCTGGTGACAGAGATCGACAAATGTTGGTAGGAGTGCCGGAGGAAGGTTGTCGATGCAAAAGTAGCCGACGTCTTCGAAACATTTGAGAGCGTGGGACTTGCCAGATCCGGACAGTCCGCTAATGACGACCAACCTCAAGCCTGCCATCGTCCAATCCCTTACGGATCAATGAGGACGACCTGCCCATTGTCCCCTCGCTGGAGAATTTGCAGTTTGCCAGATTCAACGGACGTGAATACAACCAATGCCCCTGGCCGCTCATCGAGCCGTTTTCTTGCGGCCTCGGTCGAAAGAACTGCAATCTTAGGTTTCATAACATGCACGGGTTCCTGAAGCCCATCCAATGGGACTGCGCCTCGGACGCTTTTTTGACGTTTCCGCCCCTTGTGTTTCGTCTGCTTATCCTTTTCTTTACGGATTTGGGTTTCTAAACGATCCACGAGTTGGTCAATGGTCACATACATTTCTAACGTTGACGTTTTTGCTTGAAATCGCTTTCTCCCGACCGAGCATACGGCCTCGGCGATATGTTGCAGTTTGTTGACGCTCAAAATAACTTCCATACGATCCAACGATATACCGTACTTGAGCAGTCGACTGCACCGCTCGCGCACCCGTTCAGTCAGTGCCTCCGTCACAGCCAAATGTCGACCCGTGATCTTCATACCTTCACTCCTTCAAATCAATCCGGATTGCTGTCCATTGTCATCGCCCCCGCCTGATCAGATCACGCATGGCACCGGATCTGTACAACCATAAGGAAGCGCGACCATGCAGCCGTAGTAGATGGTATTGGCATGCATCGGCTAAAAAAATCGTTTACGCTGGGTGGCTGGCGGGATGTTCTCTTCCGCACGGTATTTGGCCACGGTCCGCCTGGCAATCAACACCTGTTGATCCCGAAGCTTTGCCGCGATTTCTTCATCTTTCAACGGTCGCCGCGCGTCTTCGGCGGCCACCATTTTTCTGATCATCTCTCTCACCGTGACTGAAGACAGCATGTCGCTGGGCTGGTCCGCACGCTGAAGTCCCGCGTTGAAAAAATATTTAAGCTCCAGCATACCCTGGGGACAATACATGTACTTGTTGGCTGTGACTCTGCTGATCGTCGACTCATGCATCCCGATGTCCTCGGCCACCTGCTTCAAAACCAGTGGCTTTAGGCACTGCACCCCGCGTTCGAAAAACTGCTCCTGAAACTTCACGATACTCGACACGACTTTTACAATAGTCTTGTTTCGTTGTTCGATGCTGCGGATCACCCATTGAGCCGCCCGCAGCCGTTCGTCTAAATAGGCTTTTGTTTCTGTCGATCCGCTTTGTCCGGCAGCCATCAACTGTTTGTAGTACGGGCTAATGCGCATCCTTGGCAGTCCGTCATCGTTCAGAAGCACGACCCATTCCCCTTCGTTCTTCACGACAAACACATCCGGTACGATAACGTAGTTGTGCGTACTGGAAAATGGTCGTCCCGGCTTCGGCTCGAGGGCCTCGATGACTTTGGTCGCTTGCAGAACTTCTTCGAGACTCACATCGAGTGCCTTCGCGATCCGTGAATACTGCTTCTTTTCCAGATCTTTCAGATGATGCTGAACAATCGCCTCCACAATCGAGCCCTTCAATGCACCGGGCCTGGCCCCCAACGAACCAATCGGGCTCTTGGCCAAATGACCGATCTGTAGCAACAAACACTCGGTCAGGTCGCGCGCCCCCACTCCGGTCGGATCGAATGACTGAATGTCCCGAAGAACCGACTCGGTTTCCGCTTCGGTGAATTCCGTATTCACGAGAATCTCGGACAGCGGCGTGCGCAAATATCCATCATCATCAAGATTGCCGATCAGCAATCGTCCAATCGTTTTCTGTCGCTCAGAGAGACCCGACATCGACAATTGCCACAGTAGATGATCTTCGAGAGAAGCAGCCTTTGCTAGGTTTTGCTCATAGGACGGTAACTCGTCCTGCGAGGATCCTCCCCCTTCACCAGATCCAATCCGTCGATCGCTGCCGAAATACTCTTCCCACCCGGCCGCCGACACTTCGTCCGGAGTTTCCCGTTCTTCGGTTCGCGGCTCTTCCGGGCTGGCCGTCTCATTTACGGTCGACGCCGAAGCGGCAGTTTCCTCCGCTTGTTCGTCCGTGGTATTAGGCTCGTTGTCATCAGTTTCAGACGAAAGTTCATCGAGGAGGGGATTGTCCATGAGATGCTGGGCAAGACTTTGCTGAAGCTCCAATCGCGAGAGTTGCAGCAGCTTGATGGCCTGCTGTAACTGCGGGGTCATGATGAGCTTTTGACTAAGCTTCAGATCAAGACGTAATTTCATCGTCAGCGTGCCTTCATGCCTACAATTTAAATCGTTCGCCCAAATACACGGCGCGGGCGGTCTCACTCTTCACGATGTCTGCTGGTGCACCGGCCTCTAAGATCTTGCCCTCGTTAATGATATACGCTCGATCAGTGATCGAAAGGGTCTCCTGAACATTGTGGTCAGTGATCAGAATTCCAATGCCTTTCTCTTTCAGACGGGTAATGATCTGCTGAATGTCTGCCACTGCGATAGGATCGATGCCGGCAAATGGCTCGTCCAGCAGCATGAAGGAGGGATTGGTGGCCAATGCTCTGGTAATTTCCAACCGCCGGCGTTCACCTCCAGATAGGGCATACGCCATGCTTGCCCGGATATGGCCCAGATCTAATTCTTTCAGCAGCAACTCCACGCGTTCAGCCCTCTCGACACGAGAATAGTTGAGCATTTCAAGAATTGCGACAATATTGTCCTCCACCGATAGTCGGCGGAATACGGAAGACTCTTGCGGGAGGTACCCGATCCCCTTTCGCGCGCGCTTAAACATGGGCAAATCGGTCAACGTTTCCTGATCGAAGGTAATCGTTCCTTCGTCCGGCTGAGTCAATCCAACCATCATGTCGAAAATTGTCGTCTTCCCCGCCCCATTCGGTCCTAATAGGCCGACGACTTCACCGGCGTGGACCTCTACCGACACGCCTTTCACAACCTTTCTGGAGCGAAAGCTTTTGACGAGACCATCCGCTCTCAGAATCGATTTTGGAGCAACGCTTCCCTCTGGGCGCAAAGCCATGACCGGCATCAGATGCACGTTCGTCACTTTGTTTCGCCTTCCGGCTCTATCCGCACGTGAGATCCGCCTTCGACCACGCTGCGGTCTTCGGCCAGAAACATCGTGATCTGTTTACCGCTGACCCGTGTGCCTTTTTCCCAAGCCACTGGAGAGCCGGTCAGAACAATCTTATCCTCTTCCCGATAATATACGGCCTTGTCACATGTTGCGTTACCATTATCACGTTCAATCTTTACTCGTCCCATCGCTTCAATCTTGTTTACTGCCCGGTTGGATACAGTTTCAGGGCCCTTTCTGTTGACTGCTGGCTTCGCAACCTCCAGAGTGTCCGGGCGGTTGGTGGTGGGACCGTTTTGTGATCCGAATGAAACGACCATGCGATCAGAATAGACGACCAGGGTTCCTCGAGTCAGAACGACTGATCCTTCAAAGATGGCCAGATTATCATGATTTTTTACGGTCATTTTCTTCGACGTGATTGTAGTACCCATTGCCTGATCCTGACCGGCTGGGCCGGTGACAGCCTGCGCTGTTGGATAACTCCAGAGACACGTAGTGGCTGCCAATAAGCTAAGATGTCGGAGCCACGTCCACATGCACATCCTCAAGCACTTCAAATTCTTCACGATCAAGGTGTCCCAGCAGTCCCTTACCCGTGACCTCCAAACCATTGCCGACTATTCGGACCGGATCGCTCGTCCTGATCTGTCGAGTGCTGTCAGTCCAGACCAAATGGTTGGTATAGATGATGTAGCCGCTTGCGGTGTGGAGGACGAGGGGTTCTGTACGATTCGCCAATCTAAAGTTCTTTGTGTCAGTCTCTAAAGTTCCCTCATCACCTTCGACCGTCAAATCTTTGCCCTGCTGCCCGAAGAGGGTGACCGCTACGGTTTCCAAAAGCGCCCGCTTATCCTGTTCAAAAAGCCTGGCTTCCTTGGCATCAACCTGCCATTGAACTTTATCGCCCTTGGTTTGCGTAAATGTGAAATGCGAGATAGTCGCGTCCGCTCTATCGATCGTTCCAGGAGAAGCGGATTTTGGTGGAGGGGCGGAGGTGGAATTGGTCATGAGCAAGTACACCAAATAGCATGCCAGGACGACGCTTAGAGCCAATAGCCCGCGTTGGATCAGCCGTCTCAGCACCTCGCGCCCTTCTCTTACTCAGCAGAAACCTATTGGCACGATAGTAGCATGGAGAGTGAGCCAAGTAAACTCAGCAGTGCTCACGCAAACACAATTCAAAAAAACAAAATTCGCTGAAAGCGAAACAAGACCGACACGAGGCTTGAAGAGCCTCGTGTCTTGTGAGAGGCGTTACGACTTTGTCGATGGGGCAGTAACGGAGGGTTTCTTGTCAGCCGGCGTATCTGGACGAGTCACCAATTCAATGGCAACCATTTCAGCTGCATCACCAATCCGGCGACGGGTCTTTACCATCCTGGTGTATCCGCCTGGACGATCCTTGAAGCGAACCGCGACATCACTAAACAATTTCGAGACGACGTCTTTGCTGCGTAAGAAACTGAGCGCTCGTCGACGGGCAGGCAACGACCCGTCTTTACCCAGGGTAATCATTCGATCCGTAAATCCTCTGATCTCTTTGGCTTTCGCCTCGGTGGTTTCAATCCGTTCGTGTTCAAGAAGTGACGTCACGAGACTTCGGAACAATGCCCACCGGTGTTTGGTTTGACGTCCTAGCTGTCTTCCTTTTTTTCTATGACGCACGGGTCACTCTCCGTTCGTTACTCACCGGGCTTTGGATTACCGTTTGCGGGCAAGGCATCCAGCTTCACCCCTAACCCTAATCCCATTTCGGTTAGAATTTCTTTGATCTCGTTTAACGACTTCTTGCCGAAGTTTTTCGTTTTCAACATTTCGGCTTCAGTCTTTTGCACCAAATCTGCGATGGTCTTGATGTTCGCATTCTTGAGACAGTTGGCGGCCCGGACGGACAATTCCAACTCGTTGACGCTCCGAAACAAATTCTTATTGATTTCGCGTTGGGCCTCGTCACCCGCCAGTTCACCACGTCCCTCGACTCTCGCCTCGGGATTGATGAAGATGTCCACGTGGTCCCGCAAAATACCCGCCGCAGTCGACAGGGCGTCACGCGGAGAAATTGTCCCGTCCGTCCATATCTCCAGGGTCAATTTGTCGTAGTCCGTCATTCGCCCGACACGCGCATTTTCGACGTGAAAATTCACCCGCTTGATCGGAGAAAAAATCGAGTCGATGGCGATCACGCCGATAGGAAGACCCTCTTCCTTGTTACGTTCAGCAGGAACGTATCCTCGTCCGTGCTTGATCGTCATTTCAATGTCGAGCGACGCATCTTTATCCAACGTCGCAATATGGAGGTTTGGGGTCAGAATCGTCACGTCGGCATCATGGACGATGTCGGTTCCTTTTGCTTCCCCCGGGCCTTTCTTCTTGAGTCGGATCGTCTTGGGTTTATCCGTATGAAGGGCAAGCCGGAGTCCCTTGACATTCAAGATGATCGAAGTCACATCTTCCGTCACACCTGGAATCGTCGAAAACTCGTGCAAGACTCCTTCAATCTTGACGGTTGTCACCGCCGCGCCGGTCAAAGACGAGAGCAAGACACGACGCAACGCATTGCCGACCGTCGTGCCGAATCCGCGTTCAAACGCTTCCGTGGAAAACCGTCCGAACGTTGGTGAATGTGTTTCCTTATCGACTTCAACCCGCATGGGGATTTGGAAGTCCTTCATCGATTTGATCATGAGTCTCCCTTCTTCTCAGCTGTCATCGTTCCGGTCGAAGCATTCTGACCAGCATGACGCCGTTCTTCTGTGCTTTATCTGGAGTACAACTCCACGACCATCTGCTCGTTGACCGGCAACGTGATCTGATCCTTCGTCGGTAACGACCGCACGGTGCCTTTGAATCCTACCTTGTCCAATTCAAGCCACTCCGGGATACCACGGCCTTCGACCGATTCCAAGGCGGCTTGAATCGAGACCAGAGTACGGCTTCGTTCGCGAACCGCCACCACATCGCCGGCCCTGACCAACGCCCCAGGAACATTGGTCTTTCTTCCGTTGATCATGACATGGCCATGGCTGACGAGTTGTCTGGCTTCCCGTCTCGAGGCACCAAATCCGAGCCGGTACGTGACATTATCGAGACGTGATTCCAAAAGACGGAGCAGTGCCTCTCCGGTCACACCAGTTTGACGTTCTGCCCGCTCGAAGACCCCTCGGAACTGGCACTCCTGAAGCCCGTAGATGCGCCGCAATTTCTGTTTCTCCCGAAGCTGCAGGCTGTAATCAGACGTCCGTTGCCGGCCTTGTCCGTGCTGGCCAGGTGGATAACTCCGACGTTCGATGGCACATTTTTCCGTCATGCAGCGCGAGCCCTTGAGGAATAACTTTTCCCCCTCGCGACGACACAGCCGACAGACAGGACCGCGATACTTTGCCACTTCTCTACCTCCGGTTATCGGACACATCCCAAACGGATGCGTCGAAATGTTACCTCAGACTCGCCTCCGCTTCGGCGGTCGGCATCCGTTATGGGGAATTGGCGTTACGTCTCGAATCAGGTTGATGCGAAGTCCGGCGCCCTGAAGCGATCGAATAGCTGACTCACGCCCAGACCCTGGGCCGTTCACATAAACATCCACCTGCCGCATGCCGCTTTCCATGGCCTTACGGGCAGCCGCCTCACCGGCGCGCTGCGCGGCAAACGGCGTACTCTTGCGAGAGCCCTTGAACCCCTGATTGCCTGAACTCGCCCACACGACCGTATTGCCACTCATGTCCGTGATCGTCACGATCGTATTGTTGAATGAAGCCTGAACGTGCGCGATGCCGCTCTGAACAATGCGCCGCTCTTTCTTTTTTCCCTTTTTCACGCTCATGAGACGCTCCTACTCAGTTACGCTCCAGCCGGACGATTGGCTGGTTTCGGTTTACTGCCGACGCCGGCTCGGCGGCCTTTCCTGGTTCGTGCATTGGTCTTCGATCGCTGCCCGCGGACAGGAAGGCCTTTGCGGTGCCGAAGTCCACGATAGGTGCCAATGTCGACCAGCCGCTTGATGTTCATTGAGAATGTTTTTCTCAGATCGCCTTCCACCTGATGACTCTGGTCGATGATCTCGCGAATCTTGACGATCTGATCCTCGCTGAGATCCTTTACGCGGACTGTCCCGTCAATTCCGGCTTTGTCAAGGATGGCAAGTGCCGCAGCCCGACCGATCCCGAATATGTAAGTGAGACCGATATCGGTCCTCTTGTCTCTCGGTAAATCCACGCCGGCAATACGTGCCATAGCTAGCTCTCCTCGTCTTGTGTCGTTCGTGACTAATCAGCTGAGGCAGTCCACGGGGAATTATCCCTGTCGCTGCTTATGCCGCGGATTCGCACAGAGGATCCGGACGACCCCGCGCCGTCTCACGACCTTGCACTTTGCGCAAATGGGTTTGACTGACGATTTAACCTTCATAACCTCATACTCCTACTTGAACCGATACGTGATGCGCCCTCTGGTGAGATCATATGGGGACATCTCCACCGTGACTTTATCTCCAGGCAGTATACGGATGAAATGCATACGCATCTTACCGGAGATGTGGGCAAGGATCTTATGGCCATTGTCCAATCGGACACGAAACATCGCATTGGGCAACGTCTCTGCTACCGTACCTTGAATTTCAATGATATCTTCCTTAGGCACGACTCGTCGCGTCTCCTTCCGCTTCCTCTACTGCAGCAGCCTGCTCAACACCCAAGCCGGCCCGCTCGGCTGAATGGCAATTGTATGTTCAAAATGAGCGGACAAACTTCCATCGGCAGTCACGGCGGTCCACCGATCGCCAAGCACACGAACCGCGGCTCCTCCCATGTTGACCATTGGTTCAATTGCCAGAACCATCCCGTGCTGTAGTCTTGGCCCTTGGCCTGGTTTTCCGTAATTGGGAACCTGAGGCTCTTCATGAAGCTGCCGGCCAATGCCGTGACCGACGAACTCGGTGACGACTGAATATCCAGCTGCCTCAACATGCTTCTGAACCGCATGGGAAATATCCGACAGTCGGTTCCCCACAACGGCCTGCTCGATCCCTCGATCCATAGACTCCTGCGTGACACGTACCAGCTTGGCGGTCTTGTCATCAATTCGCCCGACCGCAACCGTCACTGCAGAATCGCCATAGAACCCTTCGACGATCGCACCAAGATCCAATCCGATGATGTCTCCGTCTTTCAACACGCGCTTCGATGGAATCCCATGTACGACCTGCTCATTGATCGAAGCGCAAAGCGTCTTGGGATAGTTTCGGTACCCCTTGAACGCCGGAAGCGCTCCACGGGAGCGTATTTCATCTTCGGCGATACGGTCCAGTTCATCCGTCGAAACCCCTGGTTTCACGGCCTTCTTGACCGCCTCCAAGGCTTCGGCCACTACCTTCGACGCCTTTGCCATGAGGGCAATTTCCTCTGGCGTCTTGAGTATGATCATATCTTGGTATACGGCGCGAGTACCCCGAACAAAGCTTCAAATACCGTATCAACGGAACCAGACGCGTTCAACTGAGACAAGAGTCGCTGATTCCCATAATATTTTATCAACGGGGCGGTCTGCTCTTCATAGACTTTCAGTCTCGTCTCAATCGCCTCCGGCTTGTCGTCATTCCGCTGAACCAACACTTCTCCGCATCGATCGCATGTATGACCAGTTTTCGAAGGTGCGAACTCGACATGGAAGGTCGCCTGGCACTTTGGACAACTGCGACGCCCACTCAATCGCTTGATAATATCCTCTCGTGAAACCTCGAAATTCACCACGCGATCCAAGGGCGCTTGCGCGGCTTTTAACGCCTTGCCTAATTCTTCGGCCTGGAGAACGGTCCTGGGAAAGCCATCCAACACGAACCCTTTGGCGGAACTCGGGTCGGCAAGTTTGTTTCGAACAAGACCGATCACTACGGAATCAGGAACGAGCTTGCCCTGATCCATGAAATTCTTTGCTTCGATACCTAACGCCGTCTGATTGCGCACGGCTTCACGAAGCAAGTCGCCCGTCGAAATCTTGAGGACCTTAAACTGCGCGGCGATACGATCCGCTTGCGTGCCTTTGCCGACGCCGGGAGCTCCAAGAAACACGACACGCATCGTGGCTCACCCGCTCCGGCCACGCAGAGGCCCCATTCCCTTGCCCAAGAATCCCTCATAGTTTCTCATGAGCATATGAGACTCGATCTGCTGTGCCGTATCCAATCCTACCCCGATGACGATCAACAAGGACGTGCCCCCGAAATAAAACGGGACGTTCAATTTGTAGATCAACAATTCGGGAATCACGCATACCACCGCCAGATAAATCGCCCCGGCGAACGTGATATGGGTCAGGACTTTGTAAATATAATCGGAGGTCCGCTGACCCGGGCGGATGCCGGGAATGAACCCGCCGTACTTTTTCATGTTGTCGGCCATATCGACTGGATTCAGCACGACCGCTGTATAGAAAAAACAGAAAAACAAAATCAGCCCGACGTACATCAGTGTATATAGAAGCGATCCGGGAGCCAATTGCGCACCGATCGCCTTGACCCAAGGCGTCTCGAAGAATCCGGCGATCGTCGCAGGAAATGCGATGATCGATGAGGCAAAAATCGGGGGAATGACTCCTGCCGTATTGATCTTCAACGGAATATGGGTGCTTTGTCCTCCGTAAACCCGTCGGCCGATGACGCGTTTGGCATACTGAACCGGGACTTTCCGTCGACCGCTCTCGAGAAACACAATCGCCGCGACGACCGCGACCATCAACACAGCCAAGCCGATCAGCAAAAATGCATTCAACTGTCCGATCTCGTACAGGTTGTACGTCTGCGCCACCGCAGACGGCAGACGGGCGACGATACCGGCAAATATGATCAGCGAAATACCGTTCCCGATACCCCGTTCGGTGATTTGCTCTCCGAGCCACATCAGAAATCCCGTCCCAGCGGTCAGCGTGATGACCGTCATGAACCGGAATCCCCAGCCGGCATTCAGAACGAACGCGCCCTGATTCATCTGTTCAAGACCGACCGCAATGCCAAACCCTTGGATCAGGGCGATCCCAATGGTTCCGAACCTCGTATACTGGATGATTTTCTTCCGGCCTCGCTCGCCCTCCTTAGCGAGCTTGGAGAGGTGCGGGACGACGACCGTCAACAACTGGAGAATGATCGACGCGCTGATATAGGGCATGATGCCCAGCGCGAAGATCGTCAACCGGGACAGCGATCCGCCGGAAAAAATATCGAGGAATCCGAGCAGCGCCCCGCCCTGCTTCTGAAGAAACTCGGCAAGGGCCTCACCATTGACCCCGGGTGTCGGGATATGAGCGCCGATCCGGTACACCACGAGCATCCCAAGCGTAAAGAGGATGCGCGTGCGAAGCTCGGGAATCTTGATGATATTCTGAAAACTGGTGAGGAGCCTCTCAAACACCGGGAATGACCTCGACTCTCCCTCCCGCTGCTTGGATCTTGCTTTCCGCCGACTTGCTGAACTTATGTGCTTGGATGACGATGGCCTTCTTCAGTTCTCCGTTGCCCAGGATCTTGATAGGCAACGTGACTCGCTTGACGAGTCCGGCATCGACCAGAGCCTGGGGAGTGATGGTTCCCGACACCGTCAGATCGACCAAACTCTTGACGTTGACAATGGCATACTCTTTCCTGAACGGGTTTTTGAATCCATACTTGGGGACTCGCCGAACCAGAGGCATTTGGCCGCCTTCAAATCCTGCTCCTTTACCTCCGCCGGATCTCGCGAGAATACCCTTGTGACCCTTCGTCGCCGTTTTGCCATGTCCAGACCCCGGACCGCGGCCGATTCGCTTTCGTTTTTTTTTGGCTCCCTTGGCGGGAGCAAGCTCATGAAGGTTCATGATGGCTGTACTTCCAATAAATAACCGACCCGATGAATCAGACCGCGCACTTGCGGTGTATCAGGTCGAAGCACTGATTGACGGATTTTGCGAAGACCCAACCCTCGCAAGACGAGACGGTGTCGCTCCGGCGTGCCGATAGGGCTGCGCTTCAGCGTGATACGAAGGCCCTGAGATGCTCCCGACTTGGTCTTCGACATTATGCTCCCATCCCCGCCTGCCGGCCTTCCGACAGACCGCGCCTGAGATGCAGGACTTCTTCTGGATTTCTCAACTGCACCAAACCATCGAGTGTCGCGCGTACCGTATTAAATGGATTTCCCCGGCCCAGCGTTTTGGAAATCACATTGTGCGCCCCGACCAGTTCCACGACAGCTCTCACCGCTCCACCCGCGATGATGCCCGTACCCTCGACCGCAGGCTTGAGCAACACATGCTCACCCCCGAACAACCCGTGCACTTCATGGGGAATCGTCCCGGACTTGAGTGGGACATGCACCAGGTTCTTCTTCGCCTGCTGTACGGCCTTAGAAATCGCAACAGGGACTTCCGCCGCCTTGCCTTTGCCGATGCCGACCCACCCCTGCCCGTCGCCGACGACGACGAGTGCGCAGAAGTTGAATCGTTTACCGCCCTTCACCACCTTTGCAACGCGGTTGATGAAGACGACCTTGTCCTTTAAGCTGAGTTCGTCTGGATTGACTCGCACGCCGTACCTCTTTTCTCAATGCTTCTGGACCACGCAGAACGAAACGCGACTCGCCCTGCTTAGAACTTCAGACCGCCCTCTCGCGAGGCATCGGCCAGGGCTTTGACTCGCCCGTGATAGAGGCGTCCTCCCCGATCGAACACAACCGTCTGAACCTTGGCGCCTTTGGCCCGTTCAGCCAGCAGCGTTCCCACCGCTTTGGCAGCCGCAATGCTACTCGTAGACTTCAGTGCAGACCGCAACGATTTATCGAGGGAAGAAGCCGCAACCAGCGTCGTCCCCTTAAGGTCGTTGATGATCTGTGCGTAGATATGCCCTCTGCTCCGAAAGACATTCAATCGAGGTCTTTCATCCGTACCGAACACCCGTTGCCGCACACGCTGTTTTCTTCTTTCTAAATGACTGGCTTTGTCTGCACTATTCATGGATTCCTACTTCCCGGTCTTGCCTTCCTTCTTGCGCAGGACCTCTCCGGCATACCTGACACCCTTCTGCTTGTACACGTCCGGCGGCTTGATCGCCCGCAGATTCGCCGCCACCTGGCCAACCAGACGTTTATCGATGCCCTTGACATTGATCAGCGTCTGCTTGTCGATCTTCACATCGATCCCGGTCGGAATGGGAAATACGACAGGATTGATGAAGCCAACGTTGAAATTCATCGTTTTGCCCTGAAGGGCAGCCTTGTATCCCACACCAGTAATCTCAAGATTTCGCTCGTAGCCCTTTGTCACACCATGGACCATATTGTTGAGTTCCGCTCTGACCAGCCCATGCAGCGCCCGGACTTTCCGGTCTTCGTTGGCTCGCGTCACGATGACCTGTCCTTTGTCAACGGAGACGCCAATGCCTTGCGCCAACTTCCAGTCGAGCTTTCCCAACGGCCCTTTCACCGATACGACAGAGCCCTTCACCGTGACATCCACTCCACTGGGAACCGGGACCGGCTTTTTTCCTATACGTGACATCGATACGTCATCCTTCTCACAAGTTGGGCATTCCTTCGCGTTACCAGATTGAACACAGAACTTCACCACCCAAGCCGGCCTTGCGCGAAGCCTGATCGGTCATGAGCCCCTTGGACGTGGACAGAATGGCCATTCCAATGCCATTGCGCACACGGGGAATGTCCTTGATACCGACATAGACGCGCCGACCTGGCTTGCTGATCCGTTCCATCCCGGTGATCATGGGTTGCCCTTCACCCACATACCGCAACTGCACTTTCAACACCGGATGGCCGTCTTCGTCCGCGGTTTCGACGCCGTGGATGTACCCTTCGGCTTGCAGGACGCGTAAAACTTCCCGCTTGAGCTTCGAAGCTGGGACCGTCACCACTTCGTGCTGCCGACGAAACCCATTTCGCAATCTCACCAACAAATCACTGATCGGATCTGTCACCATGTAGAAATCCCTTCACCCGCTAATCAATGGACAACGACGTACGCCGACGTTACCAACTCGCCTTCCGCACCCCGGGAATCTCTCCCTTGAGGCTCAGCAACCGAAAGCAGATCCTGCACATTTTGAATCGCCGCAGGAATCCATGAACCCGGCCGCAGATCCCGCACCGGTGATACGCCCTCGTCGTGAACTTCGGTTTTTCAGCGCACTTGTTTCTCAGGGCTAGTCTGGACACGCGTTCCTCCGTTACGTTCTAAACGGCATCCCCAATTGTCGGAGCAATGCCTTGCCTTCATCGTTGGTGCGAGCGGTCGTCACGATCGTAATGTCCATGCCGTGGATCGAGGCGACTTCGTCATACTTGATTTCAGGAAAGATCAGCTGCTCTTTCAGTCCCAACGTATAGTTTCCACGGCCATCGAAAGCCTTGGGAGACACTCCGCGAAAATCCCGAATGCGAGGAAGAGCCAGCGTGACCAAACGATCGAAAAATTCGTACATTCGACGGTTCCGCAGCGTCACCTTCGTGCCGATCGGCATGCCCTGACGCAATTTGAATCCTGCGATCGCTTTCTTGGCCTTCGTGATAATCGGCTTCTGACCGGTAATCGTCGCCAATTCCCCTGCAGCGCTCTCAAGCAGCTTCACGTTCTGCGTGGCTTCGCTCATCCCGACGTTGAGCACGATGCGCTCAAGCTTCGGCACCTGCATCACATTCTTGTATGAAAACTCTTTCATCAGAGCGGGAACGACCTGATCCCGGTACATGTCACGTAACCTGGGCTTAAACTTCGACTCTTCACTGCCGTCATCCAGGGCTTGAGGGGTCGAGCCGCTCTCTTTTCTTGATGACCGCCCTGCCGGCTTCGCGCCCTTCGCTGTCTTTTTTGAATCTTTTACTTCCGCCATCGAACCGTCCTCACTCCTACTCAACGAGTTCCTTGGATTTCTTGCTGAATCGCACCCGACGGCCGTCACTCTGCGTCCGCATTCCGAGACGGGTCGGCTTTTGCGTCACCGGACACAAATACATGACATTGGAGATCGCGAGCGGTGCCTCGCGCTCCAGAATTCCACCCTGCTTCACCTTCTGATTCGGCTTGGTATGCCGTTTGATCATGTTCAACTTCTCGACGATGACCTTTCCGGCAGACCGGTCGACCGAAAGCACTTTCCCGGATTTGCCGCGATCGCGACCCGCGATCACAACCACGGTATCTCCCTTACGAATTCGGCTTTTCTGAAGCGATTCCACGATTACTCCTGAACCTATTCCGGCTAGAGAACTTCCGGAGCCAACGAAATAATTTTCATGAACTTCTTCCAACGCAATTCACGCGCGACCGGGCCGAAGATGCGCGTCCCGACCGGTTCGCCGTCCTTGTTGATGAGCACGCATGCGTTGCGATCGAACTTGATGTAGGAACCGTCTTCCCGGCGGACCTCCTTCGTGGTCCGAACGATGACAGCCCGGCTCACATCACCCTTCTTGACCGTGGCCTGCGGAATAGCCTCCTTGACGGCCACGACAATCACGTCCCCGAGCGAGGCATACCGTCGCTTTGATCCTCCCAGCACGTGGAAACACATGGCCTGCTTCGCTCCTGAGTTGTCGGCCACGTCCATGTAAGTGTAGTTCTGAATCATGATCTCTTTCGTTCCTTACCCGACTCCGAAAACTCTAGTCGGCTCGCCCTTTTTCCAATACTTCCACGACGCGAAAATGCTTGTCCTTGCTGATCGGCCTCGTTTCAATCATTCGAACTCGATCGCCGACATTGCACGAATTCTGTTCATCGTGCGCCTTCAGCTTGGTCATTCGCCGCAGCACCTTGCGGTAGATAGGGTGCACGACGGAACGTTCAACGGCCACCACAACTGTCTTGTTCATCTTATTGCTGATGACACGCCCGACCCATTCCCGTCGCTTAACCTCAGCCTCTGCCATACATCAACCCTTTCGCCTTATTCGGCCGTCTTGCGGCCCTGCAGTTCCGATTGGCGCATGATGGTCTTGACCTGCGCAATCGTTCGCTTGGTTTTTCTGATTTGCATCGGATTTTCCAATCGCCCGGTTCCCAATTGGAACCGAAGATTAAACAACTCCTGGGTCAGTTGTTTTTCTTTCTCCAACAACTCTGGAGCAGTCAATTGCTTGAGTTCTTTCAAATCCATGAGCCGTACCGCCTTCTCTCCGGTGAACGATCGACCTAAAACTCTCCTCGGGCAACGCATTTCGTCGCAATGGGAAGCTTGTGAGAAGCGAGACGAAATGCTTCATTCGCAATATCCGAAGTGACGCCGCCCATCTCATAGAGGATTCGCCCAGGCTTCACGACAGCCACCCAATATTCAGGATTGCCTTTCCCTTTACCCATTCGAGTTTCTGCCGGCTTTTTGGTAATCGGCTTGTCGGGGAAAATTCTTGTCCATACCTGACCGCCCCGCTTCACATAGCGGGTAATGGCGATCCGAGCAGCCTCGATTTGCCGACTGGTCACCCAGCCAGGCTCAAGAGCCTTCAATCCGAATTCGCCGAGGGTGACCTGGCCGCCACGATAGGCCTTCCCTCGCATTCGACCCTTCATCATTTTTCTGAACTTGACTTTTTTCGGTGCTAACACGATTGCCTCATGACTTAGCCTAACCGTCGCTCTAGCGCAGACTCCGGCTTCAAGGGTTGAGCAGGGAGAATTTCCCCCTTATAGATCCAGGTCTTGACGCCGATCTGACCCATGGTCGTATGGGCCTCCGCAAACCCGTAATCCACCTCGGCACGCAGCGTGTGCAAGGGCACCCGACCTTCGCGATACCATTCAGTTCTGGCGATTTCCGCTCCACCGAGTCGCCCCGCAATCATGATCTTGATGCCTTGAGCTCCAAGCCGCAGCGCCGATTGCACGCTTCGTTTCATTGCGCGGCGAAAGGCCACGCGCTTCTCCAATTGAGTGGCTACATTCTCGCTGACAAGTTGGGCATCCAATTCCGGCTTTTTGATTTCCTTGACCGTAATGTACACTTGACCGCCGTACTGCTTTTCCAATTCGGCCTTCAACTTGTCGACCTCGGCCCCCTTGCGGCCGATAATGATTCCCGGACGGGCCGTATGAATGATCACCCGGGTTTGGTCTCCGGAACGCTCGATCTCCACCTTCGCCACGCCGGCGTGAAACAATTTCTGTTTCACGACCTTTCGGATCTTGATGTCCTGATGAAGCAACTTGGCGTAATCTTTTCCGGCATACCACCTGGAACTCCACGTGTAGTTGTATCCGAGCCGATATCCGATTGGATGTGTTTTTTGACCCATACGATCTGTGCCTCAGTTCTGCGGCGGAAAGATTTCCGGTCCGCTCACACGCCTTGACTTAGTGTTTCCTGCCGACGTCAGCCGATTCGACGACGACGGTAATATGACTGGTGCGCTTTTGGATCGAATTCGCACGTCCCATCGATCTCGCGCGGAAGCGCTTATAGATTGGCCCACAGTTTACGAACGCTTTGGACACCCGCATGGATTCGCTGTCGCCCAACTCCTTCTGTTCAGCATTGGCGACGGCTGAGCGAAGCACCTTTTCGATGACCCGCGCCGCATGACGAGGAAGATGCTTGAGCATCGCCAAGGCCATGGGAACTTGTTGTCCTCGTATCATGTCCACGACCGGACGGGCCTTGCGAGGAGCCACGCGAACGAATCGAAGTATTGCTTGTGCTTCTGCCATATGCGGTTTCCCTTACTTGAGCGCGACTGCCTTTTCAGTTTTCGCCTGTCCGTGCCCTTTGAAAAACCGAGTCGGAGCAAATTCGCCGAGCTTGTGACCGACCATGTTTTCCGTGACGAACACGGGGATGAACTTCTTGCCATTATGAACGGCGAATGTATGACCGATCATATCGGGCACCACCGTGGATCGGCGTGACCACGTCTTAATTATTTTACGATCCTTCGTTTGATTCATCTGCGCGACCTTCTTCAGCAGATGATCGTCAATGAACGGCCCTTTGCTTACCGACCTCGGCATCGCTGGATCTCCTACTTCCGTCTGGCGATAATGAACTTGTTGGTGGATTTGTTTTTACGCGTCTTATAACCCTTCGTCGGCAGTCCCCATGGAGACACCGGATGGGGATTGCCCTGCCCAGACTTCCCCTCTCCTCCACCGTGCGGATGATCGACCGGGTTCATGACGACACCGCGCACGTGAGGCCGACGACCCAGCCATCGGGTTCTTCCGGCCTTTCCAACGTTGATATTTTCGTGATCGACATTGCCAACCTGCCCGACCGTCGCCATGCATGTCCCAAGAATCCGACGCATTTCGCCGGACTTCAGCCGGACTTGAACATAATTCCCGTCACGACCCATCACCTGGGCAAACCCTCCGGCGCTGCGAATCAGTTGCCCGCCTTTTCCCGGCTTCAACTCAATATTATGTATCGTGGTGCCAAGCGGCATCTTCGAAAGTGGCAATGCATTGCCTGCTCGCACTTCTGAATCTTCTCCCGACTGCAAGACATCTCCCACTTGCAGCCCTACAGGAGCGAGAATATAGCGATGCTCACCGTCCTGATAGCTGAGAAGTGCGATCCGTGCAGAGCGGTTAGGATCATACTCCAAAGCCACCACTTTGGCCGGAATGCCGACCTTGTCTCGACGGAAATCAATTTTCCGATACAGGCGTCGGTGACCAGCGCCACGAAATCTTACGGTAGTCCGACCGTCATTGTTACGTCCGCCCGTACGGAGGTGGAAGGACGTGAGGGACTTTTCAGGTCTTTTCTTCGTCAACTCCTTGGTCGTCACGATAGTCATTCCGCGACGTCCAGATGTAGTCGGCTTATATGCTTTCAGGGCCATGTGCTTCTTTCATCCCGCACCGGTCGTAACCGGAACGACATCTCCTCTATGCACCTTCATACAGCTCAAGCTTTTCACCCTGCTTGAGCTTCACGAACGCCTTCTTCCAATCCGAACGCTTTCCAGAAAAACGTCCAAGACGCTTAATCTTCCCCTGAACGTTCAGGACATTGACCCGCTCGACTTTCACTTTCAACAACGTTTCGACGGCCTGCTTGATCTGCACGCGATTGGCAGAAGCATGCACAAGAAACCCGACCGTATTGCTGCTCTCGCGCAATGCGGTGATCTTTTCCGTCAACAACGGCTGAATGAGCACATTGTGAAGATCTGTTTTCATGCCCAGACCTCCTTCAAACGCGCCACATCACGCTCCGGAATCATGATCGTTCCCGCGCGCACGATATCATAGACGTTAAGACGGTCCGGCGCGACGACTCCGACTCCGGCAAGATTCTTGGCTGCCTGAGTCAATCCGGTATGTCCCTCTCCAGCGATGATCAGGATGTGAGACCCTTCTCCAAACTGCTTCAATGTTTTCGCCAGCACTTTGGTCTTGCTTGATTCGAGCGTGAAATTCGAGACGACGATCACATGTCCATCCGCCAGCTTTGCCGATAGGGCGCTTTGCAGAGCGGCTCGGTACTTCTTCTTCGGCATGTTGAATGCGTAGCTTCTCGGCTTCGGCCCAAAGACCGACCCACCGTGACGCCATACAGGCGAGCGCAATGAACCGGCCCTGGCACGTCCTGTGTGCTTTTGCTTCCAGGGCTTCTTCCCGGACCCGCTCACTTCACCTCGACGGAGAGTAGAAGCCGTTCCTTGCCGCTCACAAGCCTGCTGCATGACCACGGCTTCATGCACAAGCGTTCGGTGGGGCTTACAACCGAACACCTCCGGAGGAAGCTCCGCGGACCCCACTTTTCGTCTGTTCAAATCTATGACATCAACCGTCGGCATGCCCTATCCCTTCTTAGACTTTCTGACGATCACCAGACCGTTAGCCGCACCAGGAACGGCGCCACGGACCAACAGGAGATTCTCCTCGGGGCGCGAATCGATGACCTTCAGTCGCTGAGTGGTCACACGCTCCGCACCCATGTGCCCCGGCAACGTCTTTCCTTTCCAGACACGAGAAGGAAAAGAGCTGGCTCCGATGGAACCCGGCGCGCGATGAAACATGGAGCCATGCGATTCCGGACCGCCCGAATAATGATGCCGACGCACGACGCCCTGAAAGCCCTTGCCCTTCGACACGCCGATGACATCGACCCAATCACCCTTCTTGAACAAATCGGCTTTAATCACTTGGCCGACAGCGACATCACCGGTCTTCTTGAATTCTTTCAACGTGCGCATGGCCGGAGCCTGATGCTTCTTCAAATGACCCAGTTGCGCCCCGGAAAGCTTCCGGTCCTTGGTCTCTTCGTACGCCAACTGGACGGCTTCATAGCCGTCGCTTTCCTTGGTCTTGACCATCACGACACGACAGGGTCCTGCTTCAATGACGGTCACGGGTACAAATTGACTCTCGTCAAACACCTGCGTCATTCCCAACTTTTTACCGAGCAACCCGTTCGTCATAGCGGCAAATTCCTTACTGACCTCAGATCACAGCTTGATTTCGACGTCGACACCCGCAGCCAGATTCAGCTTCATCAGCGAATCCATCGTCTCAGGCGTGGGCTCCATAATATCCATCAGCCGCTTGTGCGTTCGAATTTCAAATTGTTCGCGAGCCTTTTTATCAGCGTGCGTGGCACGTTGAACGGTAAATTTCTCGATGCGCGTCGGCAAGGGTATGGGACCGACGATCTTCGCACCGCTTCGGCGAACAGTCTCGACGATTTCCGCGACCGACTGATCCAAAACGCGATAATCAAACCCGCGCAATCTGATTCTGATTCTTTGATCAACCTTCACGCTCTTCTCCTCGCATCACTGCATCGATCAATACCGCGCACTGCCCCGCTATTGCCTGCTTCGCTACGCCAGGATTTCGGTGACGACGCCGGAGCCGACGGTCTTGCCGCCCTCACGCACGGCAAAGCGCAACCCCTGATCCATCGCAATCGGGCTGATCAACTCCGCCGACACGCTCACATTGTCCCCCGGCATCACCATCTCCACCCCCGGATTCAACGACACGATCCCCGTCACATCCGTCGTCCGGAAGTAAAACTGCGGCCGGTACCCGTTGAAGAACGGCGTATGCCGTCCCCCTTCTTCCTTCGTCAGCACATAAATCTCCGCCTTGAACTTCGTATGCGGCGTAATACTCTTCGGCTTCGAGAGCACCATCCCCCGCTCCACGTCCTCTTTCTTCGTCCCCCGCAGCAGCACCCCGATGTTGTCGCCCGCCTGCCCCTCGTCGAGCACCTTGCGGAACATCTCCACCCCCGTCACCACCGTGCTCTGCGTCGGCTTCAACCCCACGATCTCGATTTCATCCCCCACCTTCACGATGCCCCGCTCACAGCGGCCCGTCACCACCGTGCCCCGGCCGCTGATCGTAAACACGTCTTCGATCGGCATCAAAAACGGCTTGTCGATCGGCCGTTGCGGCGTCGGAATATAGCTGTCCACCGAATCGAGCAATTTCATGATCGCCGGCACCCCCAGCGGACCCCCGTCGCCTTCCATCGCCTTCAAGGCGCTCCCCTGGATGATCGGCGTCTTCTCGCCCGGAAAATCATACTTCGAGAGCAACTCCCGCACTTCCAATTCCACCAGGTCCAACAACTCCTTGTCATCGACCTTGTCCGCCTTGTTCAAGAACACCACGATGTAGGGCACCCCGACTTGGCGCGCCAATAAGATGTGCTCCCGCGTCTGCGGCATCGGCCCGTCCGCCGCACTGACCACCAGGATCGCCCCGTCCATCTGGGCCGCTCCCGTGATCATATTCTTCACGTAGTCGGCGTGCCCCGGACAGTCCACATGCGCATAGTGCCGCTTGTCCGTCTCGTACTCCACGTGACTGATGGCGATCGTCATGATCTTCGTCGCGTCCCGCCGGCCCTGGCTCTCCGACGCCTTCGCCACTTCGTCATAGCTGATGAACTTCGCCATCCCCTTGTCCGCACACACCTTCGTTAAGGCCGCTGTCAACGTCGTCTTTCCGTGGTCCACGTGCCCGATCGTCCCGATATTCACATGCGGCTTCTTCCGCTCAAATTTCGCCTTCGCCATGCCGAATTCCTCCCTACGACTTACACTGCAATAATCAATTATTCGCCGCGGTACTTTGCCATGATCGCTTCCGAGATCTGGCGCGGTACTTGATCGTAGCGGTCGAACTCCATACTGTAGGTCGCGCGGCCCTGCGTTCTCGAACGAAGATCCGTGGCATATCCGAACATTTCCATCAACGGCACGGAGGCCTCTATCGCCTGAGCTCCGGCACGCACCTTCATACCTTGCACCTTGCCGCGGCGTCCGTTCAAATTTCCAATCACGTCGCCCATGAACTCCTGTGGAACCAGCACTTCCACCTTCATGATGGGCTCGAGCAGCACCGCATCGGCCTTTTTGCACGCGTCAGAAAATCCCATGGAACCGGCGATCTTGAACGCCATTTCATTGGAGTCCACTTCATGATACGACCCATCGATCACCGTCACCTTGATATCGCGAAGCGGATATCCGGCAATGACGCCATTCTCCATACGTTCCTTGACACCTTTTTCGATCGCCGGGATGTATTCCTTCGGAATCGCACCACCAACCACCTTGTTGACAAATTCCAGACCCTTTCCAGGTTCGGACGGCTCGACGGTAAGCACGACATGGCCGTATTGCCCGCGCCCCCCGGTCTGCTTGATGTACTTTGATTCAGATTCGGCTTTCCGCCTGATTGTTTCACGAAACGCGACTTCAGGCTTCCCGACGTTGGCTTCAACTTTGAATTCCCGCAACAACCGATCAACGATGATTTCCAGATGCAGTTCACCCATACCGGCAATGATGGTTTGGGCAGTCTCCTCGTCGGTACGCACGCGGAACGACGGGTCTTCCTGAGCGAGTTTCTGCAAGGCAAACCCCATCTTTTCCTGGTCCTGCTTGGTTTTGGGTTCGATAGCCATCGCGATAACTGGCTCCGGAAACTTCATCACCTCGAGCAGTACCGGCTGCTTTTCATCGGCAAGCGTGTCGCCGGTCGTGGCGCCCTTGAGACCGACAGCGGCAACAATGTCTCCTGCATACACGGCATCGATTTCTTCCCGTTTGTTGGCATGCATCTTCAGAAGACGACCGATGCGATCCTTGGTCCCCTTGGTGACATTGAGGACAGGCGTGCCGGTCTTGAGCGTACCGGAATACACTCGGAAATAGGTCAACTGGCCGGCGAACGGGTCTGACATAATCTTGAACGCGAGCGCGGCAAACGGCTCATTGTCAGCGGGCTTGCGCTCAACTTCCTTGCCGGTATTGGAATCGATCCCCTTCACAGGCGGAATGTCCAATGGAGAGGGCAGAAAATCCACAACTCCGTCCAACAACTGCTGGACACCCTTATTCTTGAAGGCGGATCCGCAAAGCACCGGAGTGACCTTCATGGCAATCGCTCCGGCGCGCACGACACGGCGCACCTCTTCTTCAGTCAGCGGCTGGCCGTTGAGATATTTCTCCATGACATGGTCATCGAATTCGGCAACGGCCTCAAGCATCTTCTCGCGATACTCCTTGGCCTTATCCAGCAAATCGGCAGGGATCTCCTCGACCTTGTACTTGGCACCCAGAGTCTCATCGTCATAGACATACGCCTTCATCGTGATGAGATCGATTGATCCCCTGTACTCCGACTCTTTTCCGATGGGAATCTGAATAGGAATGGGGTTCGCTCCCAGCCGATCGATAATGGTCTGAACACTGAAATAAAAATCGGCACCGATGCGGTCCATTTTGTTCATGAACGCAATGCGGGGAACCTGGTATTTGTCCGCCTGCCTCCAGACAGTTTCCGACTGCGGCTCGACTCCTTGCACGGAGTCAAAGACCGCGACCGCGCCGTCCAGGACGCGCAACGACCGCTCGACCTCAATCGTAAAGTCCACGTGACCCGGCGTATCAATGATATTGATGCGATGGTCCTTCCAAAAGCAGGTGGTGGCAGCTGCCGTAATGGTGATGCCGCGCTCGCGCTCTTGCTCCATCCAGTCCATCGTGGCGGCGCCTTCGTGCACCTCACCCATCTTATGCGTCATCCCCGTATAGTAGAGGATGCGCTCGGTCGTGGTAGTTTTCCCGGCATCAATATGGGCCATGATGCCAATGTTTCGCGTGCGTTCTAACGGAGCTTGCCTAGCCACATTCATCCCCTAAAAATACACGTGCTGCAGACTGAGCCGACAATTGCCGCGATCAGGGGCACTCCGCGTCTGCGGATCGCAGCACGGCCCAACTGCAGCACGAACGACGTTACCAGCGATAGTGCGCGAAAGCCTTGTTCGCTTCCGCCATCCGATGCACGTCTTCCCGCTTCTTGACCGACGCCCCTGTGTTATTCGACGCGTCCAGCAATTCAGCCGCGAGTTTTTCCCGCATGCTCTTTCCGCCGCGCGTCCGCGAGAATTCTGACAACCAACGAAGTGCGAGCGACATCCGGCGAGCCGGACGGATTTCGACCGGCACTTGATAAGACGCGCCGCCGACACGTCTGGACTTCACCTCAACGACCGGCTTGACATTGTCGATCGCTGAACGGAATACCTTGAGCGGATCCCCACCCGTCTTTTCCTGGATCACGTCGAACGCGCCATAACAAATACGCTCGGCCGTGCTCTTCTTGCCACGCTCCATCAAAATGTTCAAAAATTTCCCAACAAGCTTGTCTCGATAGCGGACATCGGGAAGTGGCTCACGTTGACCTAAAAATCTACTTCGCGGCATTGTCGTGTACTCTTATTCCATTAGCTGCGCATGAATGATTACTTTGGACGCTTCGCTCCGTACTTCGAACGTCCCTGCTTTCTATCCGATACACCGACCGCATCAAGAGCCCCGCGAACGATGTGATAACGAACACCCGGCAAGTCTTTCACGCGACCGCCCCGAACGAGGACAATCGAGTGCTCCTGCAGATTGTGCCCAACACCGGGAATGTATGTGGTCACTTCCATTCCGTTAGTTAACCGAACACGGGCAACTTTACGCAACGCGGAATTCGGCTTCTTCGGCGTCTGGGTATAGACGCGAAGGCAGACGCCGCGTTTTTGCGGACACGATTTCAGCGCAGGACTTTTCGTCTTGGCGTGGGCCAACTGGCGGCCCTTTCTGACTAACTGATTAATCGTCGGCATGTTGCATTGCTCTCAATTTCAGAACGTTTCAGACTCTTCTTCGCCCCTTCCAGGGCAAAGCCGGTGGATTATAATGACAGTCTCTTTCAGTGTCAATACCTGGAAGATCCATCTCACGTAATTTTACGTCGACGTGGATTCTCCCGCGGCAGCGGCAACTCCTTCATGCGATATCGCCGGCAAATCCGGAGAACCGACAACTACGGGTTCGGGCTTCGGACTGATCACGAAAGTCTCACGATATTCCTCAAACCCACTTCCTGCAGGAATCAAGCGCCCGACAATGACATTTTCTTTCAGGCCCCTCAAATTGTCTTCGCGACCGTTGATCGCCGCTTCCGTCAACACCCTCGTTGTTTCCTGGAACGACGCAGCAGAGATGAAGCTGTCCGTCGTCAAAGCGGCCTTCGTGATGCCCAAGAGAACCGGCTTGCCAATCGCCGGCTTACCATCCTTCTTTGACACACGATCGTTTTCCTCTTCGAAAAGCATCTTGCTGACCTGACTGCCCGGGAGAAATTCCGTATCTCCGGGATCTTCGATCCGCACTTTGCGCAGCATCTGCCGCACGATGATCTCAATATGCTTGTCGTTGATCGTCACGCCCTGGAGACGGTACACATCCTGCACTTCGTCAACGAGATATTTCTGTAACTCATTCGGACCCAGCACATCGAGAATATCGTGGGGGTTCGCAGACCCGTCCATCAACGGCTCGCCCGCGCGCACCCAATCTCCCTCGTGCACGTTGACGTGCTTTCCCTTCGGAATGAAGTACTCTTTGGTGTCGCCCATCTTGTTATCGACCAGGACCTTGCGTTGCCCCTTGACGAAGCCTCCGTATGACACTTCGCCATCGATCTCGCTGATCACGGCCTGCTCCTTCGGCTTGCGGGCCTCAAACAGTTCGGCCACACGTGGTAGCCCCCCCGTGATGTCCTTGGTCTTCGTCGTTTCTCGCGGAATTTTGGCGAGAACGTCGCCAGGATGCACCATCGCACCTTTCTCCACGAAAATGTGTGCACCGACGGGCAACAGGTATCGCGCCACGGTATTCGCGCCACCGGACACCTTCGCCGTCTTTCCGCCTTCGTCTTTGATCGAGATTCGAGGGCGCAACGTCGCGCCGGTATGCTCGATAATGACCTTGCGTGACAATCCGGTCACCTCGTCGAACTCTTCCTTCATCGTCACACCTTCGACGATGTCGCCATACGCGACCTTCCCTCCGACCTCAGTCAGGATCGTGAGCGAATAAGGATCCCATTCGACCAATTTTTGGGCCAATGCAACCCGCTCGCCGTCTTTAATCTTGATCTTGGCGCCATACACGACCGGATACTTTTCACGCTCACGGCCATTTTCGTCGACGATCGCAATCTTCGCGTTGCGATTCATCACGACCCAGTCGTTTTCCTTATTGCGAACGGCAATGCCAGCGTTGTGCAAGTCCGCATTCTTTTTGGCATCGAAGCTCATGAATTTCATGTAGCCGGCATGCTTGGCTTCAAGCACGGTTTGCTCAACGACCTTGCTAGCCGTTCCACCGATGTGGAACGTACGCATGGTCAACTGCGTTCCAGGCTCACCGATCGATTGGGCTGCGATGACGCCTACCGGCTCACCCTTCTCGACAAGACGACCTCGCGCGAGATCGCGGCCATAGCACGCACGGCATACGCCACGCCGAGATTGGCACGTCAGCACCGACCGAATTTTCACCCGGTCGACAGCGGCCTCGACAACGTCCTTCGTCCGCTCTTCGGTGATCTCTTCATTGAACGAGACGATGATTTCACCGGTCACCGGATCACGGATATCATCGGCGGCCAACCGTCCAAGAATACGTTCTTCGATCGGCTGAATGATTTCTCCGCCCTCCACGAGCGCGCTGACGAAGATTCCGTCGGTCGTTCCGCAGTCGATTTCGCTAATGATCACATCTTGCGCGATATCAACGAGCCGGCGCGTCAAATAGCCTGAGTTCGCGGTTTTCAACGCGGTATCGGCCAATCCCTTTCGAGCGCCGTGCGTGGAAATGAAGTACTGGAGCACGGTCAACCCTTCGCGAAAATTTGCCGTGATCGGCGTCTCGATGATTTCTCCTGACGGTTTCGCCATTAACCCGCGCATCCCGCCCAACTGACGAATCTGTTGCGAACTACCGCGAGCGCCCGAGTCGGCCATCATGAAGATCGGGTTGAAGGCTTCCTGCTTGTTCGGATCGCCACTGGCACCAAGCTCTTTCATCATCTCTCCAGCCACCTGTTCCGTCGTATGTGCCCAGATATCGATGACCTTGTTATAGCGCTCACCGTTCGTGATCAAGCCCTCACCGTATTGGCGCTCGATTTCATTGACTTCTCGTTGCGCCTTCCCGATGATTTCTTCCTTCTTGCTGGGAATATGCATGTTGTCGATGCAGATCGATACGCCGGCCCGCGTGGCGTACTGGAATCCGGTGTCCTTGATCTTATCCAGGAACATGACCGTTTCCCGATGACCTGATTGCCGGTATACGGAATCGATGAGCTTGGTGACCTCTTTCTTGGTCATCAGCTTATTTGCATAGGCAAACGGCATTCCTGTCGGAAGCACTTCCGACAGAATGACTCGCCCCACAGTGGTTTGAACCAACTCGCCTTCAATACGCACCTTGATCCGGGCATGCTCTTCGATTTCCCGCGCATCGAACGCAATGCGGACTTCTTCGGGCGAGCCGAACAGTTTGCCCTCTCCCTTCATACCTGCGCGCTCTTTCGTCAGCCAGTAACAGCCCAGCACCATGTCTTGAGAAGGAACGGCGATCGGCTTTCCGTTCGCTGGCGACAGAATGTTATTGATCGACATCATGAGCACGCGAGCCTCGACCTGGGCCTCGACGGACAGCGGTACGTGCACGGCCATCTGATCGCCGTCGAAGTCTGCATTGAACGCCGCGCAGACGAGCGGATGCAATCTGATGGCTTTGCCTTCCACCAACACCGGATCGAAAGCCTGTATGCCGAGACGATGGAGCGTGGGGGCACGGTTCAATAAAACCGGATGCTCCCGAATCACTTCATCCAGAACGTCCCAGACTTCGGGACGCTCTTTTTCCACTAGACGCTTGGCACTCTTGATGGTCGTGGCGGCCCCGCGCTCTTCGAGCTTGTGGAAGATGAACGGCTTGAAGAGTTCGAGCGCCATCTTTTTAGGCAACCCGCATTGATGGAGACGCAGTTCCGGACCGACGACAATGACAGTACGGCCTGAATAATCCACCCGTTTACCAAGAAGATTCTGTCGGAAACGTCCCTGCTTGCCCTTCAGCATGTCGCTCAGCGATTTGAGCGGACGCTTGTTGGGTCCTCGGATCGCACGACCGCGACGCCCGTTATCGAACAACGCGTCGACCGCCTCCTGCAGCATACGCATTTCGTTTCGGATGATGACTCCCGGCGCCTTCAGTTCCATCAACCGCTTTAAACGGTTATTCCGGTTGATGACGCGTCGATAGAGATCGTTCAGGTCGGACGTGGCGAAACGGCCGCCGTCCAGCGGCACAAGCGGACGCAACTCAGGCGGCAGTACCGGAATCACATCCATGATCATCCATTCCGGTTTGTTCCCGGATTTGCGGAAGGCTTCGATGACCTTCAGCTGCTTCGCGTGCTTCTTTTTCATGGCCGCGGACGTGGAGGTCTTGGACTTGGCCTTGATCTCATCCCACTTGGCATTAATGTCGATCTTCCGCAGCAAATCCCGGATTGCTTCGGCACCGATGCCCACCTTGTAGGCGTTCGGGGCAAATTCGGATTGCAACGTGCGTAGCTTCTCCTCCGTGACGAGCTCTTTCTCCGTCATGTCGGTTTGACCGGCATCGACGCAGACGTAACTCTCGAAATAGAGGATTTTTTCCAGTTGCTTTAGGCTCATGTCGAGCAGCGTGCCGATCCGGCTTGGGACACCCTTGAGAAACCAGATATGCGCGACCGGTGCAGCAAGCTCGATGTGCCCCATGCGTTCACGGCGGACCTTCGACTGGATGACCTCGACGCCGCATTTGTCGCACACGATGCCCCGATGCTTCATGCGCTTGTACTTGCCGCAATTACATTCCCAATCCTTGATCGGACCAAAGATCTTCGCGCAGAAGAGCCCGTCTTTTTCCGGCTTGAACGACCGGTAATTGATCGTTTCCGGCTTTTTGACTTCGCCGTACGACCAGGACCGGATCTTTTCGGGCGATGCGATGCGAATCCGCATCGAATCGAACGACACCGAATCCCTGGGCTTCTCAAATAATGTGTATACGCCTTCCAAGGTAGTGACCTCCTCCGATGCCGGCATCAGCCGGCACAAAGTAGTTAGTCTTGCGTTTTGACCAATTCCACGTCGAGTCCTAGGCTTTGCAGTTCCTTGACCAGGACGTTGAACGACTCGGGCAACCCCGGCTCTAGGAACGGTTCGCCTTTCACGACGGCTTCATACATTCGAGATCGGCCCGGAACGTCGTCGGACTTCACGGTCAGAAACTCCTGCAGCGTGGACGCCGCTCCGTAAGCCTGTAAGGCCCAGACTTCCATTTCTCCCAACCGCTGACCGCCGAATTGAGCCTTACCGCCCAATGGTTGTTGCGTCACGAGCGAGTATGGCCCGATCGATCGCGCGTGAATCTTGTCATCGACCAAATGGTGGAGCTTCAACACATACATATAGCCCACGGTCACGGGACTGCCGAACGCTTCCCCGGTCCGGCCATCCATTAACACCGTTTGCCCGCTGGACGGCAGTTTGGCGCGCTTCAGCAAATCCTTGATTTCCTTTTCAGACGCCCCGTCGAAGACCGGACTTGCGACCTTGATCCCCAAGGCTCTCGCGGCCCAGCCGAGGTGGGTTTCGAGAATCTGCCCGACATTCATACGCGATGGAACGCCGAGCGGATTCAAAACGATTTCGACCGGAGTTCCGTCAGGAAGGTATGGCATGTCCTCTTCCGGCAAGACACGCGAAACCACACCCTTATTTCCATGTCGGCCGGCCATCTTGTCGCCAACCTGAATCTTGCGCTTCATCGAGATGTAGACTTTGACGAGCTTGATGACCCCAGGAGGCAGTTCGTCGCCCCGCTTCAGCCTTCCGACTTTCTCATCGTACAGCGTCTGTAGAATTTCGATCTGTTCCTTCGCTCTCCGATCCACATCCTCCAACTCTTTTTGCTCATCGGGATCGCTGAGAATGATGTAGCGAACCGTCTCATCCGGAAGCCGTTTGAGGATTTCGGCCGTCAGCTTGCCCTTCTTTTTCAGAATGACATCGCCGCTCTCGGGGTCCATCAGATCACGGCCCACGACTTTGCCTAAGAGCAACTTCCTGATTTTCTTGTTTTTTTCTTCCTCGATGATTCGCAGCTCTTCATGATGGTCGCGCTGCAGCTTCATCGCATCTTCGCTTTCAATGCTCTTGGAACGTTCGTCCTTGTCGAGACCCTTGCGGGAAAAAATCTTGACGTCGACGATGATTCCTTCCACACCCGGTGGAACCGTCAGGGATGTATCCTTGACGTCTCCTGCCTTTTCACCGAAAATCGCACGCAAGAGCTTTTCTTCCGGCGTCAACTGAGTCTCGCCTTTCGGCGTCACCTTGCCCACCAGAATGTCCCCGGGCTTCACTTCGGCACCTATGCGGATGATTCCGCTTTCATCGAGATTGCGCAACGCTTCTTCCCCAACATTGGGAATGTCGCGCGTAATGTCTTCCTTGCCCAACTTCGTATCGCGGGCTTCTACCTCGAACTCCTCGATATGAATGGACGTGAACGCATCCTCGCGCACGAGCTTTTCACTGAGCAGAATCGCGTCCTCGAAGTTGTATCCACCCCAAGGCATGAACGCCACCAGCACATTTTTCCCCAGAGCAAGCTCACCTTGATCGATGGCCGGACCATCCGCCAATACCTGTCCTTTTTTGACGGGCTGCCCGATACGAACGACCGGTGTCTGCGTGATGCATGTATTCTGATTTGATCGCTGGAACTTGATCAATTCATACACGTCCAATCCCGTATCATTGCGCTTTCGACCCTCTTTCGAGTCCGATCGAACGACGATGCGGGTGGCGTCCACGCTTTCAACCACACCGGGGCGCTTCGCCTGGACCACGTATCCGGAATCACGTGCGACAACCGCCTCCATGCCGGTGCCAACGAGCGGAGATTCCGCCTTGAGCAGTGGCACTGCCTGCCGCTGCATGTTCGACCCCATCAGAGCGCGATTGGCATCGTCGTGCTCTAGGAACGGAACCAATGCGGTTGCTACGCTGACGACCTGTTTCGGCGATACGTCCATATATTCAATCTTGTCAGGGGTGGCAGTCACGAAATCGCCTCCAGACCGCGCCGAGACGGTTTCAGAAACCAACCGTCCGCCTCCATCCACTTTAGAGTTGGCCTGGGCGATCATATATTTGTCGCCTTCGATGGCGGAAAGAAACTCGATCTGGTCCGTCACCCGCCCCTTCTCCACCCGACGATACGGCGCTTCGATGAAGCCGAATTGGTTAATCCGCGCATAGGTGGCCAGTGACGTGATCAACCCGATGTTCGGACCTTCCGGCGTTTCGATCGGACAGATACGGCTGTAATGGGATGGATGCACGTCGCGCACTTCAAATCCCGCTCGTTCACGAGTCAACCCGCCGGGACCCAGGGCAGACAGCCTCCGTTTATGGGTGATCTCGGCCAGAGGGTTTGTTTGATCCATGAACTGCGAGAGCTGGCTGCTGCTGAAGAATTCCTTCACTGCGGCGACAACCGGCTTCGCATTGATCAAGTCATGCGGCAGCACGGTCTCCATATCCAGGAGATTCATCCGCTCCTTGATGCTCCGCTCCATACGGACCAGCCCGAGACGGAATTGATTTTCCAGTAATTCTCCTACCGAGCGGACCCGACGATTTCCCAAATGGTCGATGTCATCGATCTCGCCCTTCCCCATCTTGAGATTGACCAGATAACGAATGACTTCGACGATGTCTTGGGATGTCAGCGTTCGCTGCTCCAACTGCAAATCCAGCCCAAGTTTCTTGTTCAACTTCAATCGACCGACGGGAGAAAGATCATACCGCTTGGAGTTCAAAAAGAGATTGTCGAACAGGGCGCGTGCCGTTTCGACGGACGGCGTTTCTCCGGGACGAAGACGGCGATAGATTTCAACCATCGCCTCTTCCTTCGACCCCGTCCGCTCCATTTCCAACGTGTCGAGGATCACCGGCGTTGCCGTGGCCGTGTCAAAATAGATGACCTTGAATTCCTCGATATCGGTCTCGAGGAGACGTTCCACGATTTCTGCGGTGAGCCGCTGATTCTTCTCCGCCAACTTGTTTTTCTTACTGTCTACTAATTCGGTCAGGACCGCGCGTCCGACCAATTCTGTCGGCGAAAGCGGGATTTCCTTCACGCCAGCGGCCTTAAGTTTCGCAATCACGCCCTTCGTCAGCTTCGCCCCTTCCCGCACCAACGGTTCTTTGCTGCCCTTTTCCGTCAGTTCCATAGAACAGCGGAGTCCCTGGTGAATCTCGGGATCGAGCTTGCGCATCAACTTGCCCTTGACCACCCGAATTTCCTCGACGGGGTAATACATTTTCAGCAAATCGTCGCCCGAATAGCCGAACGCTTTGAGCAATATCGTGGCCGGCATCTTGCGCCGTCGGTCGATCCTCACATACAGGATATCGCGGGCGTCAAATTCAAAATCCAACCAGGACCCGCGGTATGGGATGATCCGAGCCGAATATAAAACCTTCCCGCTTGCATGCGTGCGACCCTTATCATGCGTGAACGAAGCACCGGGAGACCGATGTAACTGGCTGACCACCACTCGTTCAGTGCCATTGACGATGAACGTTCCGCGTTCGGTCATCAGCGGCAATTCTCCGACGTAGACCTCCTGTTCACGGACATCCAGAACATTCTTCTTTGGTCCTTTGTCTTCCTTGTCGAACACCACAAGGCGAACCCGCAGTTTCAACGGCACCGCAAACGTCATACCCTGCTCAAGGCATTCCCGCTCGTCATATTTGGGCGTCCCAAGGGTATAACTCGTGAACTCCAGGACGGCCGTGTTGTTATAGTCAGGAATCGGAAAGACACTCGCCAGCGCGGCCTGCAAACCATGATCTTTGCGCCGCTCGGACTCCGCTTCGAATTGAAGGAACTCCTCGTACGACCGCTTTTGAATCTCGATCAAGTCAGGGATATCGATGCTCGTACGAATGCGAGAAAAGTCTTTCCGCTCGACGAACTCTTGTAGAGTCGTTTCGGGCATTCCCAGTCCTCCACTCCAATAGTTGGGTTGGGCGCCCGCAGATACGAGCGCCCGCGAGATGCATGCGACCGAGACTACTTGATCTCGACTTTCGCGCCGCTCTCCTCAAGCTTCTTCTTCATCGTATCGGCTTCTTCCTTCGCCACACCGGTCTTGACAGGCTTCGGAGCGCCTTCGACCAGATCTTTGGCCTCCTTCAATCCCAGGCTGGTCAGCTCACGAACAACCTTGATGACTTGGATTTTCTTATCGGCCGGAGCGGAAGCCAGAATGACGTCGAACGCCGTCTTTTCTTCTGCGGGAGCGGCAGCGGCACCACCGGCGGCAGGCGCTGCGGCCATGGCCATTGGAGCCGCGGCCGTGACTCCAAAGCGATCTTCCAGACCTTTGACCAATTCTGCGAGATCGAGCACGCTCATGCTCTCAATCGCCTTGATCAATTCCTCTTGCGACAACTTTCCCTCTGTAGCTGGCATGTCCCCTTCTCCTTTCCGTTTATCCTGAATGGCAACAATGACTCTTACGAATTTCGACAACACCGCGTTGAGGGTGTACACCACCCCGCGAATCGGGCCTTGCATGGCCGATAGCAACATGGCGATGAGTACTTCCTTCTTAGGCAACTTCGCCACGGCGGCGAGTTCTGCAGGCTGAACGACTTTTCCTTCCAACACACCGAGGGTAATGCGGATCTTCTCTTCACGCTTTTCTGCTGCGATAAAATCGCGAAGGATTTTGGTGGGCAATACCGGATCGTCGTATCCGATGACGACGCCGGTCGGTCCCTTCAGATGGGTCCTTAATCCGGAAAGGACTGTTCCCTCCGCAGCCCGCGACGCCAGTGTATTCTTGACCACCTTGTATTCGGCTTTGGCACCACGCAGTTGCTTGCGAAGCTCCGTCACTTGGTTGACAGGAAGCCCTGCGCATTCTGTCAGAATCGCCAATCGTGCGCGGCCGAACTTCTCCGTCAACTCCGCTACCGCTGTGGCTTTCTCATCCTTCTTCATGATGGAACCTTCCCCTTCCCCCTAGATACCTGTCCGGTCGATTAACTCCACTGCTTCGTCAGCGCAACGGCATCCAATCTCACTCCAGGCCCCATCGTGCTTGAAAGAGTCACGCTCTTGAGATACCGGCCCTTACAAGAAGACGGTTTTGCTTTGACGACCGCCTCGAGAATAGCCGAGGCATTGTCGAACAGCTGCTCCGCCTTGAAAGACACTTTTCCCACCGGAACCTGAACGATACCGGCCTTTTCGACCTTGTACTCGACACGGCCCTTTCGGATCTCGCCCACGGCCTTTCCCACTTCGAACGTGACGGTACCCGTTTTCGGATTGGGCATCAGGCCGCGAGGCCCCAGAACCTTCCCGAGCTTGCCCACGGCGGCCATAAGATCCGGAGTCGAGATGGCACAATCGAAATCCATCCACCCGCCTTTGATTTTCTCCATCAGGTCATCAGAACCTACATAATCAGCGCCGGCCTGGCGTGCTTCCTGTTCCTTCTCTCCCTTGGCGAACACCAGGACACGAAGTTTTTTCCCCGTTCCGTGAGGCAAAGAGGTCGTCCCGCGCACCATCTGATCCGAGCGTTTCGGATCCACTCCGAGGCGGATCGCCAAATCAACCGATTCATCGAATTTGGCATAAGCCGACGATTTGACCAGGTCAACCGCTTCGCGCAGCGGGTACTGGCGTTCCTCGACCTTTTCCATCGCACTTTTCATTTTCTTTCCCATACCCATCGCTCCTTCTGCCTCGACATTACCCTTGAATCACGACACCCATGCTCCGTGCGGTTCCTTCGATAATCTTCACTGCGCCTTCCAAGTCGGCCGCATTGAGATCGGCCATTTTCTTTTGCGCGATCTCGTCCAGCTGCTTGCGCGTAATCTTCCCGACTTTGTCCTTTTGAGGAACTCCGGACCCTTTGATGATTCCGGCCGCCTTTTTCAGCAAATCGGAGGCCGGGGGTGTCTTCATCACAAATGTGAACGTCCGGTCCTTATAGACGGTGATGATCACCGGAATGATACTGTCACCCTCTTTCTGGGTTTTGGCGTTGAACTGCTTGCAAAACTCCATGATATTCACGCCGTGCTGACCCAAGGACGGTCCCACCGGAGGAGCGGGATTCGCTTTACCGGCCGGAATCTGCAACTTAATCTGCGCTGACACTTCCTTCGCCATAGCCTCACTCCTGCTGGTTCGAACAACAAACGCGCTAAATGCGTTCCACCTGTAAAAATCCAAGCTCAACGGGCGTTGAGCGACCAAAAATGCTGACCATGACCTTGAGCCGGCTGTGGTCTTGATCCACCTCATCCACCATGCCGTTGAAACCGAGGAACGGACCGTCGACGATTCGCACATTGTCGCTCTTGATGAACTTTACCTGTTCACGAGGACCGGCACTGCCGGCGTCGACTTGCTTGAGAAGTTCCGCGACCTCATCGTTCGTTAAGGGCGTGGGTTGCGCCCCACCGCCAACGAATCCCGTCACTTTCGGTGTTTCCTTGATCATCTGCAGCGTTTCATTCGTCAGAGGCGTTTCAAGTTCGACGAGGACATATCCGGGGAAGAACTTCCTCCGCGATGTCCGCCTTTTCCCGTCCTTGATTTCAATCACATCTTCAGTGGGGACAAGGACCTGCCCGAGCTTTTCAGATAAATTCATTTGATTGGCTCGCTCGAGTAAACTGGTTTTGACTCGTCCTTCAAAACCCGCGTAGGTGTGAATCACATACCAGTTCTTGTCCATGCCCTGCCCTCGATCGTTTGGTTGAAGCACGATTGCTAGAGAATCTTTCCGACCAGCCACACCAGAAATGAATCAATGACCGATAAATAGACCGACATCAGCACACAAAACACGATGACGACTGTCGTGGACCCAATGGTCTCAGCCTTTGTCGGAAACGAAACTTTCTTCAACTCCGTTCGTACATCGGAAAGAAATCCCTTTACTGAATCAATCATCCGCTTAAACATCATGTGTCCTTACACTGAACTATGTGAACCCGCTGCACGGCACTTGGAACCATCGCACGGCGGCCGGCACGATTGAACATATCGTGGCAGGGGCACTAGGATTTGAACCCAGACTCTCGGTTTTGGAGACCGATGTGCTGCCATTAACACCATGCCCCTAACGACAGCTCAACCCTTCCCGTGCACGCCATCGAGTTATTTCACTTCTTTGTGAGCCGTGTGCTTTCGGCAAAACTTGCAGAACTTATTTCGCTCCAACCGATCGGGATCGTTCTTCTTGTTCTTATTGGTCGAATAATTCCGCTGCTTGCAGGCCGTACAGGCTAAGTCGATAATTTCTCGCATCGCAACCCCCGTTCTTCGTCAATCTCCGCGCTCACATTCTCGATTGCGCATTCGGAGCGGGTCTCGTTGTGGTTTACGCCAGGATTTCGGTGACGACGCCGGAGCCGACGGTCTTGCCGCCCTCACGCACGGCAAAGCGCAACCCCTGATCCATCGCAATCGGGCTGATCAACTCCGCCGACACGCTCACATTGTCCCCCGGCATCACCATCTCCACCCCCGGATTCAACGACACGATCCCCGTCACATCCGTCGTCCGGAAGTAAAACTGCGGCCGGTACCCGTTGAAGAACGGCGTATGCCGTCCCCCTTCTTCCTTCGTCAGCACATAAATCTCCGCCTTGAACTTCGTATGCGGCGTAATACTCTTCGGCTTCGAGAGCACCATCCCCCGCTCCACGTCCTCTTTCTTCGTCCCCCGCAGCAGCACCCCGATGTTGTCGCCCGCCTGCCCCTCGTCGAGCACCTTGCGGAACATCTCCACCCCCGTCACCACCGTGCTCTGCGTCGGCTTCAACCCCACGATCTCGATTTCATCCCCCACCTTCACGATGCCCCGCTCACAGCGGCCCGTCACCACCGTGCCCCGGCCGCTGATCGTAAACACGTCTTCGATCGGCATCAAAAACGGCTTGTCGATCGGCCGTTGCGGCGTCGGAATATAGCTGTCCACCGAATCGAGCAATTTCATGATCGCCGGCACCCCCAGCGGACCCCCGTCGCCTTCCATCGCCTTCAAGGCGCTCCCCTGGATGATCGGCGTCTTCTCGCCCGGAAAATCATACTTCGAGAGCAACTCCCGCACTTCCAATTCCACCAGGTCCAACAACTCCTTGTCATCGACCTTGTCCGCCTTGTTCAAGAACACCACGATGTAGGGCACCCCGACTTGGCGCGCCAATAAGATGTGCTCCCGCGTCTGCGGCATCGGCCCGTCCGCCGCACTGACCACCAGGATCGCCCCGTCCATCTGGGCCGCTCCCGTGATCATATTCTTCACGTAGTCGGCGTGCCCCGGACAGTCCACATGCGCATAGTGCCGCTTGTCCGTCTCGTACTCCACGTGACTGATGGCGATCGTCATGATCTTCGTCGCGTCCCGCCGGCCCTGGCTCTCCGACGCCTTCGCCACTTCGTCATAGCTGATGAACTTCGCCATCCCCTTGTCCGCACACACCTTCGTTAAGGCCGCTGTCAACGTCGTCTTTCCGTGGTCCACGTGCCCGATCGTCCCGATATTCACATGCGGCTTCTTCCGCTCAAATTTCGCCTTCGCCATACATCACTCCTTTTCTGAAAACCTTTGAAGGTGTCATGGTTCTCTTATCGGGGCCAAACATCCGCCATGCTGGACGTCCGTTCAGTCGAACCGTTGACGAATGTCCGTCGTCTCTCAGTCAGGTCGCATGTGGCGGTGGAGCCCACGACGCGGATCGAACGCGTGACCTCGTCCTTACCAAGGACGTGCTCTACCAACTGAGCTACGTGGGCCTTTATCGCGCATGATCTCTCACCGATGATTTTGTACTGACCGTCACTATGCGCGAATGAGCATACCGACACAGGCGACGATGCATCGCTCCTTATGGAGCGGGCGGTGGGAGTTGAACCGCACTCCGTCGTCAGCTCAGCCCTGAAACTTGCTTCGCCGACTCCCGCTGAGGAGGCCAGCCCCCTCGCGCCCTCCCCACGAAAGAGGTCCACCCCTTTCGAAATCCCCACTGTCGTGGGTTCAGATTGCCAAGCCATTTTGGAGCGGGCGGTGGGAGTTGAACCCACGACAGCCAGCTTGGAAGGCTGGGACTCTACCGCTGAGCTACGCCCGCCTGAAATCATGAATATGGTCACTGAATCCAGAGAGGAGTTGTTTCGATCATAACTGCCATAATGCAAAAGGCGCCGCAGCCCACCATAATTCGTGAGACGGCTTCCGGTCGACGAGCTCTGCTATGGTGGGCAGGCAAGGATTCGAACCTTGGAAGCCGATGGCAACAGATTTACAGTCTGCCCCCTTTGGCCACTTGGGTACCTGCCCGATCTAGCAAACTCCAATTACTGCATTGAAAAGTCATCGTTGTTTTTGACGTTTCATCCACGAGAAACAAGAGTAGGCTAGTCCACGCACAGCTCCCTCGTCCTTAGCCTATTAAGGATGAAGAGATGCGCAACGGACACAGCCTTGTTCAAGAAACGCTCGATTCTATTGATGAAGTACTGCGAAGTCAAGCCCTATAGTCGTGAATCTGAAAAAAACTTGCGCTGAGGATGAGCTTCGGTGAGAGATATTCATACTTCTCCAGACAAAACATCGCGCTTGAACCGACAAATGACCGATACGTTACAGAAGAAACTTACGATACGAAAGGTTTGGGGCTACATTCTTACTATCCGCAGGACAGATCTGAGGCCGGCACTGTCGGGTGCAATGCCTTTTGCGCCTGATGAACGAGATCTAGAGGATAACCTAGAGCATTTTGCATTAAATAGGAGATTTCTTCTGAAGATACCCGAGAAGCGCCGGCAAGATACCGTTTCCTGGCTATTAACCGTTCCTCGGGGTTCGAAGGCTCGTAATAGCCGCGGATCTTGCCCTCTTGATCAGCAGTAGAAAGACGCTGCAGCCAGGCCTCGCGACTTTTTCCCGGCTTCCCAATAGCCCGTCCCGATCCATGACCAGACTCCAATTGACTCCATACCGCCCATCCAATGAATACAGCCCAAGCTTCGTTTAATGCTTCCCAAGACTCTTGATCGCTTAAGAATCGCTCTTCCGTTTCAGCCGGGCGCTGAACCACAGGTGTGATGAGGACCACACTATAACGGCATCGTTGTTGTTTCCGCGCAAAAACTTCGAGCGAGGTTCCTGCTCCTTCTTGTCTAGTCGCCGCATAGTCCATGAATGCATGAAACAGTTCATGGTACAGCGTTTCAATTTCGGTATGGGTGAGCCGATTAAGTGGTCGCAACGTCCCTCCCGCCGCATTAAATGAGAGCGAACGGTTGAGGACCATTCGATGCTCACCAGGATGATATTCAGCAGCAAATGCCTGAAGATCATCGAACTCGAATTTTACGAATTGCGATGGAACCTCGCGGAGGAATCTGGTCGGCAGCCCCAGAGATGCGGATTCCTTCACAAGCTGCGTCCAGATATGACCAGATACCGAAGATTCCTCCGCCGGTAAGGCAATATCCCAGAGGCACAATGTAAGAGCCGTCGGCGCACACGCGGCAACAACCATGAGGCGAAAGCTCAACGTCATGTCTTGTGCCGTGATGAATTAGAAGTGATCTTCTTGATATCCTGACCAGTCGCCATGACTTCCCTCTTCAATCAACGCCAGTTGATCGAAGAGGGCGGGAGAGACATGGTCGAGAAAACGCGTGGGCTTTGAAAGGAGCATGCCGCTGTTTTTGTCGAATATATTGATGGGATACGTGAGATATAAATATCGCTTTGCGCGAGTCACCGCGACATAAAATAATCTGCGTTCCTCTTCCAGTTCCTCATCAGTCACAAAGGAGTACACCGAGGGGAACCTTCCGTCAACGACCCAAATGACAAACACACACTGCCATTCCAGCCCTTTAGCCGAATGAATTGTCGACAGCACCATCCGTTCGTCATCACGATCCGTGGCGTCCACTCCAATTTCGCTTCCATCCGGCGGCTCAAGCGCGAGATCGGCTAGAAATCGGGTAACATCCGGATACCCCTCGGCGATCGTGTGAAGATGATCCAGGTCTCGGATCCGCTTTGGATAGTCGTCGTATTGCTCTTTGAGAATGGGAAGGTAATATTCATACGCATGACTGACTTGCTCGGCCGTCTCCAGGTTCGACCCGGAAAGACCTTCGAGCATGGTGGCCAGATTTTTCAAGCCGACCGCTGATCGACCGCTCACCTCACGCAGTATCTGATACCCCCGGTTCGAGTTCAGGACGGCTCCCAGCAGATCCTGGGCCTTCTTGGGTCCGATACCCTCGACCAGCATCAAAACCCGATGCCAACTCACCGAATCGAGGGAGTTTGCCGCAACCCGTAAATGGGCAAGCACATCCTTCACGTGCGCCGTTTCAATGAACTTGACCCCGCCCCGTTTCGTGAACGGCAATCCCTGACGTGACAATTGGATTTCCAGGTCAAATGAATGGAAGCTCGACCGGAAGAGCACCGCGACCTCGCTGAGCGGCACGCCTTCGTCCCGCAGTTCCAGGATTTTCTGTGCAATGAATCGTGATTGCGCATTTTCTCCGGCCGCTTCTGCCAAGGTGGGAAGAGGACCGTCGAGCTTCCTGGTAAACAACTGTTTAGTGTATTTCTCGACCGCTTGCTCAATGATACAGTTCGCCAAGTTTAGAATCGGTTGCGTGCTTCGATAATTCTCTTCCAGCTTATAAATAGTCGTGCCGGGAAACAGGTTCGGGAACTCCATAATATTCTTGAAGGTGGCGCCGCGGAATGCATAGATCGACTGGCTGTCATCGCCCACAACCATGACATTCTGGTGAGTCGCCGCCAGATTCCTGATCACGTCGGCCTGCAAACGATTCGTATCCTGATATTCGTCGACGAGAATATATCGAAACAGTCGGGAGATCGATTGGCGCGACGCCTGGTCTTCCGTCAATAACCGGCGCAATGCGACTAAGAGATCGTCATAATCCACCAACTGCCGTTGCTGTTTCGCAAGTCGATACCCTTGCTGCAATTGAGCCAACGCATCCAGATGGTCGGCGAAATGACTGAACTCTTCAATGACGATGTCATCAAGCGTGCGCAGCGTGTTTTCGCTTTTACTGAACATTTCCGCAATGGTGCCCTTACGGGGAAAGCGCTTGTCCTTTTCGTTCAGCCCCAATTGAGATCTGACCATGGCGATCAAATCCTCGGCATCGCCACGATCCAATATGGTAAATCCCGGCACCAACCCTATGGCGCGGCCATATCGACGCAATAACATATTTGCGACGGAATGAAATGTTCCGCCACACACGTTCGCGCTCCTGCCTCCAATCAATTCTCCTGCCCGATCCAACATCTCTTGAGCCGATTTTCTCGTAAAGGTCAATAGAAGAATATTGGATGGATCGACTCCCGAATCGATGAGATATGCGACACGATACACCAGCGTGCGGGTCTTTCCGCTTCCCGCCCCCGCGATAACCAGAGAAGGCCCATCTCCCGCGGTGACAGCTGCCAGTTGCTGTGCGTTCAGAAGACGCGCGTAGTCAATTGATAGCCGACGCGGAGTCGCGTCGTCGGCCGACCGCTTTAAAATATACGGCGTGACGTCCCGATTCATGGAGGAGTGAAGACGTGTAAATGGGTGTATAGCATTAGCAGCGCACGGGTTTCAACGATGCTTGGTACGATCGACGTCCGCCCCCTTGGAGCGTGACGAACGGTCAGTTATAATGGCGCCACATATCTACTTCGAATCATCGAGGCACATGACCACGTTCAAGGGTTCATACCATCAGCAACTCCGCACCCTCGCCGAATTGATGCTGGCGGTGGCTGGCGAGTCGGTGACCGTCATGAAGAAAAATGCGCCGCAGCAGGCGATGAAGCTTAAACGCCAGGACGAATGGGGCCTGTACCTGGAGTTTATCAAGGTCATGTTCAATTTGACCGACCGCCTCTCGGCCTTTCACATTCCGATCAAAGATCAACCCGAATTCATGAACGGATTGGAAGATGCCGTCACCTCGCATTTGAAAACGGCCCTCGAACCGGCGTTCGGCTCCAGTCTCGATCAAACGGAGATCATGATGACGGTCGGAGGTGCGGTCGCCGAAAGCCGTGAGCTGTACGAGCAATATCGGTTTTCGATCAATGAAGACAGCAAGTCTAAGAATGCCATGTTCGACGCATTCGGCGGACGGATAGCAGACACGCTCGGTGTGTCGGGGAATCGGGAAATCACTTCCGCCGCAACGCTCTGTGCGACGGCAGTCGTGCCGGCTATCAGTGCAATTCTTCAAGGTCAGACCCCTCCCGATTCACCATCGAAGTCCTCGCCTGGCGAGATAGCCACAGTGACCGGCGACAGCGCCTCGATGACAAAGACGCAGACTGGCAATGAAATCAAGTTGATCAGTGTCATGTCGAATGTCAGCGGAGAAGAAGTCGAAACTCGCTGGGGCCTTCATCCTCGGTTCCGTCAAGACTTGACCTCAGACGAACTCCAGCAACTCACCAAGCTGATGAACCGAGTTGCAAAAATCCTTGGCGAACGCTACGCAACCGTGGCATTCTCGAACGAATGGACCTCCTGGCATAAGGCCGGCCACGCCTGATTGATCTCGTCTCGGGGTACATTTGTCCCCTCACGATTTCTCGGCTCCCACTGACGAAGGAGACGCAATGAACGCCTCACAGGGTTCTCCGCCGATGATTCCGCGCAGCCTCGCCCGGTTAACGGAACTTTCACAAAATCTGTGGTGGAGTTGGACGGTAGAAGCCCGGCAGCTGTTTGAAGCGATTGATCCGACTCTTTGGTACCTCACTCAGCACAAT
Organism: Nitrospira sp. KM1; assembly: GCF_011405515.1. Classification (NCBI taxonomy): domain Bacteria; kingdom Pseudomonadati; phylum Nitrospirota; class Nitrospiria; order Nitrospirales; family Nitrospiraceae; genus Nitrospira; species Nitrospira sp. KM1. Next base: position 4,014,942 of record NZ_AP022671.1, on the reverse strand, counting down.
CCAGTAAAGATGCTGTCGGATGTCAAGCCGGAACGTTTGATCAAACTAGGAGACGACCCTTCATACCTCCGACAGTACTCTGCGGTGATTAAATTGTTCGATGAATACCGCGCAAACGGCAGGAGCTGGTTCGGCACACAGCACAAGCCATCGCTTCACAACACGATTGCATACTTTTCAGCGGAGTTCGGCCTCCATACCTCAATTCCGATTTACAGCGGCGGATTGGGCATCCTTGCGGGTGACCACTGCAAAGAAGCCAGTGATCTGGGCATCCCTCTGGTCGGCATTGGGTTCATGTATCCACAGGGTTATTTCAGGCAGCGTATCACGGCGGAAGGATGGCAGGAAGCGGCCTATTCTGCTTTCAATCGTGAAGATTCTCCCATCCATCCCGCGCTGACTCCGTCGGGAGAGCCTTGCCGGATTACAGTGGAAATGGGAGGGAGGATCGTCGCAGCAGTCGTGTGGAAGGTTCAAGTCGGCCGAGTCCCGCTCTACCTCATCGACACGGATGTTCCGGAAAACAGCCCGGAAAACCGGGCACTCTCTGCTCGCTTATACGGCGGAGATCAGGAAATGCGGCTGTGTCAGGAAATATTGTTGGGGATCGGTGGAGTCCGTGTTCTCCGAGCACTTGGAATTGATCCGTCGGTCTGGCACGCCAATGAAGGCCATTCAGCCTTCCTCACCCTGGAACGGCTTCGTGAATTCGTTGAGAAGGGCTGTTCGCACGCGGAAGCAAGCGAACAGGTGCGCATGAGCACTGTATTTACTACGCACACACCGGTACCCGCAGGCCACGACGTATTCCCTCACCATCTGATGGATCGGTATTTTGACGGATTTTGGGATCTGATCGGTTTGTCAAGGGAAGAATTCCTTCGCCTCGGCGAGACACCGGAATCCAGCGGGAACGGCTTCAACATGACGGCACTTGTGATCCGCCTCTCCGCCCACATCAACGGAGTGAGTCGTGAACATGGCCGTGTCAGCCGCTCCATGTGGGAGCACTTCTGGCCAGGTCTACCGACAGAAGAAGTACCCATTCGAAGTATTACGAACGGTGTCCACGCCCCGACGTGGATTTCACCAGAGCTTAACCGCTTGTATTGTAAATCGCTCAGTCCCACGTGGAGCGAGAGCTGCGATGACCCTGCCCTGTGGCAGCGGGTCATGGACATTCCAGACGACGAACTTTGGGCGATGCGTCAAACGATGAAGCGAAAACTCATGGGGTTCGTCAGAGAACGCGCGCGGAGCGGTTGGATCAGCGGTGCCCTTCAACCCTCACAAGTGCTGACTCGCGGTACTCTTCTCGATCCGGAAGCACTCACCATAGGGTTTGCCAGACGCTTTGCCACGTACAAACGGGCGACGTTGTTGTTTCGAGACCTTGAGCGATTAAAAAGACTGCTGCAAGATACCTGGAGACCCGTTCAGCTGATTTTTGCCGGCAAAGCTCATCCGGCCGACGAACCGGGCCGTTTCTTTATCCATGAAGTGCTCAATTTCTGCCACGATCACAAGCTGGGCGGACAAATCGCTTTTCTCGAAGACTATGAAATGCACATGGCGAAGTATCTGGTTCAAGGAGTAGACGTCTGGTTGAACACGCCACGGTATCCGATGGAGGCCAGCGGAACAAGCGGGATGAAGGCCGCGCTCAATGGAGCCGTCAATCTCAGCATCCTGGATGGCTGGTGGCAGGAAGGCTATAACGGTGCCAATGGGTGGGGTATCCAACCTTTGATCGATAATCCGGATGTGCAGGCCCAAGATCAACATGATGCCGAGCAGTTGTATCGCATCCTAGAACACGAAGTCGTACCACTCTTCTATCAGCGAGACCTCGACGGCATACCCCGCGGATGGCTCCAGCTTGTGAAAGAAAGTATCCGCACGGTGGCTCCAACGTTTTGCACCAAACGCATGGTCAAAGATTATGTGGAGATCCTTTATACGCCGGCCATGGTCCATGCTCCGTCTTCCTGGTGAGCGGCTTGGACTTCCAATCGACTCCTGCTCCACAGCCCCACCATCGATTCATATCGGGCCAGATGCTCAAGGCCGTCCTGGTTATTTTCTGTTGCGTCATTCAATTGGACAACGGCCTGTCCTACGCGAGCGCCTCCACCGCGAAAGAGCATGAACGCGAAGCGGCCGATGCATTTCAGAAATTGGAATACGACCGAGTCTTTCGTCTTTGGCAGTCATTTCCGACGGACACGACGCCCTCGAAATCGTTCATTCGAGCCGCTCTCGAAAGTGCCCTTAAGCTAGGACGGCCCGATGACGCACTCGGTCTGTATGATCGGCTGGTCCCCGCAGATCAGCGGGATGATCTACCTTTGCTCCGTAAGATTGCCCTCGGAATGATCTCCTCACATGTGCGGGACTCAAAGGAGCATATACGGATCGCGGCCTATAGCTCTCTCGCAGAACTGGGGCTTCCCGAGACTCGATCGCTCTTGGAGGACGGATTACTGGATGCGTCACCATTGGTACGAGCGCGGGCAATCGAAGGGCTTGGTCATGCGCGTCTGGCGGCACAGTCGGGAGCCGTGCGCCGGGCCTTGCGGGATGACATGCCGGCCGTAAGAATCGCGGCGATGAACGCCCTCGGTGAAGCAGATGTTCGAGACGTCATACCCGGACTGATTGAAGTTGCCAGAACGGAAGACGGACCAGAGGCCGTCTTTGCCTATGCCGCGCTGTTCAAACTGGGTAAGCGCGACATGCTCGTGGATATTCAGAACGCCGCCACGCTCCCCGATCCGGAATCCCGCATGGCCGCATTCGGGGCATTGGGCAGGCTGAGGCAACCGTCAAGCCTCGCGGTCTTGAGTCAGGGTGTCTACGATCCGGAAGCGCCCGTGCGGGCGTTTGCCGCCGGCGCCCTCGGAGAATTTGGGCAACCCGGAGGCGTAGCGCCGCTCACTCACGCACTGGGAGACGAACATGCTCGAGTACGAGGCATCGCAGCGGTCAGTCTTGGAAAACTGGGCATTGCAGAAAATCGTCCGCTGCTGCAGGCTCTCACCCGAGACGCTTCTATGCAGGTCCGTGCGAGTGCAGTCGAAGGGCTCCTCCGGTTGGGAGATGCTTCGGCGGTTTTAGCCGCGACGGATCTGGCCCGTCATCCGGACCCTTCCATCCGGGCTGCCACGGCCCAGGCACTCGGAGCCTCAAGCGACAAACAGGCGACCAGCATTCTGCAGGCGCTCTTGCAAGATCAACAGCCCCAGCCTCGTTTGTACGCCGCCAAAGCGCTGGGAAAAACTTCCGTCCCTGTCACACCGCTGTTGAAGAAAGGACTGCACGATACTGATGTCGCTGTCCGCATTACTGCCGCCGGAAGCCTTTTGCATCAGGCCGACCGCCTGACGAAGTCTGCACCACCGCGTAGACGGAAAGGGTAACCATGTGGAAATTCATAGGTGTCTTTGTCCTGATCATGACGTCATTCGCGCTGGGATTCTATTTTGGTCAGCGCCCTGTCGGGACCCTGCAAGACACGGTCTCCGACCTTCGTCAATCAGTCAAGGAGATGTCCCGTAACGTGATTGACACCACAATGGGCATCGAACAGGATCTTCGCAGAAGGCAGGCGTTGTTGGAGACAAAATCCAAGGTGGTCCAGGCAAAATCAGAATTACTTGATAAGAATTTTGGGGAGGCGGCAAAGCAGCTCGCCGACGGCGTCGCTGGACTGGAAGGCGCGATTAAAGGAGCAAAATCCGACCACGCCACTCAGGATGTGCGTGCCCTCGTCGGCAAGCTACAGGAGATCAGATTGGAGTTGTCGATGGGGAAACCCATCGCCGCAAAAAAGCTCGGTGAAATTCAGCAGGACATCGACCGTCAATTAAATAAATGACGTCAATGAGTTGTCGCGGTCGCAGGTGAGTCCTGGGACTGCTTCTTCCATTTGACCAAAATCCTCTCCACCCGCATGCGCACCACTTGATCGGGATCTTTCGTCAACGGTTTAATCGCGGCACGCCCCCTTTCATCGCCAATGGCCTCGAGCGCTGCGGCTGCGGTTAAGCGCGTAAACCAGTCCTTATCGGCCAACATCTCGATCAATGGATCAATCGCGTCGGTGTGCTTGATGCGCCCGAGCGCCAAGACCGCTTGTTTGCGAACCATTTCGTCTTTGTGCTTGAGGGCACCGACCAATCGAGGAAGAGCAGGTTCACCCAGTTGGACCAACGCGTTCGTCGCATCGTCTTTGAACTCATCGTTATGCAACTGCTGCATCAGCGGATCGAGCACGCGTTCATCTCGGATTCGGCCTAAGGCCGAGAGTACATACTTGCGGACATCCCAGACTCGTAACAGTTTGAGCAATTGTTCCACGGCAGGAGACCCGATCTGCCCAAGCGAATCGATCGCCACCTCACGTACCTGCCAATCACCATCGTGCAGAGCGGCGCATAAGGGCTCGACGCAACGCTCATCTCCCATTTCCCCCAACGTGATTGCGGCTTCACGCCGGACGACCCAATCCGGATCTTTAAGAAGGTCAATTTGGATATCGATTTCATCCTTAACTTTTTCTTCTTCCAGTGCGCTCTGTTCCGTCGGACCGCCCCCACCTTCAGCTGCAACCGGCTGTTCTCCGGTCAACTCGGCGGCGACGCGATCCGTCAATTCGTCACTTGCCGATTCGGGATCGGCTGGGAAAAACTCGTCCGATTCGTTCTTGTGCTGTTCCATATCGTATTCCTTTTGGCCAGCGTGGCCGCCGATGCGACCCTACAGTTTCACGAGGCGAGGCTTGCGGCTTCCGCGGGCTTGCTTCCGGCCGCATTCTTCTTCCGCAGGGCCAGCGAGCGCCGTCTTCGTTGTTCACGTTTCAACCGCTTACGGAGAGAGCGGAGCGCCGGGTCTCCTTCGGGATTCTCGTGTCCAGTCAGTTTTGACGCGACCTTCTTCTTCAGCGTTGTCTCCTCGGAATCTTCAGCTTTCTTTTTACCCATCGAAACCTAACCTCCCATGGTCTCACCACACATGACGTTGGACGTGAATAACTCAACAGTCTAGTGGAGAGCTTCGGACAGTGTCAACCAGAAGGAGAGCTAGCTGAGGACCAGCGTTGCCGCCCCGGTGTGAGCGGTATAGCCCGTCTCCAACAATGCCGGCACCCGACGCATGCCGCGGCGAATCCAAAGATCGCTGTGAAGCGTCCTTGACGGGTATCTCAAAACAGCCGTAGGCGATAGCTCCGGCAAGATATTCCCCAATACGTGCAGCGGATACGCATGTGGCAGGCTATCCGACGAGATCAAGAGGTCAGGACGCCGTTCACCTACCACCTCAATCTGGACGATGGTGATCCCGGATGTCTCCATTTCCAAACGGACGGCAGCGGCATGAGACAAGTCAAGAATGCGTCCCTGGGCATAAGGACCTCGATCAGTAACCTGTACATGGAGGTACTTGCCGTTTGTGAGGTTGACAACTCGTAGGATACTTCCGAGAGGAATCGTGCGATGAGCGGCAGTCAAGCCTTCCATGTCGTACATGGCGCCATTGGCTGCTTGGCGACCGTGGAACTGACTTCCGTACCATGATGCGACTCCACGATCCTTAATGCCGACATCAAACTGTGTCTCACCCTTGGGGATCCAAGAGCACCCACCAAGGATGCCTGGACTCACTGCCATGACCCAGATGATGGAACTAATAGTTCTGAAACCTTTTGCGCTCATCGGTTCACCTGCCAATACATCTCGACACTTTGAGTGATCCGAAACCGTTCGTTCATTGAGACCAGACTAACGGCAGTGTGACAGTCCATCAATACCAACACAAGTAGCCCCTTCCCCCCCTACCTTTGCATAAAGGAAAGGACCTCCCCCAGACAGGTGTATCCGCCTTTCACTTTACTTTAATGGTTCTGGCGTATAAGCCATTGGTCGTCTTCATGTAAGTCAGCCAGACCGTGTCACCAACCTTGATCGCGTGAAGCGTGATACGTTTTTCTCCGCGGACGATTTTGGTTTGCGACGTAACAGTGGCTCCTACTGTCATATGGTTTTTCGGACTAATCGGAGTATTGACCACGATGAGAGGAGGCGTTTGATTGACAGTAACCGCAACGACGATCCCCTTCACTTTATATGTATGCCCTTCAGTGGCCTCAAGAACATCAACGCCGGAGAGCACGAATCCGATCAGAACCGTCACACACGCCGCCCGACACCAACTCCGAGCACCTGTGACAATCTCGCGTTCCATTCAGCCGACTCTGAAAAGTGAACGGACTGTAGCAGGACGTGACATGGGTGTAAAGTTGCGGCCGTCTCCGAAGTATCGCTCCGAGCTTGTCGATCTCATGAGTCGCCCTCGATATTGACTGACCTGAGTCGTATGAGTAAGATGCATCGTCTTATGGATTGCTGAGCCATGACCTGTCGGCCCGCCTAAATTCCAACGCTACCATTCGAGAATCGTGCACGCTACCGCATATGATTGACGTCCATCAGGTTACGAAGCGATACGGCCACCACACCGCGATCGACCGCGTGACGTTTTCGGTAGCCAAAGGAGAGATATTGGCCTTTCTCGGTCCCAATGGCGCCGGCAAGACAACGACCATGCGCATTTTGACGTGTTTCATGCCCGCAAGCGAAGGCACGGCGACTGTCGCAGGCTTCGATTGCCTGGATCATCCCATGGAGGTCAAACGGCGAATCGGATATCTTCCTGAAACTCCACCTGTCTATCAGGAGTTGACGGTAGCGGAATATCTTCAGTTCGTCGGCCGCCTACGCGGCCTCTCGGGACAGGTCATGACGTCTGCCATCGGCCGTGAAGTCGACCGGCTGGGTTTGGGCGCGGTTCGGCATCGCGTGATTGGGAATTTATCCCGCGGATATCGGCAACGCGTGGGACTTGCTCAAGCATTGCTTCACGATCCGCCTGTTTTGATTCTCGATGAACCCACCGTCGGCCTCGACCCGAAACAGATCATAGAAATTCGGGAACTGATTAAAAGTTTGGCCGGTTCGCACTCAGTCATTTTGAGTACGCACATCCTGCCAGAGGCGACGGCCGTCTGCCAGCGAGTGGTGATTATCAGCTCCGGCCGTATCATGGCCGAAGACACACCTGACCAATTGTCCGCGAGGCTTCGGCATTCCGAAAAAATCTCGCTACTGTTGAAACGGCCGCCCGCTGATGCACAGGAGAAGCTTCGTCATATCGATGGGGTCCAGCACGTCTTTCCCAGCGGACGAGACAACGGGTTCCTGCTCGAATGCGCGTTGGGTCATGACGTCCGGGAAGACGCCGCTCGCTTCGTCGTCGAAAAAGGATGGGGGTTGCTCGAATTGAATACTGTCTCGATGACGCTCGAAGATGTCTTCCTCCAACTCACACGGCATGAAGAAGGAGTCGGCCACGGTGAGAACATTCAGGCAAATCCGGCCTTGACCGTGACTGCGATGTCATCGGAGGGCCGTCCATGACACCGGTCGGAGCCTTGGTGAGGAAGGAGCTTCGCTCGTATTTTGTCTCACCGGTCGTGTATGTGGTCGGCGCTGTCTTCTTATTGATCGTCGGTCTGCTCGCATACCTGTACATCGTTTTTGCGGGCGCTCAGGCGATTCAATTGATGCAGATGCAGGGCGGCCAGGCACAGATCAACTTGAACGATTTGGTATTCAGAAATCTGTTCACCAGCGTGCGCTTCGTCCTGTTGATCATTCTCCCTATTCTCACCATGCGGCTCTTTTCGGAAGAAAGGAAACTTCGCACCTTTGAATTCCTTTTGACCTCCCCGATCGGCCTCAATGAAATCGTGACAGGAAAATTCGTGAGCGTCCTTGTAATTTTTCTAGGCCTGCTCGGACTGACCGGCTTCATTCCTGTCACGCTGTCACTCTTCAGCGATTTCGATTGGTACCCGATACTTACTGGCTATCTTGGGCTCGCACTCCTTGGAAGTCTGTTTCTATCCGTGGGACTGCTGGCCTCTGCCTTGACGGAAAATCAGATCGTGGCCGCCTTCGTAAGCTTCGGTTTCTTGCTTTTGGTCTGGTTGCTTGCCGGACTCGGATCGTTGCTCGGAGACACTCTCCCCGGATACATCATCTCGTACGCCTCATTCATGGAACATTACGATCACCTCGTGCGCGGCCTGATCGATACCAAAGATTTGATCTATTTCATCACCGCCTCAGGCTTGATGCTTTTTTTGACTCACCGAGTCGTCCATTCATCGCGCTGGCAATGATCTTGACCCGTCTTCCTTTTGGACTCATCGGCATTGCACTGGCTATTTCGGGCCTCGTCGCCTATAGCCTGGTGCCAGACTCAATGTGGCTGGTGACGCCCGTAGAAGGCCTTGCACTGGCCTGTTTCATTGCCACGCTCGCACTCCGCTTCGATTCGCTCAAATCGTTCTCGTCGCGCCGGACAACCAGAATGGGGGCGAATAGCCTCCTGATGGTTGTGATGTTCATAGGCATCGTGAGCATCATCAATTTCCTGGGTGCGCGGCACTCTCTTCGCTGGGACCTTTCTGAAAATCAGAACTTCTCTCTCGCTCCACAGACCCACCGGGTACTCCGCACCTTGCCACGCGAGGTCAAGATCACCGTGTTTACTCGAGAGAAAGATCCCGGCTATCAGTCGTATAAGGAACGACTGGACAGCTACCGGCAAGCGAGTTCAAAGATCGCCGTGGAATTCATCGATCCCGAGCGTCAGCCGAAACTCGCGCAAGCTTACGGTATTACCAGGAGCGACACGGCGATTTTCGAGAGTGGGACACAAACGATTCGGATCACCAACCCCTCCGAAGCCGAACTGACGGGCGCATTGATGCGCGTCTCCAAAGATGACAAGAAGCGCATTTTGTTTCTCGAAGGTCATGGTGAACACAGCCTCGACGATCGCGAGCGCACGGGATTTTCCAACGCCAAAGAGATTCTGATCAAACAAGGCTATGAGGTCGACCGAGTCAGTTTGCTCGCTCAGCCGGCCGTACCAGACAATGCGTCGATCCTGGTTGTCGCAGGCCCTCGCAAACCCATCACCAACGACGAATTGACTCGGATCCATGCATATGTTGAGAAGGGCGGTCACCTGCTCCTCATGCTCGATCCCGATACGCAGGCAGATGTCGCTTCGCTGCTCTCAAAATGGGGGGTTGGCATGGGGCCGGGTGTGCTCGTCGATCTACAAGACCGGTTGGCACAAGGAGATCTCACGGCCCTGCTGATTCGCACCTTCACAGAGCACGAAATCACACAGGATCTCACCGCAGCAGTTTTATTTCCGCTTGCCCGACATATCACCTTTGACGAACAAGCAGGGAAGGAATGGGACTATGTACCGCTGGCGCGTACATCGCCGAACAGTTGGGCAGAAACCGATCTGAAAGGACGAGTCGTCAGTCTGAATGAAAAGGAAGATATCAAAGGTCCGTTGCCCATCGCCGCAGCCTTGGCGCCGAAGACACCTCCAGCCGAGGGCAAACCAAGGCCGGCCATGGTTCTGATCGGCAATTCGGTCTTCGCCACCAATGCTTTCATTAACTTTCCTGGCAATACGGATTTCTTTCTACATACGGCCGCGTGGCTGGCCGAGGACAGAGATATGATTGCAATCGGCCCGCGTGATCAGGTTTTACGACCGTTCATCCCCAACCCTCTGCAAGAACGGGCGCTTCTCTACATCCAAGTCGTCTTGTTACCCGCCGCCATGTGTATCGTAGGCGTCGTCGTCTGGCGCAAGCGCCGCCGGTTATAGCTCATGCGATATTGGCCCACCGTCCTTATGGCTCTCGTTCTGACGGGACTCGGCCTGTATGTATACTTCATCGAGTTTCCCGCCAAAGAATCTCAAGAACGTGCCGAAATCACGGAGAAGAAAGTTTTATCTATTGAACAGCAACATATCGAAACGGTGCGATTCAAGACAGAAAGGGACGAGGTGCAGATCGACCGAACGGACAAAGGGTGGATGCTCTCCTCCCCGATTCAAACCGAGGCGGACCAACGCGAGGTTCAAGCATTGATCCGATCCCTCGTCACAGGATCCATCCATCGTGTCGTAGAGGACACCCCTACCGCCCTGGGGCCGTTCGGTCTCGATCATCCGGTGGCAACCGTCACGGTCAAATCCACGACGTCCGAAGAAACATTCTCCATCGGCGACACCGGACCGCTTTCATCGACGCTCTATGTCCTGCGAGCATCGGATCACAAGCTGCTGCTGACCGACATGGCACCGAAAGATTTTGTGAACAAAACCCTGATGACCTTCCGCCGAAAAGATATCCTTCATGTTGCGCAGGGAGAGGTCGAGCGCTTACGGCTTACCTATCCCACTACCGAGATTGTGCTGTACCACGTCAACGAAAAGCCGAAAGGCAAGTGGAAGATTCGCTACCCGATCGAAGCTGAAGCCGATGCGACCGAAGTACGTATGATTCTGTTCCGGCTTGAAGACTTAAAGGCCCTCCGCATCATCGATCCGGGACCAGAGAGAGATCAGCTAGCCAGGACCCTCGGCGCTCCCAAAGTCAAAGTGACCGTGCATTCGACTGATGGAGATCAAGTCGTCAAGCTGTACCAGCCGGATCCTGCGAGCGGCGAAGCGATCGCTGAGACGGCTCCCGATTCACCATTATACAAAGTCGCCCCTACGGCGATTCGGGACCTGACCAAAGAACTGTTCGTTCTGCAGGACAAGCGATTGCTCGGTGTCGACTCGGCAGAGATCGCCATGCTGAGCGTCACAACCCCAGCTGAACACTTCACACTGATCAATCAAAATGGGGAATGGGTTTTGGAGGATCGCCCGACAGAGAAAGTGGATCAGCAGGTGGCTGAATTATTTGTGAGCCGGGTCGCCAATGTTCCGGCTGAACAGCGGGTCATGAAACAATCAGGCCCTCTGGCGCCCTATGGTCTGGTTGCGCCGAGCGCGCAGTTCGTCGCCACAGGGCGGGATGGCAAAATCGCAGGCAAGCTTTCCCTCGGAAGCCAATCGGGCGGATTGGTATACGCGACGGGACAGCGACTTCAAGGGCTCTATCAAATCCGTGCCGATCTGCTCCAGCAGATTCCCCCAAAGAAGGAACTGGTCCTGCCTAGCCAAAATTCGTCGGGTTCTGCTCCTTAAAAGCAGTTCTACCCACATCAGCCAGCCATCCTTTGACCGCTGTACTTGAGCCTACCATTGAGGTCGTGTAAGGTACGGCTCTATTGAATGCCCCCGTAGCTCAGTTGGATAGAGCAGCGGTTTCCTAAACCTTCCTAAGTAGTTGAACCCCTTGTGATTCTCGCGGATTACAAGGGGTTTTTCTTTGTCTCATTGGTTGCCGGAGGGTCCCGAAGGGTGCTATATGGGCGCTCGCGGGCACAGTTACGGGCACAGCTAATATGTTTATTGACGGATTCGGCTTCTGCAATTACAAAAGTTTTGAAGAAGCGCCGCAGCAGTTCTCTCCACTCAGAAAGTTAAATGTCTTCATTGGCCAGAACAACGCAGGCAAGTCCAACATCCTCACCTTCTTAACAAGGTTCTATAAGGAGAGCGCAAAACATTTACAGAGCAATCATAGCCTTAGGTTTCAGAGGGACCCCGTTCTAGATTTTCCCGCAAATGGGAAAGGTCCCCTACGTGTTGGGTTTGCTATCACACTCGGTGCAGATACCCCCGAAAAGATCATCAAAAGAAGTCGTCCTGTTCAGCCTGAACGAGCGGCGGTATTGATCGATAAGATTCTCCGATCGAGTTGCCTTTGCCGCGATCAAAAAACTGCGTGGTTCTGGTATGCGGAGAGCAGTTATACACCGCAAATATCCCCTCAACTGATTGAGGCTGCTCGCGCCGCTACTGATGTTAATCACCATGAATGGGCCGCTCTCTGGTCTTTATTTCACAGCGGAGGAACTCCTGGCGACATTCGGACGATATGCATTCCGCAAGTTCTCCACGAATTGAGCCCGATACAGAATCCACATCCCCCCATTGAATTGATATCTGCCATTCGAAGTATTGGCGAGGCCAACACTGAACAAGCTAATAATTTTAGTGGTCATGGGATAATCGACAGGCTTGCTCGGCTTGAAAGTCCTGGCCTAATGCATCAGAACAAGCGCGCGTTGTTTGATGAGATCGTACGCTTCTTCCGTACAGTGACAAAAAATGATCAAGCAAGAATCACGATCCCTTATGAAAGAGATACGATTCTCGTCGAGATGAATGGGAAAACTTTGCCACTGATCTCTTTAGGGACCGGCATCCACGAAGTTATTATTCTGGCAGCAGCAGCCACTATTCTTCAAAACCAGATTGTATGCATAGAAGAACCAGAATTACACCTGCATCCATCATTGCAAAAGCTCCTAATTAGATACTTGCTTGAAAACACGTCCAACCAATATTTTATAACTACACACTCGCCGCATTTTCTCGATGCTCCCAATGCTTCGATATTCCATATACGACAAGAAAATGGATTTTCCAAAGGTGAACTCGCTGAGACCGATTGCAGTAAGTCGATGATCTGTGGGGATTTAGGACATCGCGCATCAGATCTGATGCAGGCAAACTCTGTTATCTGGGTGGAAGGTCCCTCCGATCGCATCTATCTACAACACTGGATTAACTCGATCGCACCAACACTGCTTGAAGGATTGCATTACTCAATAATGTTTTACGGAGGTCGCTTATTAAGTCATCTCTCTGCTGACGACAAAGAGATAGAGGATTTTATTTCTCTACGAAGGTTAAATCGTTGGCTATCAATCGTCATTGATAGTGATAAGAAGAATTCCAAGGCCGCCATAAATGCTACAAAACGTCGTGTGCAGGCAGAATTTGATAGTGGGCCCGGGTTTTCCTGGATAACAGCCGGCAGAGAGATAGAGAACTACATTAAAGCTACGACCTTAGAGGATGCTGTTAAGGGGTTATATGGGTCTAAGGCGATACTACGCGGGAGGAATAAATACTCTCATCGACTTTGCGAACACTATGACAAAGTAAAAGTAGCTCATGCCATTGCGCAGAAATCGGCTGATCTATTGATGCTGGACCTCGAAGAGAAAATACAATCGCTCGTAAAGTTTATCTGTGCTGCGAACGATCTTTCTGTAGCTAACGTACTGCAAACAGAGCTGAACGACAAAACATGACCTTCGAAACATTTATGACATGGTTAGCCCATCTTGGAAATCTGCTAGGACTACTTGGAATCATCGTCGGCGCAAGCGTGGCCGGTGCATATATACTATTCAAACGATTCGGAGAAAAATGGATCGAAAACAAATTTGAATCGCAGCTAGAAATAGCGAGGCACGAACAGCATAAGGAAATAGAACATCTCCGGTTTAAGATCAACGCCCTTTTAGACAGAACTACAAAGCTTCATCAACGCGAATTTGAGGTACTGCCGGAAGCTTGGTCAAAGCTTAGTGATGCATATTGGGAAGCCGTGGCATTTCTCTCGCCATTCCAAACGTATCCAGATCTCGCTCGAATGTCTCCCCAGCATTTTGTCGAATTTGTAGAATCATGTCGTCTGGATCCATGGATGAAGGATGACTTGAAGGAAAAAGCAGGGCAGGAACGTAATACATTTTATGTGCAGCATATATTCTGGTTTAGGCTTGATGACGCGGTAAAGAAAATCAGGGATGCTCATATTTTTATACTCAAAAATGGAATTTTTCTGCCAAAGGATATACGAACGCAGTTCTCGAGTCTGTCTGATTTGATCTGGTTCGCAGTTAGTGAGAGTAGGTCTAACAAAACATACGATATCAAACCAGAGGCGCGTGATAAACAAAAGCTATTTGACGAGCAGGGGGGAGCTTTGATCAAGAAACTCGAAGGAGATGTTTCTGAACGACTGTGGGGCAAAGATTCATAGACGAATTTCGCCTTGCACTCTATTCTCGCCGAGAAAAAACTCGAACACAACATCGCTGGCTATGTATCGACTGATCTCGACTTCGTTAAATTATGGGCCTGGCCTGTTTTCTTCCTCCTATTTTCCGACCTCGCGTCTTTTTGCTAGCTCGTTTTTTTCTCGTCAACGTCCGGCTAAGGCAGGCTCCTGAACAATATAGCTGATTTTCCTTTCTACCAACGAACAACTTTCCACAAACTGAGGGCATAGGCTCTGATTCCCCTTTTCGCTTTCTTCCTGTTTTGACTTTGCCCGGTGCCTGGCATTCCTTTACTAGCCGGCCATTGTCGAAAACACATTTTGTTAGACCCCGAATAATCGCTTTACGAAAGCTGTCTCTCGCGGGATCAATGACAGAAACATATCGTCGCTTCCCTTCACTCCACTGAACTCGCGTTTCTTGCTGCGGAGATACAAACGTCTGGCGGCTCGCTACTCTTTCTAGCATATCCAGTACAGCCCACATGACACCCCACTGAGCCTTCTTGAGAGCTTCCCTCATAGTTTTACTACTTGTCACGATCGGAATCGTCAGCGGCTTGAAGTCAATATCGGAAGCAGTAAGGCCGTACGATGGTGCGCCGGCTGCATGCATGGCAAAGACGAGGAGACCTCGACGCAAGCTTACCCAATCTTCCGGGGTCTGAAGTACTGGACCCTCAAGTACTCCTATCAACCACGCAAGTTGGTCTCTTGAGGTACTGCCGATCCTTTTCAAAATATCGAAGTAGAAAGTTTCTTCCATTTGTACCCTCTAAATTATCTCTCAACAACAAACCTAACCATGACAATTAACTGACCCTATGAATATTACCATAGACGGGTACAATTACAAGCTGTAGGCTGTCGGCGAAAACAAGCTGCAAACGCGTTCTAGGCTTGGAGGAGGCATTTATGAGCGACCGGTTGCTGATGACCAATGATGCCGCACGGCTCTTGGAAAGGGCTGGACCGACCGTCAGATATTACGAACGAATCGGCCGCCTTCCTGCACAGAGAACGGCGGATGGGACCAGACTGTTCAAAGAGGAGGACGTCATGAAACTGAAAAAGGAACTCGACGGATCGAAGGGACTAGAAGCGGTGATAGGAGTGTAGTTAAAAGCCGCTGGCCTGCCCTTTCGACGGGATGCAGGCGCAGCGGCAAAGACACGAAGGAGACAGCGATGAATAGAATACCGAGTCCCTCCCAACACTGCAATCCCCTTTCGGAACGATTCACCGCGAATGTAAGGCCGATCATCAGCTTGATCGAACATGAATATGCGACCCTGCAGAAACGGAAGGCAGCCGGCGATGATGTCGACGTCAGCATCGTGCAGCACTTGCGCATGGCACACATTGATTTTGCACGACTCGCGGAGTGTTGCGAATGACACTCGAAGCCTTCCTAGGACGGCTCGAAGGGGTCATCCTTCGTGGATCTCGCCATGTGGCGCTCTGCCCTGCTCACGCCGATCGCTCCCCGAGTTTACAGGTGAGTCCAGGCGATTCTGGCCTCCTGGTGAAATGCTGGGCCGGCTGTACCACGGCGGAAGTCTGCGGCAGCCTGGGCCTACGCCTGGCGGACCTTTTCTATGATGCGGGACTTCCCCGAGACATCCGACCTATCAGACCCGTGCCGAGGGTCAATCATGCGGCTCTGGCCTTTCAATTTGAACTCAGCGCGTTTGATCGCCGCACTCGTGCGGGCGCCGTGCTCAACAGGCTTTCCGACCTCGATCTTGCCCCGGTCTCAGACGACGACCTTGACCGGTTGTTGAGTACCGCGGCCTCGGCCTATGAAGACCTCGACCTGGCACACCTCCATGAGCAACTGGCCGATGAACTGCGAGGCCGCGCATGAAGGTGATCGAGGAAGCCGAAGCCCTTGCCCGACAACCCTTAGTCTCCTCACAGGTGAACGGCCATGAGCGGCCAGACTTGACCCTCTCTGAAGCGGCTGGTCTCTATAACGTGTCCTCGTTCAAATGGGGCGCGCGCTTCACGTTCGATCGGCTGTCTGAGAAGTATGGATCTGAGAAGGCAGAACTCTCAGTGTTCCTCCTCGGCGAGCCCGTCATGCCCTGCAAGGCGATCGGCCTCACCTCTGAAGGGACGCAGAAGCAAATCGCCAAGGCCCTCACCGAGTCCATCCCGTCCGTACCATGGAAAGACCTGCTGCAGAATGCCTGCGCCATGGTTCTGCAGAGCAAGCGCACCGGTCGACCGGCCGTCAAACTGACCCGCTTCACGCAAGTTGAGCCGTTCACCTACTCCGTTAATCCCCTGATCGTCAGACGCAAGCCCGTGATCATCTACGGGGACGGCGGCCAGGGCAAAAGCTCGTTTGCTCTTCTTCTCGCCGCCATGGTCTCAACCGGGCAAACCATCGCGGGCATCCGGGCGCTACAAGGCCGTTCGCTCTTTCTCGATTGGGAAGATGACGAGGAAGTGCACGCGAGGCGCCTGCAGGCCCTCATTGCCGGCCATCCCGAACTATCGGATGCGGAGATTGATTATCTGCCCTGCGAGGAACCGCTCGTCCGGATGATCTATCCGCTGGTGAGGCGGATCCAGGCCGATGGCATCACGTTCGTGGTCATCGATTCATTGATGGCCGCCAGTGGCGGGGATGCCTCCTCCGAGACCGTCTCGAAATTCTTCGATGCCGTGCGGCTGCTCAAAACCGAAACCCTCTTACTTGGTCATGTGCCGAAGACCCTCGCGGAAGGCCAGGAGGCCCAGAGCGTGTACGGCAGCGTGTTCAACAAGAACCGGGCGCGCAGTACGTGGGAATTCAAGCGTGAACAGGAACTCGGCGCAGATACCGCCGTCATCGGCCTCTTTCATCGCAAGTCGAACCATACCCGGCGTCATCATCCAATTGGGCTCACCATGACGCAGGACGAGGCGTGCTCGGTCATCCGCTTCGAAGCCTGCGACCTCCGCGAGACGGCCGAATTAGCGAACGCACTCCCGGTCGCCTCTCGTATTCGAAACCTCCTTGAGGACGGGATCATGCGCACCCCTCAGGACATCGCCTATGAGTTGGACGTTGCCTTATCGACCATTCAGCGGACCCTCAGAAAGCACAAAGGCCATAAGTGGCAGATGATCGGCGGGCCCGGTATGACGACGAAATGGACCGTGCTGAACGCCAGAAATGAAATAGGAAACTGAAATAGGACGCCCTTTTGACACGGCTAAATAGGACAAATAGGCCAGGATATCTAAGTCATGGAAACATTAAGAAATAGTCATCCTATTCAAATAGGAAACCCAAATAGGACGGATGCCCCCTCCTCTATAAGAGGAGGGCTATCCTATTTGCCGTCCTATTTCTGGCGGGAGAAGAGAAAGAAGTGATGAGAAAGGGCATTCACCAGGACGCGGGAAATTCCTCACCAATGGTTCAAGAAGCCTTGCCCGTGCCTGGTTCACGCCGCGGGAAGCCCGGCCGGCCGAAATCTGGCGATCCGGGCATCTTCCGTTCTGGGCACACTGCGGGCACAGCGACGATGGAAACAGCGTCTAGCAGCGGAGATCCTAAGAGAGCGCTGGTTACACTAACCGTCGTTCCTATCGGTCCTCGCGTCCTCGACCTCCACAGCACCGCTGCCTATCTCGGCCTTTCAGAATGGACGGTTAGAGAGCTGGAAGCGGCGGGCACATTGCCCCGGTTACGCATTCCAGGCCCCAATGCTGGCGAAGTGCGGAAGCTCTTGTTCGACCGGTCAGACCTGGATCGGCTGATCGATGCATGGAAGGAGAAAGCATGAGCCGGTTGGAAAAAACCACCCCCCGGCAGAGGCTTTTTGCTCCCCAGCGGCAGCCCGCGTGGGTATTCCTCTGCATTTTTTCAGATCCCCACACATCAACAAGGCTCATGGTTTGGCGATGGAGGTGCCCTTGAGACTCTGCGGACAGCCTCGAAAAGACGGTTCCCCTTGTGCGTATCGGCTTGGTGAGGGGGCGGAGTGCCCCCATCACGGGTCAGACCCCTCGGTGGCCCGGCGGTTTCAGCTGAAAGGCGCCATAGCCAGCCAGGAGGCAACGACGATTCCGGATCTGCAGATCGGCGATCTCACGACGGAGGAAGGCATTGCCAAGACCCTGCAGGGCATCAGCGAGTCGGCGGCCAAAATCCGCAATGCGAACCTGAAGCGGCTGGCGGAAGTCCGGCAATGCTGCAACGTGGCGGTCGGGCTTCGGCAGGCGTCGGCGACTCGGGAACTGAATAACACGCTTTTACGCCTGGAGCATGGCGGCAAAGCAGTCCAGATCCTGGAGCAGCTCCGCAACAATCGCAACATCCGGCCACTGGCGGAAGTGGTCGACATGAAACCCGGAGGGACCCGTGGCCAGTGAGGACAAGATCAATAAGTTCCTGCTTGAGAAGTTTGCCGGCTTGGGCACGCCACTCGCGGCCATCCTGCTACGCCTGGATATCACCCCAAGCTGGGCCGACGGGACAGACATTGAAGGGCGGACAATCGTCCTCATCGGACGTCACCTCTTGGGATCCGGACCGGAGGCGGAAGAAGTTTCAAAGCTGGTCCTCGACTATCTCGCGGTGGGCGGCTGTCCCGATCTGGTACACCCGATTGCCTTCGCCCCATCGGCCAGCCGGGCGATTGCTGAAGCGGTTGACGGCTCGGCAGAGGAAATTCTGGTTCATGGCCCGCGCGGGACAGGAAAAACGCACGCCCTCGCCGCGGCAGCCGTGATCAATGCGGAACTGGATCTGCGGGCTGGCTATCCGGGACCGTATCGAGTGTTGTGGTTGCATGACACCCTACTATCCGCCTCGGCGAAAACAGCGCGATCCCTCGAGCTTCCCATGTGGGGGAACACGTGGAGTCTGAAGGATGACCGAAAGCTAGCCGTGTTCTCCGTCGGCGGCAAACAGATGGTCGTCGGTGATTTCGTAGGCTGCCAGGATCAAAGCTCAGCCGAACGGCTCCGGATGAGTGCTAACACGGTCATAGGGGAGGAACCGATCGCCTCCCTGACGGACGGACTTGGCATTACAGAACAGCAATACGATCTGGCTCGATCCTCGACACTCCGTTTGCCCACTCGCCGGCGCGTATCCATGCTCGCGACCAATCCCGGAAGTCCCGACACCTGGCCACACAGACGATTCTTTCACGGGTCAACAAAATCCCTTCCGATTCAAATCTCGGTGGATGATCGCCTAACTCAGGAAGAGCGGCAGGCGCTGGAGCAGACCTTTGCGAATAGTCCGACCCTCCAGAAGCGCTTGGCCAAAGGTGAATGGGTCATGGCGGAACAAGGGGCGGCGGTCGCCGAGGGGTTTAACCCGGACGTGCATGTCTCACCGTATCCACTCGTCCCCTCTCCCATGCTGTTGTTTGCGATCGGCTGGGACGGAGGACACAGTCCAAGCGCAGTCATGGGCCAGAACCTCAGCGGACAAGCCAGGATCTACGCGTCATTGAATGATATGAAAGTCGGGGTGCTGGAACTGATCGAGCGTCAGGTGTTGCCCTGGCTGCAGGCGCATGCCCCCTGGGCACTCACCCACTACGGCGCGCAGCTCGTGCATATCATCGACCCGAACATGGCCACGCCCGGACAGGCCACGATTACCGAGACGGCTGAAAAGGTGATCCGTGAAAAGCTGGGCGGGCGGATCGTACACGGGCCAGTCCGATGGGCCCCACGGCGCGAAGCCATCCTACGAGGCTTGGGCGCCCGGCATGAACAGGGGCGGACTCCGTTGTTGATCGCGCCCGGCGATGATACGCGCTTACTGGTCGAAGCCTTTTCTGGCCGCTGGTTCTATCCAGTCCTGCCTAACGGTCAAGTCGATCGCACTGGGCCAAAAAAGCCAAACAGTCCATGGGCAGATGTGTCTGATGCAGCCGCGTATCTGCTGAGCTGGCTGCATGGTGATGATCTCATGACCATCCCGACTGGTCCGCTGAAGGTCGAAACGCATTTCACGTTCTAACCGGAGGTGCACATGAATGTCGGCAATGGACTCGAAATCACAGTCTGCAGTAAGACGGGCACCCTGACGGCGCAAAGCCAAATCATTGGAGTCTTTGCACAGGTGACAGTCGACGAGTTGGAATCGCTCGCCAGGTTTCTAATACTTCAGGCCGCAGCCTGGCGAGCGGACGAGCATGCGGCCGAACATTCACCCACCAAGGAGACGCAACCATGACGACGAGCGGCCAAGCGGAACAAGACATCACCAATTTGCAAAACACGTTCTTCGGGCTCTTTCCCTACCTCAAGGATCATCCCCAACGGGTGAGGGACGTTGAACGGCGAGAGGAACTGGTCACGATTCGAGAGCAAGCGGCGGTTGCCGTCGATCGGGCGGTAGAACTCAAGAACGCCGAGCTGTCTCGCGTGTCCTTCAACGTCGGCGAACGGCTGGCAAGCGAGGAAGCCCGGCAGCGGGCCGAGCTCGAAGGCCGGCTCGACACACTCCGGCTGCAGATTGAAGCCGATGAGGCACGCGCCGAGACGGCAAAAGAAGCGGCCGACAAGGAAGAGGCCCGGTTGCGCGCGCTCCGGGATAAGTTCGCGGCATTGGAACTGTAAACGCACGTTGGAAAGAGAAAGGAGACGGTCATGGCAGCCTTTTCAACCACGACGGAAGCCGAAAGCCGCTGCCGGCAGATGGTCGCGGCAGGGACATGGGTCAATGCCCATGTGGCCCGCAATGTCACCGGGCACATCGTGGCGCGGTTTCAACGGTTCATGAGCCCATCCGCGCCAGGCGAAGGCGCATGGGTCGAAACGACAGACAACGCCACGACCTAGGAGGAGACCCCATGATCGAATCATCGTTATCGGAGTTTGACCAGGCGGCAGCCGAAACACCGGCCGCAATTGCATGCCGAGAAGAGCACGCGAAGGTGATGATGGATAAAACCCATCAGCACTATGCCGGGTATCAACGCGGCGAGAAAGCCGCCCTCGATTATGTCGATAGCTTGTACCGAAAAGCCTATCCGGGTAACCGGATGATCGAGATCGGGGGCGGACTGATTGCCTCCTCCCCTCCGTCAGAGCAGCTCGGCGACCCGGTACCCACGTCCACCGATCCGCAATCCGAGCAAGCGCAGCTCGATGAACAGGAGCGGATGGAGATGGACGACACGAAACAACACTGGGCCAATGACGGCATTACCTTGGAGCAGGGCATTGAAGAAGTCCGGCCATTAGCCGAACTCATCGCAAGCGCTGATCCTGAGTTGTATGGACTCATCTCCCGTCGCCTCGGCGATGGCGTGGCGTTGCGCGTGCTGCGGATCATCAAGAGTCGAATCAATCTGTAACCACCTATAAAGGAGGCACCTCATGGATTTCACAGCGATGTCGGAACGAATCGAGCACGCCAACGCAGGCATTCTGAACGAACAGGCCCAGGCCGTGGACGCGATGAAAAGCGAAATGCGGGGGAAGTACGACACGGCGCAACGCAAACTTCCCGAGATCCTCAAGTTGGTGAAAGGGACGCAAGCCTGGATGCACGAACTCCTGACGCTCGCGTCAAAGTCTCGTGTCCCATTGCCACGCATGGTGGAACCCCACCTCAAAGAGATCGCAACCGTATGCGAGAACTGCCCTCGCCAGGTGCGCGAAGGGATCGCGGCCTATGAGGGTCTGAAGTTCCAGCAGATCGTGTGGAAAGACGGCCGATCGATCTACCTCGAGGCCCGCGCCTCTCTCATCCATACCATCTCGGCGTCGTTGCAGAGTTGGGACGGCATGGCGGGCACGATCGCAATGAATCGCGGCTCCGTCGAGCGGATTCTCGAAGAATGCAATTGGCCGAGCGGCCATCAACCGGCGCCGACGGTTCCGGCAGCCCCGTTCCAGCAGGACGCGGAACCGCTCAAGGTGGAGACGGCGTTTGAGGTATAGCGAAGGAATTCGCGCTGTAGCGTCGGCGCGAGTGGGGTCAGGTCAACTCGCCGACCATCCCTTTGAATGGCTCGATCCTAATATCCGAGATGCCGTAGCCCCGGCTGTAATATTCATCGGCCATATCCATACAGTACGCGAGGGCATGCAGGTACGTCTCGCTAATGCAGTTGGAGTGGGTAACGCCGAGCCCAGGATTCAGGCGCGGCGTAATGATCTCGCGAAACCCCTCCATGTAGGAATAGAGGGGTTTGCCTGTGCCGCGATAGCCGGTCTGGATGGTAAAGCGGGGATTGCTGGGCTTGGAGATCATGTCATTTACCTTTCCCTTTGTCCCTGTACTTCTTCAACAAGTCCGCGAGCCCTTCTTCGATCATCTCGGTAAAGCGGCGGTTCTGACGAATGGCAAGAATGCGAATCTCATCAATGAGATGCTTCTTAATTCGTGGACCTATTTGGACCTTTTCCGAATCTTCGCTATCAGTCACGGGAGAGAACCTAGCCAAAGGGTGAATTGGTGTCAAGGACCATCGGTTGACACCACACAACTTAACATGTTAACGTTTAAACACTGGAGGACGAGATGAGAATGCAACGTCTTAATATCCAGCTCCCACCGAAGCTCAAAACACAACTCGACGCGATGAAAACGAAGGGCTATACGGCAAGCGGATTCATTCGCCACTTACTCGAACAGCATTTCAGAGGCAAGAAGGCGGCGTAACCAAAAGGAGGCGGCAATGCTCTTTGATCCTGACGCTGGGTTGACTCTGGAGGAGAAAATCGTGCGTGTGTGGCACCGCATGAATCCAGCGTTGAAAGCGCAGTATGAAGAGCTTTCAGAACACACCGGCATTCCCATCTGGGATCTGCTCATAGAGGCGCTCGATATCTTCTTAGCCAAGATGGAGGACCCAAAGGAGCTACAAGCCCTCATTGCGAAGTGCGACCGCGATGAAGCTCCCTTCGGTCGCGATCCACTCCTTGAGAAAGGACGGTGACCATGGAGGACGATTGCATTCCGCCGTATGCCACCGGGCCGGATTGTTTTGAGAACGACGAGCAGCGACGAGAAGCGAAAGTCAATCAATGGTGCGCGTGGGAGGGAACGATGCCTGCCTATGAGCTCGGCTCCCTCCATATGCTCGCGCACGCGATCGAACGATTCCGAGCCGCTCACCCTCTCCCGTTCCGTAATGAACTGCTCGCCCTCTCGGAGGATCTTGCACGGGTAGTGAACTGGATCGATCAAGGCTCGTACAGCCCACACTTTCCCCTTCAGCCCCATCTGAGGAATGGCCGCTCCACGCACTAGGAGGTTCGTATGGCTCCCAACTTCACCGTGTTTCCCACTGGAACGCCCCCTAGTCCTCAGACGATCGGCGAGCTTCTGCTCGAGTTCGACCGGCGACACCTCGCCACGTTGAAGTATCCACACTCGACGCGCAGCCGGATCGCCATGTACTTTCCGCCCTTACACCCCTATACGCTCGACACCCTCACGCGGCCACTCATCAAGCAGTGGTTCGATCAGATCAATGCGCATTCCTCGTCACAAGCCTGTGCCTGTCTCAAACACTTACATTTGCTCTACAACAAGTGTCTGGAATGGGGGCGATATCATGGTCTGAACCCGGCCTACCGTGAGGGGACCGCGACCGCGCTGACCCGCGTCACCGTTGCCCCCCTCCCCGCACCCTCGACATCCCTCCGGCCTGGCATGACCATTGGGGAATTATTGGAGCAGTACTATCGGTTGCATATCTCCACGCTCAAGGGCGGTGGACGCGGGATCATGACGAATATGGAAAAACATTTTGGCCCGCTGAAGCCGTACACGCTGGAATCCTTGACCGTGGCGCAGATTACCGAATGGATCAATCCGATTCGTGCGAACATTCCCAGCATGGCGATCTTCCTGGTGAAGAAACTCCGTCATCTCTATAACTGGGCCGAGCAACTGGAATGCTACGACGGGAAGAACCGAGCGATGAAGGTGCCCATTGGGACGGCGGGCAAGCGGAAGGAATTTGTTCGTGAGCATGAAATGCCGACCTTGCTGGACATCCTCAAACGTCAGCCACTTCGGGAACGGTGCTTCTTCATGTTCATGCTGACGTTGTTCCCGAGACCAGGAGAAGCGGCGGAGCTGTTGGTGAGCCATCTGCAATTCTGGACCGATGAGCACGGAGAAACGGTCGGCATGTGGCACAAGGTCGATAGCAAGACGCAGAAGATTGACCCGATCGACCTGCCACCCGTCCTGGCAAGTCTCCTCGTCACCTACATCCGATCGAGACCGAAGCCCTCCACTTTTCTCTTCCCCGGCCGTGGAAATAAGCCGCTCAGCGTCTCGCGGTGGACGCAGCTCTGGCATGACATCCGAAAACGGGCTGGCGTGGATCGTATCACCCGTCATGACCTGCGTCGGACCGGCTCGACCTGGGCGGTTGACACCTCAAAGGATCTCGTGACCGTCTCGAAGAAGGGGCTCGGGCACACCAACTTTAAAACCACGAGTATTTACGTGCAGGCCATGGATAGTTCGACGGCCTCAATGTATCGGCAACACGAAGCCAGACTGTTGAATGTGGCAGAGCCGAGACAGGCCGTGATGAAGCCGCCGTTTAAGACGCCTCCTCGTGCACTCGGCTCTCCTATCTCTTCCGCAGTGCATTCATCCGTTGACGTATCACGCATGCCGACCCCGGACCCAGTCGCGGTTGCGCCCGTACCATCCACGTCGCACGAGGACTGCTGGCAGGACTTTCCAGGCTGAGATGACATCATGAACTTCAAGCAATTCCGCAGGCCAGCGAACGGGCATGCTCGAACCGCGATCGTGAACGGGCGGATTGTCGGAGGCAGAGGTTTCCGGTTACAGTCGAAGCTCGGCAGAGCCATTAGCCTAGACCGGCTGGAGAAGTTGTTAGCCGATGCCCGAAGCATCCAACCCCCCGATGGCAGGCATTCCCGATGAACCCTCTTTCACTGTGCGTGAAGCAGCAGAGATTCTCGGCGTCAATAAGGCAACGGTCTATCGATATCTGGAAACAGGAGAACTTCATGGATTGGGCCCGCGCTATTTCTTTCGTATCTGCCGTCAATCGATCCTCAAGAAGATGAACAAACGGAGGCTCCCATGAAACTCTTGCTTGGTTTTCTTCTCGGCGTGCTCCTCGCCACGGCCTCGAACACCTATTCACTCGACATGATTCTGGATAACCAGCACGGGGCGACGTGGCTGTATGAAGGCAATAGTCTCGGGCCGACGTTCTACAACAACCCGAACACCGGGCAGTCAGGATGGATCTATAGCGATGGCAACAGCAGCCAGCACTATTTCAACCACCTGAACAATTTAGAGCAGCAATTGCGAGATTCGAATGTGAGGCCATGCCCGCACTGAGGAAGGAAAGTGCAATGAGGGGCAAGAAACAAGTTTCGCCGGCTAACCATGCAGCGTTTGTAATAGCCTGCAATCGCCATCCGTTTTTAGCGAACGTCGCCAAGCTCATGAGAGATCAAGGGATGACTAAGGAGGTTTTTGCGCGCAGGGCGAAACTTAGTCTCGATCGGATTGAAGACATTCTAAATGGTCTTAGCCACCCCACTGCAGATGAACTCACGCCCATATCTCAAGCATTAAATACAAAGATAAAAAACCTAACAAAGGGGGTATAAAGATGGGAATGATTTATAAGCGAGGTAACGTGTTTTGGATCAAATACTATGTAAACGGCCGACCGGTGCGAGAGAGTACCAGGACCGATATGCTCAAGGCAGCCGAACGGTTCTTGAAGGACCGAGAAGGGCGGGCTGTCATGGGTGCCCCTGCCCTGCCCCGAAATGAGAGAATTCTATTTCGTGAGGCCGCCGATGCCCTCACCGAACACTATCAAGTGACGGGCTCACGGCAGCTCAAGGATGCAGCCAGCAAAATGAAACCTGTCAAAGCCTTCTTTGGGCAGTATCGCCTACAAGCCGTCGATCAAGCGAACATCACGCGATATGTTCATCAGCGTCAGACGGAAGAGGTTTCAAACGCCACAATTAACCGAGAACTCAGTGTGCTTGGGAAAGCGCTTCGACTCGCGCATGAACGCGGGCAACTGTTGAGAATGCCACGCATTCACCTCTTGCAAGAATCCGCTCCCCGTTCGGGATTCTTTGAGCGGGCGGATTTTGAGCGAGTCTGCAGAGCATTGAAGAAGCGGCCCGATCTTCAGGCGGCAGTGACGATTGCCTATACCTATGGCTGGCGGATGCAAAGCGAAGTGCTGCAGCTGGACCTCGGGCATGTGGACCTCAACGCCGGCACCCTGCGGCTAGATCCGGGCATGACGAAGAACGGTGAAGGAAGAGTTGTGTATCTCACCCCGGCCGTCGCGGGAGTACTTGCCGAGCAGGTTGAGCGGGTCAAGGCTCTGTCTCGTAAGCTCGATCGTGTCATCATTCCCCTCTTTCCAAACCCTCGTCAAGGACGCTGGCAAGGGAACCGGCTTCGAGACTTTCGAAAGGCCTGGACGACCGCCTGTGCAAAGGTCGGCTTGATAGGCATGATCCGGCACGATTTCAGACGTAGCGCGGTGAGGAACCTTGTCCGCAGTGGAGTACCGGAAACCGTGGCGATGAAAATCACCGGGCACAAGACGCGCTCGGTCTTCGATCGCTATAACATTGTGAATGACGGAGACCTTCGCGAAGCTGCGAAAAAGCTTCACGGGCACAATTTGGGCACAGTCCCCTCATCTCAGGTAGACACGCCTCGCGTAAGTACGCTAAATTCCAGCCATGCCCCCGTAGCTCAGTTGGATAGAGCAGCGGTTTCCTAAACCGCGGGTCGCACGTTCAATTCGTGTCGGGGGCACCAAAATCTCATGAACTAATTCGCGAGCTTGCATGTCCTTGCCTGCTTGGTGAGACTGTTCGTAATATGCTCTGTTACCATTTGCTACCGCCAGAGACTACACGCACAGAGGCTGCATATTTTCGATAGACTCCCCCGCCTTTACAGGCGGGGTCCTTAATGCTTACGAGCGGGGCTCGTCCTGCTTCGCAGGACCTTGCTCTCACCCTGTCTTCACAGACGGTAACTCCCGCTGGTTAGACATCGTCATTCCATCGAGTCGATCAAACCACCATGGGCTGTCTTCCTCAGCCACTTTTCATGGGTCGATACAGTGAGTTCAATCGAGCTGTGTCCTAGTGCACTTGAACGCATGGAGCAGGCGTTTCGAACTGAAAACATTTCAGTCCTGACAAGGCATCACCACAAAGTTTTCGACTTTGTGGCATTCCGCAGCTACCATGACACGATAAATACATACAGTGGTCCCTGTCTATTTCAGTTCGAAGATGAGCAGGGCGAGTACAGGGGGAAGTAGGCCGACGAGAATCAGCCATTTCCCCCGCCGAGCAAGTCCATATCTACCCCGTAGAACGAACAGTCCGGTCAGACTGAGGAGAATGAGGATGAGCGCGAAGACATCGGAAGCCCACTTCCATCCTTGCAGGCGATTGAGGTGCAACGCATTCGCCTGGTATAGAAGGGGCCTCCTTGAAACTTTTTCGTAGGTACCGTGGCCAGTGGAAAAATTGAGGTGCAGGGAGGCGTTGTCATAGTAAATCTTCACCTGATCGGATGTCGGGAAATCATATATTTTATAGCTCTCCTCCTGCACCAGTCGTCCAAACTGCGCGATCCGTTCTTTCGTAATCTCTTTTCTGTCGTACGCGTGAGGGAGCGACACGGTCTGTCTTGAAATGACGAAGTCGGGATTCCAATCACCGATATGGTTGAGCGCGATGCCGGACAGGCAATAGGCGAGAATCAGGGAGGCGCAGGCGTACCCGATGTCTCGATGGACAGCCAGGTTGAGCCGCGCGAGTGTCTCGCGTTCCGGCCACCGAAGCCGGTGTCTCACCCGAGCCCACATCAGTGTGCTTGTGAGACTTTGATCTGAATCTTGTTGACGTATTCTTCGGTGACGCTGATGACCCATCGCTCGACGTTCACGTCCGGCAGGATGGAATCCGGCTTATAAATGACGCGCTGCTTGTTGTCGGGCACTTTGGCGATGCCGTCGCCGATGATTTTGATTTGGAACATCTCATCGTGGGCGACCAACACGGGGATGACGAGGGCCGTCCGCGCGCTCTTGAGTACCGTATTGATCGCGGCGGTCGTTTCCTCCGGCTTGTAGTTCGCGATGTGGCCGCACCAACCATAGGAATACCCTGCGATCCCTGTCTGCATTCTGACGAACCCCGCGACTTTGTCGAACAGCTCGACCCACTCCTTGTCGTACGTTTCGTCGCCGTAACCGATGAGCACCAGACCCTCATGAGCCGGATCCCGCGAAAGTGCGCTCACTCGCCTGAGCAGATTCTTCTGAAGAATATCGGTGAAATCGAGTGGCGGGGTGATGTGGGGTTTCGCGTTCGGCGTGTAACGCTCGATCTTCTCGATCTTCAGCTGCTGCATGGAGTGCGGATCTTCTTTCAACCCCACGATCGTCGGGATGTCGTCGAACGTGTGGGGGCTGACCGTCAGAAACACCGGCACGATGATGACGTCCGTAAATCCTTCTCGGTCAAATTCCTTCATGCGCGTGGCGATCGAGGGTTCCGTGTACTCCATGAACGCCGTCCTGATGCTCTTGACGGTCGAATGAGCAAGTATCGGCCCGGCGACCTGGGTTTCGAGGTCCAAAAGC
The DNA here is from genome assembly GCF_011405515.1 of Nitrospira sp. KM1. NCBI lineage: Bacteria > Pseudomonadati > Nitrospirota > Nitrospiria > Nitrospirales > Nitrospiraceae > Nitrospira > Nitrospira sp. KM1. The sequence goes on along the minus strand of NZ_AP022671.1, from coordinate 3,986,394 downwards.
GATTGACGCCACGTGGCGGATCGAGATCCGTGATTGACGAGAAGGATCCCGATCTTTCCCGTATCGGTAGGAGGCAAGGAATCGTTGGTCGCATGAGCTGGATACGGAATGACGGCCGTAAAAAGCGCGGATAATAAAACAATCATCGCAACTGCCATATGCCACCTCCTGTATGAATGATGAGCGCATAAATCGTCATCCGCATGCCGGCGTACTGCACAGGTGCGCCGGCGACTTGAGCTGCGGATCTGAGCCGATGCAGACCTCCGCATCGTCCTTGAGCTTCTGTGCAATCCGGAGATCGAGTTGGATTTTGGATGAGCGCGTTCTTGTTTGAATCGTTCCGGTTGAGGAGAGGGGCTTCAGTTTGAAGCCGACACCCTTGATGGTAATGAGTTTGCATAGAGAGTTGGGCGCGCGATCAAGCTGCTGTCGAAGGGCGTAGACGTGAACGTCCAAGGCATGTTCACCGATCGCAAAATTGGGTCCCCAGATAAAATGGACCAGTTCGCTTCGGCTGCATACCTCGGAAGGTTTGCTCATGAGGAGTCGAAGGATTGTGAAGGGTTTGGTGGAGAGCTTTACCTGTCGTCCGGCAATTGTCACCTCATGAGCATCGTCATCCAGTTCGATCGCCCCCACCTGGTAAATCCCTCGACGTACGTGCCCGCACCCGTCACGCCGAAGATACGCACGGACTTTGGTAACCAAAAGACGATGTCCGTCCCGCAAGTCGTGGATCCCGTCCAAGCCACGTTCCAGGTCCGCCACACAGTGGTTCTCGGTATAGAGAGAGCCGAACGGGACCACTCCCATCAGCAGTACATGCCGAAGCGAGGGATCTGTCCGAAGCATATCCCAATCGTGAATACGGTGATCCACCAGGATCAATACGAGCGACGCCGGGTCCATGATGGCGAATATCTCACTCGTGGTGCTTACTGTTCGGATGGCATAGCCCGCACGATGCAAATGCTTTTCAAGCGTTTCGGCAAAAGTCGCGTCGGCTGACAGCAAAACCACCAAACGTGCGGACCCTGGCCGATGCGCTTGGCACCCGTTCGGATCACAGGATTGCTTGCGACGTGAATCTTTCAGCAGAGGGGTTACCAACATCCCAACCAACGCGGTCATGAAGAGGGGCCCCGACGCTGGAGGAGAAGGAATCGGGACCACTTGAGGCCGGCTTTCCAGATCGGCGCCATCGTCGTGCCACTGCGACGGACTGAAATGCAACGAATCTGGCGACAGGGTGGCCTCGAAAGGGGCAGCGGGCAAGGCCGCCATGACGCGCCTGATTCGGTCAGGACATTCAGGACGCGAGAGGTTGATATGGGGCTTCCCGATGGCTTCGTACGCGCAATGACCGATATTCCACGTCCCGATCTCGGGAGAGGCGATGATCGCCGATCTATTTTCGTCTCCAGCCAAGGGCATCCTGGACGTGTTCGCCTCGCTGCTCGTTATGCCGAACAGGACGAGCATGCATGCCACTGAGAGATGATTGGCTGTCTGTTGCCACATACAATTAGAACGACATCGACATGAAAAATCGCACGTTGTACCCCATTCCTTCTTGGCCGATACCGCCGCCAAAGCCGTTGTTGAGGAAGTATTTGGTGTTGGTCAAATTGTCGACGGCCAGATTGAAGCTGAGCATGGGAATCGGCTGGTATGACGCGAACAGGTTGTGCAAGACGTACCCCGCCTGCGTGCCGACGCCGAGGCCGGTGTTGCAGGGTGTGACGACTTGCTCGGCAGTGCCGGTGATCACCAGGCGGTGGTCCACGGCTCGAAAGCGATACCCGTACTCGAGCCGATTGTTGAGAACGTTATGGCCCAATGAGAACACCAGCGAATTGCCGGGAATGTCGAACAAAGGACGCTCGCCGTCGCACACCTGCTTGCCGCGTATGGCGGAGATGTTCAGGTTGCTGAACCAGTGTTCAGTCCGGAGCCCCACCTCGAACTCCACGCCTTCCCGATGCTCCTTGCCGTCTTGCGTCACGTTCGTGCATAGGTCGTTGTTCCCCGTGGGCGGGCGGAGCGGCCGGCAGAGCGCTCCGCTTGCCGTGCGCGCCGAAAGCGACTCGAGGGTGTGTGTCACGTCGTTGCGGTACAACACCAGCTTGGCCGTGAACATATCGATGCCCTTGAACAGTCCGGGGTAGTTCAACGACACGCCGATCTCATGGTTGGTCGAGGACTCCGGCACGTAGAGATTGCCGCAGACGCCGGATGGGGGGGTGAGCGCGCCGAAGAACAAAAGGGAGCAGCGGCTGAACGCGCCCTGCGTGAAGTATTCATCGACGAGCGGCGGCCGGAATGCTTTGGCGTAGTTGTAGAAGAGGGTTACCGGACCGCCCATCACGTTCCAGGCGATGCCGGCGCTGGGCATGGTTTTCGAGAACTCGATGATTGGGCTTCTGCCTTCGGCCTGCAATGCATCGCGTGTCTCTTGCGCGGTGACTTCGACCTTGTAGGTGTCGTGACGGAGGCTGCCGGTGAGACTCACATGGCCGATGTTGATACGATCCTCGAGCATGTACGCAAAAAAGGATTTGGTACCTGACGGCTGACTGAGGTTGTCCACCGTACTCCACGCGGCTGTCCTGGGATTGAACTGATTGATCGTGGACGTGCGGTCATTGTGGTTGTACTGGACGCCGTACGTGAGCGCATTGCGCACGGGGCCGAAGCGCAGCGCGGTGGTGTTCGTCAGATCGAACGTCGCGATCTTGTAGTCGAAGAAATTCGTGGGGGCGTTCGGGACGAGCACGCCGTTCGCACTCTGCCGGTCGGAATCGGTGACGCTGGTGTCGGTGTAGCCGAACGCCCCTTTCAGAGCGATCCAAGGCGTGAGGGATTGCGAAGTCGGCGCGTATTCGAAATTACTGGTAGAGGTGCTGTCTGTCATGTCGCGCCGCACGAAGCCGAACACGCCCGGTACACCGATCGTGGCGTCGAAGGGCTGCAAGACGTCTTCCTGGAAATACGTATGCCCGAAGGTGATGCCGGCGCCGGGCCGCGGGCGGTACGAGACCTTGCCCAATCCGCTCAGGCGGTTGGCTCTGGTGTTCTGCAACTTCGTGCCACTCGCTGTCGTGATGTCGCCGGAGTCACGCCACGTGCCGCTGGCGAGCAGGTCGATCGAGTCGAACGCCACACCATAGGCGCTCGCCGATCCCATGAGTTCCTCATTGTTGGTGGACCACCCTGACTTGAGGCGCGCGCCTACGCGCTCTCCGGGCCGCAGGAAGTCGGCGGCGTCCTTGGTCCGCATCTCCACCACGCCGCCGATGGCGCCGGAGCCTTGCAGCGCACCCGCCGGCCCGCGCGTCACCTCGACGGCTTTCAACAATTCAGGCTCGACGAACACGCCGCTGCCGAAGCGGTACTTCTCGAAATTGCGCATGGCCCCGTCGATCTTCATCAGCACGTCTTCATTGTCGCTGAAGCCGCGGATGTTGAATTTCATGCCGCTGGCGAGCGGCCCGCCATCGACGGCGACACCGGGAACGTCCTGCAACACAGTGAAGACGTTGTCCGCTTGCCGGCGCTCCAGCTCCTTAGCCGTCACCGTGGTGCGCGACCGCGTTGGATCGACCTCGAAGCCCTCATATCTTCCCGTCACTTCGACATCTGCCATCACCAGCGTGTCCCCTGGATCCATGTCCGGTGCATCGCTGGGTTGATTCCTCGTGCCTGTTCCGGGAGCCTCCACGGTGCGTGGTTGCCGCTCTCCAATATTCTGCTCTCCGGTCACGGATCCTCCCAGAACGTCTGCCCTACTGCTGTTTGCCGCGATGTTCATGCCTTGCCTCTGTGAAGCCGAAAGTTGCGGCGAGGGCAGCGGACGTAGGTCCGCCGTCCAGCCCGCTCCTTCATGAATCAGCCATACGGGCAGCAGTGCGATGAATACCATCGCACGTCCCCATGATTTGTAGCTCATTCCGCATACACGCATGCGCATGGCCGCCCTTTTCAGGGGGCCATGCCAATGCGGACTGCGCTTTGAATCTTAGGCGCCTTGCAGCCTGCGCCGGGCCATCGCTGCTATTCCCACCAGTCCTGAACCCATCAGGTAGATTGCTGCGGGCAATGGCACGGGAGTCGGACCCACATCAAGGGACAGCTGGTCCAGGCTCACACTGGAACCGATGGCGTTCCAGTTCAGCAGGAACGATGATGCTGGAGCCACGTTCAGCCAGGACACCACGGCCTCCACCTCGTTTCCACCCATGGCACCACCGGCTGCCTGGTTGAACAGCTCCTGATAGGTGCCGGCTACGCCGTTCAGTGTGAAGTTGGTGAAACTGCGATTGAGCGTGGTGTCGAAGTTGCCCACCGATCCAATGCGCATATAGACGTCACGCGGTCCACCGGCCACATTACCGACGGTGAAATCGAACGCCGTCGGCGCGGCAAAGCTGTAGATATTGCCCGCCGTGCCGCCGACGATGAACGCGGTGCCACCTGAACCATTTTCCGACAGGTTGTAGGTGCCGCCGCCGAAGTTGGCGACGTCAGGATTGGTAGCGACAATGTTAGCCGCGGTCCCCGCGTCGTTGCTGAACGAGTTCCACTCAGCGTACAGACTGCCGGGCGTACTTTGCCGCGTCCAGCTCGATGGTGTGAAGGTATTGTCCCACACGCCCGCCGCGGCATACGCCGATTGGCCGGCGGTCAGCACGAGCCCCAGGCCGAGCATGCAGCCTGTAAATGTTGACTTCATACGATTCATTGCAAATACCCCTTTCACTGGGTTAGCCCGCACCGCCTCACCCAAAGAGGTCGGAGAAAGCCGGTATCTATTCAATGCATCAAGCAGCGGTCCCGCACCGCCTGCCATGTGTTTCTCGTGAACAAGTCCTTCTGTTCCTCCTTTCTCTATTGCCCCCCGGACGCCGGGGCAGCCGATAGATATGCACTCCGGCATGGTCCCTCGTGGCGAGGAGGCCGCCGATGCAGGCTCGTCCCTGGAACTTCAGACGGCTCGCTGTTGACGCCGAGCCATCGCTGCGATCCCCATAAGTCCCGATGCCATCAAGTAGACTGCTGCGGGCAATGGCACTGGAGCCAATGGACCCACGTCGAGAGAGAGTTGGTCCAAGCTCGCATTGACGCCGATGGCATTCCACGTCAACAGAAACGAGGAGGCGTCCGGGACGTTCAGCCAGGAAATAAGCGCTTCCACTTCCCTGCTACCCGCGCCGCCCGTGGCGGGTCCGTTGAACAGCTCCTGATAGGTGCCGGTTACGCCATTCAGTGTGAAGTTGGTAAAACTTTGATTGAGCGTGGTGTCGAAGGCGCCCAGCGATCCGATGCGCATATAGACGTCACGCGGTCCACCGGCCACATTGCCGACGGTCCATTCGAACGCCGTCCCGGGGCCGGAAGCCCCACTCCTGCTGATGTTGCCGCTGCTGAAGATGCTCCCGGCACCGGTTGTTTCCAGCAGGCTGTAGGAGCCGCCGCCGAAATTGGCGACATCAGGATTGGTGAGGGCCGGAAGAGGAGCAGGTGTCTGCGGACCAAATGTGTTCCACTCGGCGTACAGACTGCCGGGCGTACTTTGCCGCGTCCAGCTCGATGGTGTGAAGGTATTGTCCCACACGCCCGCCGCGGCATACGCCGATTGGCCGGCGGTCAGCACGAGCCCCAGGCCGAGCATGCAGCCTGTAAATGTTGACTTCATACGATTCATTGCAAATACCCCTTTCACTGGGTTAGCCCGCACCGCCTCACCCAAAGAGGCCGGAGAAAGCCGGTATCTATTCAATGCATCAAGCAGCGGTCCCGCACCGCCTGCCTGTACGTCACGAACATGCGGGCTTGCTAGACCATCGTTTCCTCATTTATTGCTGCCTCCGGAACGCCAGGGCAGTCGACCACGAAGCGATACTGTTTGCCACAATGAATGATGATCTCCTTCTGTCCGCGCTTGAGGAGACGGATCTCCACCCGCATCTCCGCGTACCCGTCATGTGTAATGAGCTCGTCGTAGAGCGCAAAGAGGCGCGCCTTGACGTCTGTGTTATCTACGCGTGCCGACATATGTTGTTTTTATCCCTTGCGTGCCTCGAACAATATTGATGACCAATACGGCCAGTCGTATTCCGGCAGCCCCCCATTTGCCCTCGCCGACATCCGTACATATCTCCGCTCATTCCGCAGAGTTGAGCGAGGAAGGGTCAGTCACGTGTGTACGGTGGCTTATGAGCCATCTGTCAGCAGGCATTACATCCAATGACGTTTCCTTCCGGGTCATAACCGAGGAAGAATGTTGAATCCTCTCCAGCCCACGACGGTGGACGCTCATCGATCTGTCCGCCGAGCTGCCTCGCGACGTTCCGACGCTCTGCAATATTCCGAACCGCGAAGTTCAGACGTATGGCACCGGACTCTCTCCGGTGCGGAGGAGCGGCGATTGCCATCAAAGTGGCCGTCTCGGCGGGTATCTGATGAATCACCACGCTGAAGCCCGCGCAGTTCAGATGTGTGTGGCAGGCATCTTGATTCGCTACAGACGCGTCAAGGACTCGAGTGTAGAACTCGGCGACAATACGGTGATCCTTCGCGAACAGCACTGCGCTTACTGGTAACATGACAAGTGTCTTCCTTCGCTTACAGCGGTCATGCCTGCGAACTTCGATACGGCATGAGTAATGACGTCTAGGGCTGCGCAGAGGCGGATTGTTCATTCTTGGAATGGGTCAATTCAGCCGTCACGCGTGTCAGACCGTCCTCCAGCCAGCGGGTCATGATGGGATCGACTAGTCCCTTCTCGTTGATTTCGTAGGTCAACCCGTTGAGCATCTTCTTATAGGGACCGGATCCGTAGAGCCGGTTGGCAATGACGAGGACCCGCCCCTGTTTGCCGGCTTCTTCGATCACTGCGCGTACTTCAGCGACCGCTTTCTCCCGTTGTTTGGGCCAGTCCTCACGGACGGTCAATGCTTTGACGGCCCTGAGTTGTGCGCAATGAGGATCCTGTCGCAGGCGTTCGATGTTCTGATTCATCACGGCGAGCCATTTGTCGTTACCTTCGTCGGTGCCCTCGCCGTGCGCCACGAGCAACACGGTTTCCTTAGCGGGGTCTGTGCTCACCTCGGCGATTCGTTTGTGGAGGATGAGAGCGATGTCCGGGTTCTGCTCATATCCGCCGAAGGTGGAGAAGAGCGCCGCGGTTCTCACTTGATGCGGAGGGGCGGCGTGGTGATCGTGCCCGCCGTGGCCGCCCGACTGGGGATGGTGGCTGAGGCCGAGAATGTAGTCCGTGAGCGATTTCATGTGGTGATCCAGGGCATACATCCGGACGAATACGATGCGCGTCATACCGCGCTGTTCCAGCCGTGAGACGGCTTCCTGAATAATCTGCGGGTCGGCCATGCCATACGCCATTTCGATGGGATATTTGGACATGAGCGGTTTGATCGTTGCTTCGACCGCGTCATTCCATGGCTGCGTGGACCCGTGCGGCATGATGACGACCCCGATCTTGTTTGCCGCCGCCGGAGTTTCCTTGTTCGCAGTTTTCTTCAGCCACAACAGCGCATTCGGATGTGGCAGCAATTCAACCGGCTTATAGACGACATGCGTGTTCTTGAACTGGGCATCGAGCCACGTGGTGAGCGACATGGAATGATCGAATTTGGGTCCGATAAAGGCAGGAACAAGGAGGGTCCGCCCGTGCTTGGCCATCTGGGCGAACATATGATCTTTGATGTCCTTGTTTTTGTGTTCTGCGTTCGGCGCTTCACGGTCGTAATACACGACCGTTTCCGCCTCTCGAAAATTTTTATAGCGCTTGACATATGCCAGGAGCTTGTCCAAATCGGCTTTCAATGCTTTGTCGTTGGCGTCATCTGTCGCGCCGGTTCCGACGAGAATCAACCGCTCCGACTCGGGATGCTCGCTCAGGGCATCGACTCGATCCAGGATAATCTGACCGATGAGGTAGTCCTGCCCCATGGCCGGAGCCCACCGTATGGGAAGGCCACCAGCATAGACGGGCATCAAGGGCTTGACACGGTTAAGGAGCGGATCGGCCTCGGAGAGAAACAAAGGGATCGCTATGATCTCGGTGGCGCCGGCCTGCTTCAGCTCCTGAACCGCTCTGGTCAGGTAGACGGCATATTCACCCTCTACTCCGGTGTACTCTCGCCCGACTAATCCGAGCGCAGCCGGATATGATTGCTTGAATTCTTCCACGAGCGATCGGACTTCCTGATTTCCAAGAAAGCCGCGGTCGGGCGCGACCACGATAAATCCGACCTTTGCCGGCGCTGCAACGGCAGTTGGAACCCAGCCGGCAAAGAACACCAGCGGTGTGAACAGCAAGCCTAGAAGCATCATGAGGTACCTTCCTTTCGTCAGCGTTCGGATCGATACTGAATGGGCACCATCACCGCCACTTGGGGCTTCCCGATGTCGCGCTGCAGGTGAATCGGGAAGGCTCGGTGCATCAATTGGATCGCTTCGTTATCGAGGATTTCGTATCCGGAACTTTCGACCACCCGTGCATCCAGCAAGCTGCCATCGTCCTTGATCGTGGCTCGGACGACCACGCGCCCCCCCCAACCCTGCACGCGGGCTAGATGCGGATAGGTTTTCAGACTTTCGACACGCCGTCGCAGCGTAGCGGTCAGCCAGCTATAGTCCGATCGCGACGAAGAGGTTCGTGTCATAGCTGACTGTTGATTGCCGGCGGCGGTAGCACTCTGTGCATTCAGGGATTCGGCTGCCTCGTTTTGCGAAAGACTGCTTGAATCGGACGCATGGGCGCTGGATTGTGTCGACGGAGGAGGAATTGGAGAAGCCTGTTGCTCTGTCGCCGCCTGATCGGAGCTTGCAGTTTCGAGTGTGGGTGGCGAGGGATTCGCCGGCGTATCGCCGGTAAGCTCGTCGGTGGTGTCGGTAACGGTCTGCTCTTGCACGGTTTGATAGGGAGGCGGCGGACTCTGCGTATCAATCGGTGTCGAGACCGTCGGGTAAATACCTTCGCGATCTGGTTCCGTGCGTGGCTGAGATGGCATCACCGGTTTAGGCATCTCAGCTGTTCGGGATCTCGTCATCGGCCGGGCGATCTCCTGTGGCGGGTCCGCGGCTATCGGATTGGCGTCGAGCGGTTGGACGGCCGGCATGAGAGTGTCTAGCGGCTGCTCAGCCGCATTGTTCTGTGCGAGTTGAGAAGAAAACTCCGGTTCGGCCAGTTCAGAGTCAGGGGATTCGTTTTCGGATGCCTGCCCCGACGTGGAGGGAGAAGACGGCTCCGATTCGACCAAGAGAAAGTCGAGGGGGAGCGGAGGAGGTTTGACATGCGCGTGTAAGTCGCGGAGGAGCACGATGGCGCAGACCATGGCTACAGCATGAATGCAGAACGAAATGGTCCATGCTCTGAGAGGGAAACGATGTGATGGTACGCCCGCGATATTCACGATCACCTTTATCCGTGTCGCTGGACCTGTTGCGACGACCAGTTGACCGGATCGGCATGTTTCGTCGGCAGATCGTGGGCGATACCGGAGAGGGTATCTACGGCCTGTGATCTGTGATAGTCGACTTGCCCGGTGCGCGCGACAACAGGTGACGTTTCATTGGGTGCCTGCGAGGCTATACGCTGCGCGTCAAACCGGACAGCCCATAACATGGTAAAAGCCGCGCGTATTTCGCACATGACGCCTCTCACCGGGACCCTCTCGGCCTCAAGGCGGAGGACCGCTTCCGGAGCCGCGGGAGCGAGTAACACAGCCGCAACGCACCAGGCAGCATCCGGACTTCGGAAGGTAAATATTTCGTCAAAATAAATATCAGCTCTGAAACGACTCGAAGGTTCAACCGCCTGTCCGCGTTCATGACTCGCCCCTCATGTGCCACATCGTTGATCATGAATTGTGTGGTCATTCGTTCGATACACCGTCGAACTTGCCATGCGGTAAAGCGCGAAGTGTGTTCCGGATCACGGGACTGCGCTTGACCGAATCTATATTGATATGCCTTCTCAAAATCATATACCTGTCATTGAACGATCCTGTATATGTTCGTGCACCCGATCGATTTGTTTTGTTTCCGGATGGCCGACGAGGGGAACGATCTTAGGAGTCGGCGCTCACCGGCCCTGAGCGCGCAGCGCGGAGGTAATCGTGATCTTGGCGGCCCGACATGCCGGAGGCAGTCCCCCCAGCAGGCTGATGGCGATTGCAAAGCACATGGTGAGGAGGGCGGAGGCAGGCGTCAACGTCAGCCGAAAGGCTAGTTCGGAGAACGTACTCCAGTTCATGGTGGAGAGCGTGATGAATTGCAATGCCGTGCCGCTTCCGATGGCGAGCACTCCGGCTACGGTGCCGAGAAGGACGGATTCGAAAAGAAACGCAGCGAGGATGGTGCGGCGGGTAAATCCCAGGGTGCGGAGCATGCCGATTTCTCCGATGCGGGAAGCGACCGCGCCGTACATCGTCATTGCACCTCCCAAAATCGCCCCCAGCGAAAAGACGAAGGTGACGGTCAGGCCGATCAGGCGAATGAACGTGGCCATCGTCACCGACTTTTCACGATAGTAATCGCGTTCGCGTTTCACCTGCAGCAGCAGCCGCGTGTCGGCCGCTATAGCTTCCTCGATCTGCCGAAACGCGGCTTGTTCAGACAGTTGAAGCGTGAGCGAAGAGTAGGAGTCACGCCCATAGGCCGCCATCAATTGATCGACATCCCCCCAAATTTCGGAATCGAAGGCGGTACCCTGTGCGTCGAGAATGCCGACGACGAGCCATTCCCGTTTGCCGATTCGTAGGTGCGACCCAATCCCGTTCGGGAGGAATCGAGTGGCAATGTGGGCGCCGACAACGATCTCGACCGTCCCTGGTTGCCATTGACGCCCCTGTGTGAGCCTGACTTGAGGGCGTAGGGTGAATGCTTCCGGTTGGGTTCCTCGGACGGTGACGTTCGCGGGAGTATCCGCACCGTGTTTGGCAAGACTAACCAGGACGACCAGTTCGGGGATGGCAAGCGGTTGTCCAGCAGGAGTCTTCGCGATGCCGGGAAGCGTGCGCACGATGTGGGCCTGGTCGCGGTAGATCCCACTCGCGATTTCCGTCGTGGCGCCTTTTCGCATGAGCAGGACATCGTCCTCCGAACCGCTTTCAATCAGCGCATGGTCCAATCCATTTCCCATCATGAGGACAGCCAGAAGGACCAGACTGACCAGGGCCAATCCGGCGATGGCCAAGACGGTGGTGCTGCTGCGAACCCACACGTTGCGGATGCTGTATGTCCATAAGAGAGTCATCGATCGGGGTCTTATCCGATATGGCGGAGATCTCGCGCCACGTTCGCCCGCAGCACGGCGGTGATGGGAATAGTTGAGGCACACACGGCAACCAACAATGTGACGGAAGCGCTCAAGATCAAGACGCCGAGGTGCCAGTCCAGGTGTGGAAACAAATTTCCCAGTTTGGCTTCGACAAAGTTCGCATAGAGGTGATTGGCCGGGATGGTGAGCGCCATGCCAAGGACTGATCCCAGCCCCGCGATGGACAGCGCCTCCCCTACGACCAGGGTCACAAGATGAGACGAACGGAACCCGAGCGTTCGCAACACGGCCAGCTCTCTGGTCCGTTCTCGTACGGTCATGACAAGCGTATTGGCCAGGACCAGGAGCGTGATGCCGTTTAGCGCGACCGCCAATACCTTCAATGCGCTGATGATGGCTCCTGACATCGCGACAAACCCCATCTGGAAGGCCTGCTCGGTTTCCGTCCTCGTCTCGGCCATTGAGTTGGCGAATGCGGCGTCAACCGCCCCTGCGATGGATCCGGCACGCGCCGGATCCGCCACGCGAATGACGTACCACCCTACGGTTCCGGCACGATCCGGATCCTGTTGCTGCCGCCGCTCGTTCATATAATCCCAACGGACCAACATCCATGATTCATCGGTGGTGGGCTCGCTTCCTCGATATATTCCCCGGACGATAAATTCCCAGTCTCCAGGATAGAGGGTCCCCTTGAGGGGAATGACATCCCCGATGTGCCATCCGTATTGTTCCGCCAGACGACTGCCGATGAGACAACCTCTCCGATCGCTCAAAAATGCCCGTTGCTCGTCGGGTGTGACCAAGATCTCCGTATGGAGATCGAGGAAGGATACCGGATCGATCGCGAACTGGGGGAAGAATCCTCTGGCCTCCCGATAGACACCTCCGAACCAATTGGCATATGCCACACCGGTGACTCCTTCCATTGATGCCAAACGATCCCGATAGGCGAGTGGAAGATGAATGGAGAGCGACGCGGCATGGCGGACGATCAACCTATTGGGAGCAGAGGCTTCAACGCCGCCATACCAGGCTCGGACGGTCGTGATGATGAGATTAAACGCCAGAATAACGGTAGCAATGCCGAAAGCCGTCAACAAGACGCGCGAGAGATGCCTTCGAAGATTACGCGCGATCAACGTGCCGAGCGTCATCCGTGACTTCCTTCCCTTTGTCGAAATGGAGAATGTCCTGCGCATAGCCGGCTGCGCGAGCATCGTGCGTGACCATGAGGATTGTTTTCTTCAGCTCTCGATGGAGGCGCGTGAGCAGGCCCATGATGGTTTCGGCAGAATTGCGGTCGAGATTGCCGGTCGGTTCATCCGCGAGAATGATGGTGGGGTCGCTCACGATGGCTCGTGCAATACACACACGCTGTTCCTGCCCTCCGGACAACTGGCGAGGATAATGATGCATCCGGTCACCCAGCCCGACGAGCCCCAGCGCGGCCTGCACGTGCGTGATCCGGTCCCGCGTGGAAAGCTTGCTGAGCAGGAGCGGAAGCTCCACATTTTCCGCGGCCGTCAAGACCGGGATGAGGTTGTAAAATTGGAACACGAATCCGATATGGCGGGCGCGCCATCGGGCGAGGTCCGCTTCACGTTGCGTCGAAACCGTGACTCCGGCGGCATGGATCGACCCCAGATCCGGACGGTCTAGTCCGGCGATCAGATTCAAAATCGTGGTTTTGCCCGACCCAGAGGGTCCCATGATGGCGAGAAACGTTCCCGGAGAGACCGACAGGCTGAAATCGCGTAGGACCGGCACCTCTTGTTCACCACGGAGATACGATTTCGTGACACCGCGGAACTCAATCGTAGGCTGATCCATCGATGGCAGGCCTCCTAGTTTCCGGCTCGTGCTCGAACCTTGGCGCCGGATGTGAGCGAAACAGGCGGGGCAAGGATCACTTTGACCGACGGAGGCAGCGCTCCTTGAATTTCACTGTCTCCACCACGACGCCCCAGCTCTTCAACGGGGATTTCTCTGGCAACCTCATCCTCGAGCACGAACACAACGGTACGGCCGTTGGCGCGTGACAATGACGAGGCAGGAACGAACATCCGAGACGAGATCTGTGAGGGCAATTGCGCGGACGACAGAAACGAGACGTTCGCACTCATTTCCGGGAACACACGATCGTCAAGTTCGTTGAATCGGATTTTGACGAGAACCGTTCCCTTGGATCGATCGGCAGTCGGGACGATCTGTTCGACGGTTCCCGAATGTCGTTTGCCGGGAACGGCGTTCACCACGATAGCCGCAGGCTGTCCGTGTGAGATTCCGGCCAGGGACGATTCGGATACCTCGGCCTCGACGACCAAAGAATTCATATCGGCGATCAGGACGACTGCGCCCCGCGAACTCGCGGAACTGGCCATGGGGGCAACCACCTCTCCGATCTCGGCAAATTTCTTCAGAACGATGCCGTCAAATGGTGTTCGAATCAGGGTACTATCCAGCATGACATCGGCAGTCTGCACGTCGGCCTCGGCTGCTGTAATGGCTGCCGACGATGAACGCACCGCTGCCTGGGCTCGGTGAAGACGATTGACGGCCGTATCGAATTCAGCCTGGGAAACGAATTGGTGTGGAAGCAAGGCTGCGGCCCGCTCCTGACTCAATTCAGCGTCCCGGAGTTCGGCGCGTGCATTGGCCAGCGCAGCTTTGGCGACATCCAACCGGGCCCGTGCCTGGTGCTGGATCGCCTGAACATCATCCTGTTGGATCCGGGCAATGACATCTCCTGCCTTGACACGGCTACCTACGGTCACACTTAAATATTCCAAGCGTCCCGTTCCTTTCGATGCCACCGATGCCTGTCGCTGCGCCACCACATACCCGCTCGCACTCAACAGTGGAGAGGAAACCTGGTTTTCGGAGACGCGAACCAGCATGGTGTCGACTTCCGGTGGCAAAAGGACAAGAACGCCGGATAGGTAGACCAGTGCCACACAGACACCGACTACTAGCACTACCAGCACCCATGTGAATCGAGTACGTCGCGGATCATGACTGCGCGGCGGCTCATCTCGCGGCAAGGTCAGCACGGACACATCGGCATCGCGCACAGGCGAACCGCTCATCGATGCCTTTCAAGCGCGTCACGATGATGCCGGCCGCGACGCGATCGAAAGCGGACGGGTGACTGACCTGTCGCTCGCTTGAAGAAGTGGCTGAAGGCCGACTGATCGCTGAAACCGAGTGCTTGTGAAATATCTACGACACTCTTATCTGACATTGACAGGAGAAAGGTAGCCTTCTCCAGTCGACGCTGCCTGAGATATTCCGTAAAAGATTCTCCCATGGTGCTATGAAATAGATCTGAGCAGTATTTTTCGGAATATCCTAGAAATTGAGATAGGACCTTGAGCGTCACCCCGCGATGTATATTGTCGTTGATGAACAGATCGATTTTTGCCTGCAGGCTCTTAGGATCAACTGGAATGTCGCGCTCAGCGGGGACGGCATTCGTTAAGGTAAATAGTTCGCAGATCGTTTGCAGAAATTCCTGTTGCGTTTCCGCCTGCGAAAGGCGCATGGCCCATTGCGGAGCCCGCCGGCGCAGTTCGGAGGCGATATCGTGAAGCCAATTCTGTTGATGTATGGAGTGCGCCGATCTGGTCATACAGTTAGGTGACTTTTCGAAGCAGTCCGAATTTCCATTTGATTTACTCAGGACATGTTTGGCGATTTCCCTCTGATCAGCTTGAAGGGGATATGGACAACACGTCGGCAACGTTTACATTTGATTTCCACACCGTTGTGAGACCATCGTGCGACTAACTGTCCGCACATGCAGCGAATATCACGCTCATCGACGCTAAGTTGATCTTGAACTCCCACAATGATCCTCCGGTGTGTGACAACAAAGCGGCTGAGTGCTCAAGATGTTTCGCCATCTTTGCATGTCAGAAAAAAGAAAAGCCCGGATCACCATCGTGATCAGGGCTCTGGGTTCGAACCTCTAGCCTGTTACTTATGGACGATGTGATGATTCAACATCGCCGCAAGCAATATTGAGAACGATTACTAATATCGTATTTTGAATGCGTCTGTCAAATCACCGCCCGATACGCGAGCACTGGCGGAATCATCGAGCGCTCCACCAGGAACTGTCTCCAGCACGCCCGCAATATAAGGCGTTGGATTATGCAATTTATTAATGAGACCCTCGCCCGCCGATGATTGCCATTGTAAGATTTTGGCCGTCGTGGATATCATTGCCGAACAAACTTATACTGGATCCGATGATTCTGGTGCGGCGTGTGTCGAATTGATGAATCTCAAACTGGAACGATGTGCCACCACAAATGGCCATCGCTGGCGAGCGACGGTCATTCGAGCCAAAATCCTAATGGCATGTCCTCGTGGGGCGAGTTGCCAGGATGACGCTCTAAGATTTATGAGGGCGGGCATGTCAGGGTAATGTCCTGGCACCTAATCAATGAGATACCGCTCTGCTAGACACACTCTCCCGTCGTGAAAATCCAACGGCGGCGGCAATACCACTCCCGAAGAGCCAGAACGCGGCGGGAACCGGCACAGGCGTGAGTGACCAAGTGCCCGTACTCACGAAGTTGAAGGGGGGTGCCGGAGGGGTTGCCGATCCCGATCCGGCGAATTGGAACGACTCCCCGTAGGCACCAAAAAACTGAAAGTTATTGGTCCCGGTGTAAGACGGAATTGTGAGTGGGCTATTGCTGAACAGTGAGGAGAAGACATTTGCCGTATTGTTGAATTGCCCCGACAGACTGACTGGAATCGCCGTCGTCGATCCCGTGACGGCTCCAGTCACTTGCACAGAAAATGACAAGAGATTGGCTTGCGTGAAAGTGCCATTGGGCATGACTAGGGACGAATCGATCCCCAGCAATGCCTGGACATTTTCACCGCCTCCAGTCCCGTTGAACTGAAATTGCACGAGCGACGCCTCCGCCGCGGTGCAAAACAGCCACCAGACGAGCATCCCACCCAACATGAGCACGGTTGAAACGGTTTTTGTCATATCCGTCTCCTTTCAGGAGAGACGGCTCCAGCGCTGCCAGAGCCGGTCTTGCATCGTTCGTCCGACACTGAAACCCGCTCATCTGAAGAGTGCCCATCCCTCCCACCGGACTCGCCCGCTGCTTCAGATAGACACCCGAAGGAAAGTGATCTACGTCGAACAATGCCAGGGACGATAGAAGACACGCAGGCGTTCGTCAATGCTTCTCGCCAAAACTTGATGAAGAGTTAACAGAGAAGGGTTCACTCCAGAAAAGCCTCCGACACGCGTAAATATTGATAGGGGCCAGCATAAACAGCCGACCAAATGGTGTTGCCGTGACTTGTTGAACTCACCTCTCCTTTGTTTGAGAACCCTTGGCTAACCCACTTGATAGTAAGGACACCAAGGCAACCGTACTCTACCGCCCTGTAATCTGCTTTTTGGATTGCCTCAATAAAGACGCAGGCAATAGGCGAAGTCTTTTGCTGTTCATCTTGCGCACCCAAACAATGATGCAATCGTGTTTTCATTAGAGAATGATCCCGCTCACATGCGCTTTCCATATCCGATCACGTTTCATTTTTCCCGGGGCTCACTTTCAAGCTTTACGATCGTCAAATTGCTCTGGATAAAGTGAGACAAATTCCCGGATGCTCGTTGCCGGCCGGCCAGTCACTCGCTGCACGCCGCCGAGTTACGGTGCGATAGACGTCATCCGGTTCGAGTAGGTCGCCAACCGCCACCTCGGCACCAGCAACTCGCAAGACCGCAGCCCGGTCGTCCCTGACGGCGGACCATGGCGCGAACCCGAAGACCTCGGTTGAGAAGTAGCTTGGTCACCGTTTCGGCCGACGGCTCCGAGCTGACCGGCTGCCCCGGTTACAAGTATCGGTCCGTTATCGACCATGAACCTTCCACATATGTGCTGACGCTCCTCAGATCCTCCTTGTCCCAACCTCCGCGACCTTCAGTGAGGAGACGCTCCCTCAGGGATGGTGAAAGTCACTGTCTTGGACTGACCGGGAACGGGTC
This sequence comes from Nitrospira sp. KM1, assembly GCF_011405515.1. Classification (NCBI taxonomy): domain Bacteria; kingdom Pseudomonadati; phylum Nitrospirota; class Nitrospiria; order Nitrospirales; family Nitrospiraceae; genus Nitrospira; species Nitrospira sp. KM1. Next base: position 3,969,061 of record NZ_AP022671.1, on the reverse strand, counting down.
GATGGATGGCGTTAACCAATTCGATTCTGATCTTGTGCTGGCCGGGCGGCAGTAGGGCCACGTCGATCGGGTTCGTACTCATGTCCGCCCACAGCCACGGCAGGTCGTCCACGTGTACATGCAGATGGCCCACTCGAGGAGATACGTCGAGGGCTTCCTTGCCAAATACAGGCACGATGTTCACGTTCTCAGCGTGCCATTCAATCCACACGACGCCCTGAGCCAAGAGGTCAGGAGCTGGCGACCCCACAATCAGTTTGGGTGGAGGTTCATTAGCTGGCGTAGAAGTTTCGGCCTGGACGGGGGCAACATCAAAAACCATCGCAACTGCGAACAGCAACAAAGCAGTCCGTTTCATAGTTCGTCCTCCTTGATGGATTGCACATGAGTTGCAAACCCTGCTGCAGAGGCCGTGTTACTGCCTGCGAAGAATCTTTCCAGGAGCATCACTTTGTACTGTCTGGGGATTTCATCGGCAGTACCAGCGCCTCGCCCTCCTGCGAAAGCAGAAACACCAAGAGCCTTGCCGGTGCAGTATTACTTACATTCTTGGACACGACGTGCGGTTTTTTAGGAGATTCATACCAACTCTGACCTTTTGAATAGATCACCGGCTTCTCTCCCTCTAATTGCGAGACTACGGCTCCCTCTAAGACGTAGGCGAACACCGACCCCGGATGAACGTGTGAGTCGGATGCAGCGCCTGGGGCATAGTCACGGTTATGAGGGTACCCTCTTTGCCGCTCATGTCAGCCAACTGCCGCTTCAGCAGCTCCGACACGGCGTCTTCTGCCAACGCTACCTGTCTCAGTACCAGAGTCATGCCGACCAGTACTGTCCAGTACAGAGTCTGTCTTGCGACTGTGCAGCCACACGATGAGATCGTCATCATTGACGTGTTCCTTTCCGGTAAATCTGTGCGTCAGTTTCTACTCAGCGATACGAAATACATTCTTGCCGCGCACAGGTTTTGTGTTTGTAGGCTTCCCTAAAGTTTTCCATCGAGAAAACGGCATCTACAATGGGTCGGATAATGCCGCTATCAATCAGCTGCGAAACGGTCATCAACTGGCTCCGGTTTGGCTCGACGATGATATACGCATCACGCACCCGCTGTTCCTTCGATCCTTCGGCGTCTGCTGCGATGGTCACCAACCGACCACCCTTTTTAAGCACCTCCCAGGAACGATCTCTCATATCGCTTCCGACCGTATCAAACACCACATCCACGTCCCTAACGGCGGTTCAAATGGCGTGATCTGGTAATTGATGACTTCATCGGCACCGAGAGCTTCAAGAAAGTCTATGTTCGCCGGTGAGGCCGTGGCGATGACGTGTGCGTTCTGACGCCGAGCCAACTGCACGGCAAAACTTCCCACACCACCGGCTGCGCCATGGATCAACACTCGTTGTCCTGCTGAAAGGTGTGCGCGATCTATGAGCGCCTGCCAGGCGGTCAGAGCGGAGATCGGGACGACCGCGGCCTGAGTATGCTCAAGAGTGATTGGCTTCGGCGCAATGTGGGCAGGCACAGTCAAACAATATTCAGCCTGAGCACCGTTTATGAACCAATCGCTCAGTCCATAGATGTGTTCGCCAACTTGGACATCAGTACAATCCGATCCGACTGCATCGAGAACGCCCGAGAATTCGTGACCCAAAATAATTGGGAACGGCCTTTTCCCGCCTTCAGGGGTATGAGACGTGGGGTACCATTCGAACTCCGTCGGTGTGATGGCCGTAGCACAGACCTGGACCAGCACCTGGTTGTTCTTCGGAATCGGTTTTGGTGTCTCCTCATAGACCAGGGATTCCGACCCACCGAGGTGGTGTAACCCTATCGCTTTCATGAGAATAGGCTCCGCCTACAGCCATCTGACAACCAATGTCCCGAGACAATGCCATTTTACTTAGTAATCAGTCTCCCAAAACTGTCAGAATTGACAGAGGAGGTTAGAAGGGTCCTGTCCATCGGTAACTAACGGGGTGGTCGTGCCGGCGTTCATTAGGAAGTGAGATCCGAGGATTTTTAAAACCTAGAGGCATTGGAAACTCCTACGCGGTGCTAGGATTGTGCTACAACGTTACCGCTAACTTCATCCAAATTCTTGTCTGAATTGCTTCATTAAACAGCAGCCTGGTAGGGATTTTGGGAGTGCCCGTTCCCGCACATCAAATTCAGGTTGGATCCATCCCCCTCTTCCGAAGTACTTCGTTTGGGTCTAACGCGAGTATGCCTTCCCGGCTAGTCTTGGTATGTCATCATTACTCACAAGTCAGGGAGGGAACACCATGAATTGTCGTCGCTGTCAGGGCTGCATGACTCAGGATCACTTCGTAGATTTGCTCGAAAGCGGTGGAGAATGGTGGACGCAAAGCTGGCGTTGCATTAACTGTGGATACGTCCTCGATCCTGTACTCGAACAGAATCGCCAAAAGCAACAGGTTGCTATAACCTCTGCCACTGTCCCCGCCGTCACCAGTTCGACTAGACAAGTGGAGTCGCTTCTTGATCAGGCAGATCGCGATTTCGATATAGCCGCGTAAATGGACAGCCGTTCAGAAGATGAGACCATAAAACTTGTGCTGGAACTAGAAGTCCGAACTAGTTCGGAGGAGACAACTAGGCTCTTTTCTCCGTGTCATTAGCAGAGTCGGTTGCATTGAGCCAGATTTGCGTTGTTTTCTTGTCACGTTATGAGCCGTGGGCTAGACTCTTGCCACATACATGGCACGCGCGAAGCCCGAGCGATCAAAAGCAAAACCCACGGCTCTCGAGGATCTGGCCCTCGGAATTGAAAAACTTCAAGGCTTTCTTTCCCAGATAGAGGACTTGGGCCGAGAAGGTTTTCCGTATCTTGAAGGCGCACGGTCAAGGACGGAGTTGCAATTGCGGGAATGCATCCGAAAGATCTTTGGTGACAAGTCCATTGAATATCAAACATACCGCCAACATAAATTATCCATGGAGACTCCCGCAGACACTAAGAAAAGCATCTCCCTAGTGCGGGGGCTCATTACGTCTCTAGAAGATAGAAAATTAGAAATTCAAGGACTCAAGTCACCATCTCCCGACTCGGAACCGTCTGTACATCATCTACCCTCCTCCCCCCTGTCGAAACCGAAGATGGCCCTCGTTCCGCCGTCAGCTCCATTATCGCCTCCTACTGCCCATGTCACGATCACAGCCGCACCCCCTCCCCAGCCTCCTCCCATCACCATGTCAGTGGCACTAACAACGAACCTTGACTTGACTTCCGTTTCCCCCTCCTCGGTTTCACCTCCATCTCCTCCTATCCCGCCTACGAGCGACCCAACCGCTCCCTCACCATTACACACATCAATGCCTGGTATGGCGGCTGAAAGGGTTACGACACCTGCTGCGCCAGCCCTATTGGATTCTGAGAACAAAACCATTACTTCGATTGCACCGGTTGAGCATTCTGCTTCATCAGCAAGCTCAACGCCTAAGACCGATATCTCTCATGCATCGCCCAACCAAAACACCGTCGCCACAGACGCTCCGGATTTATCCATGTCTATTCCAATCAAGCCGGCTAGGCAAACATCTGAGACCATACCATCCTTCGAGGCGGCAAATATGTCACGACTACTGTCTCCCACTGTCTCCACCATCGACTCTCTTCAACAAGTGAAATCCCTCTGTAAGAGATTTCACATGGTTGCGCGTCAATTGCGTCTTCGAGGGGAGTATCGTGCAACACTCGACGTTGAGGATGAGTTCGACGTTCAGGACTTGATGCATGCATTGTTACGCCTGCACTTTGATGACATCGATACCGAAGAGTGGACGCCTTCCTATGCAAACGGAGCGCATCGAGTCATGTTCCTTCTGGACGATGGTCAACTCGTTTTGATCGTCAAGAAGACGAGGACCGGGCTGTCCAGCAAGGATTTGGCGGGCCAGCTTCGTGCCGATGTCGAGTATTGCCACACGATCAAGCAGAAGGCCACTCTCTTATGCTTCGTCTATGATCCGGAAGGCCGCATCGGAAATCCCCGTGGACTGGAAACCGACGTGATGCGGATCACTGATCAATTGACAGTCGATGTGTTCATTGCACCTAAATGAGGCTGCCCATGAAACGAGGAAAATCCAGCGCCGCGCTACAACCGGTATCGAAAGCCGTGGCTGCCGGTGCAACATTGACAGGTGCGCCGGGCATCCGTTACGTTGACGGTGCGCCTGCCATTCCGGCGGTGCCCTGCACGATTCACGCGCCGGTGGACGGTGGAGTAGTCATGGCAGACCGTGCCTACGTTCTGATTCACGTGTTACCGGGCCAAACGAGTGCGGTGGTTCGCTCCCTGCGGGAAATCAAACAGATTAAGACCGTGGATCCTTGTTGGGGGAAGCCGGACATCATCACCGTCGTGGAAGTTTCCGACCAGGATGCGCTGACACAACTCGTTCTCAGCCGCATTCATGCAATTGAAGGCGTCACACAGACCGACACCCATCTTGTCTATCGCTTAAAGGAAGCCAAAATTAGGTGACCGCCTCCCGCTTATACCTGTTACTGTTAATCCTTGCCGTCGGCATCCCGGGCTGCGCCGGTCAATCAATACCTCACGAACCGGATGTCATCGATGTCGTCCTGCCTGCACCATCTGACAAGGTCAAGATGGCGGTGATCGAGGTGCTCTCTGAAGGCGGATATACAGTGCGTGAGGATGCACAGCGGCTCACCACAGACTATAGAGAGGAAATGGCCGGCCCCTGGGACTGGTTGTTGCGCTGGCGGCTGGGGACTGTCAGAAGTCGTGTCGAAGCGACCGTCACGGCCGACCATGAGACGACCTCGCACTTGTATATGAGCGTCCTTTACGAGGGCAAAGACGGCATACTAACGCGTTGGGATACGGCACCGACCGCGTTGCCTCAGAGTGCAGAACACCAGCTTCGACTGATCAAAAACACGCTGCGCATCTTGTAACTACGCATCCCTCTCGCCACCATCCAATTCGTCTCCCAAATCAACGCCGAATCGTTCTGCCATCCGGTAGAGGGTTCTCCGATCGATGCCGAGAATTTTAGCGGCTTTGACTTTATTGCCCTTTGTCTCCTTGAGGACACGCACTAAATGACGCTTTTCAACCTCTTCTAGAGTGAGGCAGACTTCCGTCGTCGTCAATTCGGGTGCATCGCTTTTTCTGCCAACTTCATTATGGGTTTGACGAATGCTGGAAGGCAGATCCTCAGGCGTTAACAGCGGACCGTGGCTGAGTGAAACCGCTCGCTCAATGGCATTCTCCAATTCGCGGACATTTCCAGGCCATCGATATCGTGAGAGCAGTTCCATTGTTTCTGGCAAGAATCCATGGACCGGTCTTGCCGCGCTGTTGGCATATTTATAGAGAAAGTGCTGAGCGAGCATGGGAATATCTTCGCTCCGATCAACCAACGAAGGAAGTGTAATGCGAACGACATTCAGCCGATAGAACAAATCGTCCCTAAATTTTCCTTCCTTGACCAGTTGTTCGAGGTTGCGATTTGTCGCCACAATGATCCGGACATCGACCTTGATCAGTCCCGTCCCCCCGACTCGCCGTACTTCGTGATCCTGCATGAAACGAAGCAACTTGACCTGAACCGCAGGACCCAATTCTCCAATTTCGTCCAAGAACAGCGTCCCGCCGTTCGCCGCGGTGAACAATCCCAATTTGCTGCCTACGGCTCCCGTAAACGCACCTTTTTCGTAACCAAACATTTCCGATTCGAGAAGCGTATCCGGCAACGCACCGCAATTCACAGGCACGAACGGCTTATCCCTGCGAGGGCTGTTTGAATGAATCGCGCGAGCAATGAGTTCCTTGCCCGTTCCGCTTTCCCCCTGCAACAACACCGTACTCTTGCTCTCGGACACCCGTGCCACAAGCTTAAATACTTCCATCATAGGAGGACTGTTGCCGACTAACGGGGACCAATCATCTTTCTCCTTCAATTCTTCCCGGAACCGTTCATTTTCACGGACAAGCCGGCAGTGATCGAGACTACGCTGCACGACAAGCTTGATTTCCTCTTTCTTGAACGGCTTGGCCAGGTAATCATAGGCTCCCTGTTTGATCGCTTCGATGGCTCCCTCGAGAGAGCCGAATGCTGTCAGGACCACGATCTCCGTGCCTGGGCTGAACCGCTTGAATTCGCGCAAGACTGCCAAGCCATCCACCGCTCCCATGCGAATGTCTGTCAACACCAAGTCGACTCGGCCTTGCCTACCGCGTGCAATAGCCTCCTCCCCGCTTGAGAAAGCCTCGACGTCATAACCTTCCTTTTTCAGCGCTTCGGCCAGCAACTCACGCGCCACAGAATCATCGTCCACGACAAGAATGGTTGCAGCTTGCATCAATTCCTCTCAATTGGGATGTTGAGCGTCTCCAATCTGACGTTTAGTTATAACAGCGGGAGACGAGACAAGGCGACGTCGGATTTTTACAAGACGGCTGGTGGCTGGGGCATTTTCCCCAATAAGGCAATGGTCACCGTTGTCCCGTGACCAGCTTCACTTTCCAACGTGAGGCTGCCTCCATGCGCCGCCACGGTTTCTCGGCTCAGGAACAATCCCAGCCCAGTCCCCTTTCCAACCTCTTTCGTCGTAAAAAATGGTTGAAACGCTTTTCGAACATCTTCTTTTGGCATTCCAACGCCGGTATCGCGCACAGCAACAGTGACCATCATAGGGGACATGTCAGACGCGAAGCGACGTCCGGCTTCTAGTTCGTCGGGAGACGTCGAACGACCTCCGACGCGAACCGTCACCGATCCGTACTGGGCAGTCGCGGCCAACGCATTGGTCAACAGGTTGACGAGGACCTGATGCACCTTTTCCGCATCAGCCCATACCAAAGGAACTCCGATCGCCAGATCCGTCCGCAAAGTCACTCCCTTCGCATGAAAGGCTGGCTCCATGAGGGCGGTTGCCGGACTAATCACGCGCTCAACCGACATCCATGACGGCTCGGGCTTTCTTTGCCTCGTCGAAGACAATAAATCTTGGATGATCCGGACCACTCGATTCAGCTGCTCATCGATAATCGTGATTCGCTTTTTCATGTCTGGTGTCGCCTGAGGCTCTTCCGCGAGAGCTTGGACATGCCAGGCGATCGAGTGCAACGGGGTGCCGACTTCATGAGCGACCGAGGCCACGAGCTGGCCGACAGCGGCGAGACGCTCTGACCGATTGAGTTGATCCTTGGCTTCAACCAACAGTGAATTCGCTCGAAGCAAACTTTCCGTCTGCTGGGCAAGAGCGACCCTCGCAGTCTCCTCTCGTGCCTTCCGTTCCTCCCTTGTCATCCCGATATACGCCACGACCACCAACACACCGGCCACGACCGATCGATTGATGACCGCTGCCTGAAAACGTCCGGGTTTGGTCGGTTGCATGAGACCCAAATACGTGGCGCCTACGCAGGCAAGGACGGTGAACACCATAAGCGCACGACTGCGCATCGTCGCGACGAGAAGAATCGGCAAGACAAACGCATAGGCCCATACGATATTCGCCGGGGCGACGGTTTCGAGGATCACAATGGCGAGGAACACCGTTCCGGAAATGGCCAGCAGAATTCTATTCTGATTCGCCATAAATATTGTGGCGCGATATCGGAAACGGCGCGAGCCCTGGATTAAGGCTCAAGACGGCCAGCCGAGGCCGTGGAATCATGCGAACTCTTATCGTAGCGGCGGGCGGAACGCAAGACAGCGGCCAAGTCACGAAGCCTTGGATCGCCGAGGAACCCATCGACCGAAACCGCATATTTCCGTGTCCAATTCGGATGGGCTTCCACGGTTCCCGGCAGATTGGTTTGAGACAACTCCTCCAGAGCGTCTTCCAAATTCGCCAGGACGAGCAAAGAGGATGTTCGAGCCAGATAGAGATGAAGGGCCTGACACAGCGCAGGTGTCATGAGCGGCACCGAGGACGGATCCTCCGTCATGCCGGGGGGCAACAACAACTCCTTTTTGAGCGCACAGAGTAGATGTCCTTTGTCACGTTGTCGCTCATCCCATGCCTGTTGCTTGGATGCGTCATCCGGAACTGCGCTGAGACCGGCACGCACGCGTAAGTCTTCTCCCGACCAAAATCCTGTCAGCGTAGGCAGATCATGGGTCGTGACGACAGCAAGAGACTGTTCAGGAAATTCCTCCGGCCCCTTCAACGCGCCGTCCTCATGGCGCTCAAAGTAGAGCACACGATAGGAAAAGATGCGGCTTTTAGCCAACTGCTCTCTCACGTAGTCGGGAACCGTGCCAAGATCCTCGCCGATGACGAGATTTTTTGCGCGCGCGCTTTCCAACGCCACAATCGCGAGCAAGTCCTGGAATGGATAGTGAACGTACGTGCCTTCCGATGCAGCCCTGTCGCGGGGAATCCAGAAGAGCCGGGCCAACGCCATGACATGATCCAAACGGATAGCCCCTCCGAATCGGAGATTGTTTCGCAGCAAACGAATGATCGGTTCGTATCCACTCTCCTTGAGCGCAATGGGATTCCAGGGCGCCATTCCCCAGTTTTGTCCTTCCGGCGCAAATGCATCGGGAGGAGCGCCACAGTCGGCATCGTGGATGAGAAACCGCTGATACATCCAGGACTCCGCCCCGTTTCGCTCCGCGCCCAAGGCCAAATCGTTGTATAAGCCAATCGCCATGCCTGATTCTTTTGCCAAACGTTGAGTCTCTTTTAACTGTTCGGATGCCACCCACTGAATGTACTGGAAGAAGCGAACACGTTTGCGGTGACGTCTTCCGTATTCTCGGGCAGCCTGCCCGGGGGACCTGAACTGAGCCGGCCAATCCTGCCACATCGTCATCTTGGATTGAATGAGTCGCCGCTCTTCTTCCAATGTCTGAAAAATGGCATAGAGTTCTAACGGCTCACCTTCGGTCTCGATAAAGCGCTCCAATAGCTTGGCCCGCGGGGTCTGGGCCGCAAGTTCGGGCTCCTCACCGCGATAGTTTTCTTTGAGAAATTGGCGGTAGGCGAAGTCCAGCATTGTCCGCTTGGCTGACGCAATCGAGTCATAATCAACTCGTCGGCTATCTCGTAACAGCTTCAGTTGAGCTTGAAACTCTGTCGTGGCAAAGGCTCGTCGCGCGTCCTCAGAACTGAAAAACTCCGGCAGGCGTTCGAGATCAATATACAACTCATTAAGATATAACCGATTGAACGGCGCGTACGGGCTGGTGTGATGTGGGAAGGTATTGCGGAGAGCGTGGAGCGGATTGAGTCCGATCAGGTGAGCTCCGAGATGTTTTGCAGCCCATTCAACGACTTTGTTCAAATCCGTGAAATCACCGCAGCCCCAGTTGCGCGCTGAAGACAGAGAATAGAGTTGCAGTGCAAATCCCCAGACAGAATGGTGTTCCAGTTCCTGAGGTACATAGCACTGCTCCGGTGCGACGATGAGCCGCATCGAACTCACCGGTGCATCAATCGCTCCCTCAACTTGGATTGAGAACGTGTAATACCCGATCGACACATCGTCGGGAAGGGCAATCTCAACTCGAACGTAGCGCCTGCCGTCTAAAAAACGAACTTCGGCTGCTTCCAATGACGGACCCGTCTGGCCGCGCCGCACCATTGCACCGGTCTCATCCGACAATCTCCAGTGCAGCACGATGTCTCGTTCTCTCCCGTCTTCCAGAGGGAGAGTGCAGGAAAGATGATCCTTGGATCCCGCACGGATGATGCGAACCGGATCGCATAGACGACGCCACGGAGCTTCGTCCCATGCTTTGATGGCCTGGACGAGTTCGGCAGCCGATTGAACGGCAAACCCCATTGCAGACAGTAATGCGCGCTTAGTTTGGTTAGTTGTCGCATGGTACGTGCCGGCAATATCGTGATAATGGTTAGCGATGCCAACCCGCTCAGCAAGCGCCGCAAGTAGTGATTCTTCGGTAGGCTCCGACATGACCACAGAGTGTGAGTGATCAACGCCAGCAAGTCAAGGTATCCCATTGTTCTAGCTCGGGATTTCTGACAATGCCACATATCAAAATATGATCTCACCTCCAGGAACCGTGAGATTTGGGACAAGTTCATGGGCCTATGAAGGTTGGCAGGGACTCGTTTATCATCGTCCCTATCACAAAAGCCGATTCAGCCAGGATACCCTCGCAGAATATGCTTTGTGATGACGGCCAAACCCACGGTGGTGCACCCCTCTTTCACACGGTAGGCATCGATCGCTTCTTTTATCATCCAGCCAACGTCGTACAACTCACTCATTACGCCAGTCAGGTTCCAGTCCACTTTCGGTTGTGTTCCAAGGTGTGGGAGGAACTGACTATTCCATCATATGTGAATCTGCCACGGTATGGATCGAAGGCTGGAACGCGAAACCGCGTTTCCTCGATGCGGGTGCGTTTAAGTGATTTGGTGTTGGAACGTCCAAAGAAGGTCTAGGCTCCAAACTCGGTCCGTTCTTGTTCGAGTTTCAGAGTGGTGAATCGAGGCTGGGCTATTTCTTGTCAGCCCGCTTTCTCGGCCAATTGCCTTCAGGATTTGAATACGCAGTGGAAGCGCGCTCACCCGGAAGCCTGCAGCCCCTTGACCATCCAAGCCATGGTCGAGACCACGAATCAGGCGGCTTGTTGATATCTCATATACCCGGCGAAACATGCCCAACTGGCTCAATGCGTTCGGACGCTCGCTGGGCAGTTGGTCGCAGTGAAGGTCTGGATACGATCGCGTAGGCGGCGGGAACCAGAAACAGGGACACAACGGTCGAAACGATCAACCCGCCGATTAAGACCATGCCGATTTGGCGTCGACCAGCCGCACCTGCACCGGTCGCCAACGCAAGCGGAAGGGCACCAAGAATCGTCGCTCCCGTCGTCATGAGTATCGGACGAAGTCGTAGACTGGCTGCCTCTACGACAGCCTCCTTTACGTTCATGCCTTGATCCCTCAATTGATTGGCAAACTCCACGATGAGAATCGCATTCTTACTCACCAGGCCGATCAAAATGACCAATCCGATCTGACTGAAGATCGTCAATGTGCCCCCAATCGCCGTCAGAGCCATAAGCGCTCCCATGACAGCAGGAGGTACCGCGAGCAGAATCGTAACCGGGTGACGAAAGCTCTCGAATTGCGCGGACAGCACGAGATAGATCACGGCGAGTGCCAACCCAAACGTGACGTATAGATTGCGATTACTCTCAACGTATTCCTTGGCCTCGCCCGCATAACTGGTCCGCATGCCCGGTGCCAGCACTTCCTTTGCGATGCGATCCATGTATTGCAGCGCCTGCCCCATGGCAAATCCGTCCCTCAACCCTGCGCTGACAGTGACCGCGCGCATACGATCCACATGATTGAGCGATTCAGGAGCCGAAGCTTGCTTGACGGTCACGACATTGTCTAATTGAACTAACTCCCCACCATTGCCTCTCACGTAGAGTCCGCTAATATCAGAAGGCCTCTCACGACGTCGATCATCGACTTTCGCGATCACTTTATACTGTCGTCCGTTCTGCGTAAATGTATTCACCGCGCGACCGCTCAAGAGTGTCTCAAGTGTGCGGCCGATGACCGATACGGAAACACCTAAGTCGGCAGATTTGGACCGATAGGCCTCGACGGCGATGTGCGGAGTATCGAGAGCAAGATCCAATTCCGGAGAAATAAATCCTGGATTGTCCTCCATTTTTTTCAATATTGTTCTGGCAGTCCGCTCGAGTTCTTGGTAGTCCAGACCTCCGATGACGACTTGCATCGACTGTTTCTCCGACCAATCGCTAAGTGAGGCGGGATTCAAAAGAAACGCTTTGACGCCGGTGAGCGCTGGAATGTGTTGATTCAGTTTGGCAACGATCTCTTGTTGAGACCGGCTGCGATCGCTCCAATCTTTCAAGGTCACCCAGCTTGCCGCTTTGTTCACGATCGTCGGGCGTTCGCCGCGCGCCACAACGGTATACATCATTTCCACTTCTGGAACGGCTTTGATCATGCTCTCGAGTTCACGCACATACGTATCGGTATAGCGAATCGACGACCCCTGGGGTGCCGTCACATGTCCAGCGAACCACCCGACGTCCTCTGCCGGCGCCAATTCCGAAGGCAGTTGGAACAGCAAGGCAAGGCTCGCAAGGCTCGCCCCGATCCCGATGATCACGACCGTGACTTTCGTGTCCATGGCACGAATCAATTTCGCCCGATAGCCAAACCGAAGCCGGTCGATCAGCCGTTCCCCGAAGCTCTGGGCGGCGCTGACATGCGAATTCGCCCGCAGTAATCGACTGCACATCATGGGCGTCAGTGTCAGTGCCACAAATCCTGAGAGCAGGACCGCCGAAGCTACAGCGATGGCCAACTCAGCAAATAATCGGCCGACGATACCGGTCAAGAAGGCGATTGGAATGAATACGGTGACGAGTGCAATGGTGGTTGCCAATACCGCGAAGCCTATTTCTTTCGTACCTTCTACGGCCGCCTGCATCGGAGGCATTCCATCGATAATACGTCGATGGATGTTTTCCAACACGATGATGGCATCGTCGACAACGAGTCCCACGGCCAACACGAGACCTAACAACGTCAGGACATTGAGCGAGCATCCGGTCAATGCCATGACTGTGAATGTCCCGATAATTGAAGCGGGAATCGCGACGGCCGGAACAATCGTCGCCCGCCCGCTTCCCAAAAATCCAAAAATGACAAGGACCACTAGCGTTAAGGACATTCCGAGCGCGAGATACACTTCATAGAGCGACCGCTCAATAGAAGCCGTACTGTCCCACGCCACGATGAGCGTCATGCCCTCAGGCAGCGTTTCAGTGATTCCAGGAAGGCGTTCCTTTAAAATCCTGGCAACGGTCAGCGCGTTGGCTTTTGACTGCTTCATGACGGAAACCCCGATGCAAGGGGTTCCGTTCACCCGGCTAAGCTTTCTAGTATCTTCCGCTCCCAATTCGACACGTGCGATATCCCGCATGCGCACGGGATATCCGTTTCGGTATGCGACAATGATGGCTTCGAATTCTTCCGGATTGTGCAGCGTACCCTTCAGCGAGACACCGAATTCGACGCGGTCACTCTCGATGCGTCCCGATGGAATCGACGCGTTCTGATCGCGCAGAGCCTCTTCCACGTCCTGCACCGTCAGCCGGCGCGCCGCCAGTCGTTCAGGATCGAGCCACACTCGCATGGCGTAACGACGTTCGCCGTCAAGAAATACGCTGGAAACCCCTGGAATAATGACAAGCCTTGGCCTGATGAACCGGTCGGCGATGTCCGTCATTTCAAGCTCCGTATGCCGGTCGCTGGCCACAGCGAGCCACAACACCTCACTGCTATCGGTTGCAGCTTTGTACACGACAGGCTCGAGAATCCCCAGCGGGAGTGAGGTCCGAATGGATCCAATTCTGTCGCGAACGTCGTTAGTCGCCCCATCAAGATCCCGATCGATCTCGAACTCCAGCGTGATCGTGGACGCTTCTTCTCTGCTGTTCGAAGTAATCGTCCTGAGTCCTTGAATACCGCTGAGGACGTCCTCCAGAGGTGTGGTGACATCAATCTCTATGACGGATGCGCTGGCTCCTGGGTACACTGTGCGGACTTGGACGACCGGGGGTTTGATGTCAGGATATTCTCTGACAGAAAGACGCAGAAAGCTGAGCACGCCGAATAGCACGAGAAGAAGGGTCATGACGACCGCGAATACCGGTCGGTGAATTGAGACGGTCGCCAGTTTCATGCGAGGCTATCCTTAAGCGGAGATCGGATAAATGAAATGGGAGCGGCATGTGCTACAAGGCGAATCACTTGAGAGCCAGACGCATTCCATCGCGGATCTTATGCGTCCCGGTCCGAACCACGGAGCTTCCTTCGGTCAGACCGCTGCGAATCTGAACCATACCCTGCGCATGAACTCCGACAGTAACTTCGGTGAGGCGCGCGATGTTATCCTCAATGCGAAATACCATGGCTTTGTCCTTTTGCATGAAGACCGCTTCCTCAGGAATCAGTAGCGCATGAACGTCTTGTCCCAACTTGACGCCGACTGTTGCAAAAAGTCCCGGACGAAGTTTACCGTCAGGATTCGGCACTGCGGCCCTGGCAGAAACTGTGCGGTTCACCGAGTCGACTCTGGGATCTATTGCGGTGACATGTCCCTCAAAGACCAGGCTGGGAAACGCATCGGTCGTGACTTGGACGGACTGATCATTAGAGAGTCTGCTGAGCCAGATTTCCGGGACTTTAAAATCAACGTGGAGGGTATGCAGATCCTCAAGATTGACGATGTCCTGTCCCGGCTGCACATAATCCCCTACGGATACCCGTCGTAACCCCACGGTCCCGCTGAAGGGGGCTCTGAGAATGCTCTTCTTGAGTCGAGTGGCATACAGCACACTATTGGCGGCCGCAGCCTGAAGTGCCAAACGGGCCTCGTCAACCTGTTGAGCAGGTACAATGGTGGTCTGTTGCGCTGCCAATCGTTTGAGCCGTTCGAACGTGACTTGAGCGATTCGCTCCTGAGCAACGGCTTGATTGGCTTGCGCTTGCAGTTCTTCTTGGTCGAGTTCGACCATGGGGGCCATTCGCTCAATCAACTGGCCGTCGATAAAATGGATTCGACGCACTAACCCCGCAATCTCAGGTCTGATCATGATCGATGCGATAGCCTGAAGGGTGCCGACTGCCTGAATAGATTCGGTGACTGATCCTAGCGTGACTTGGGAAATGTCGACGAGAGCAGTTCTCTCAGAGACGGCAGGCACAGCCGACTCACTGGCCGGCCTGTCCCAGATCCTCAGCGTAAGAACACCGGCGAGGCCTAGTAATACAAGAGTCAGGAAGATGCGCTTGAAGGTCATTGCAAGCCACCCTGATGCGCCCATGCGCCAGGCATTCTGAATTGCAGTCAATGTCTATTTATGTATAGACGTATGAAAAGCAAGGAACCGCACCATCATTCATTAGATGGTGCGGCAAGTTGGCGGAAGTTTACTAGATAAAGTGAGTGAGCGCTAGGTGGTCCTTGACCACCTGATGATATACATGTCTCGATTACTTTAGTTAAATTCCAGTTTAATAGACCCAATAACCGTCAACGGCGCACCAGTGTAGACGACTTCGCGGAAGTTTCCTACGCCTGTGAAATAGCGTTGATCAAGGAGGTTGGTGAAATTGATCGCGGCATGGAGATTGGTTCTGTTAAAAAATTCCGGCTTGCGATAATAGAGCGCTGCGTCCATTCGCACGAATCCCTGCAAGTCAAAGGGTGCCTGGCACAATGTCGGATCCTGACAAGAGAGAAGCCCTTGGCGCTTCCCCTGGGCGTACATTCCAATCCCGGCTCCAAAACCTTTGGCCACCCCCTCCTGGAAGAAATAAGTTGTCCAGAGACTTCCTTGATGGAGAGGGACATTGGGAAGCCTGCTCCCAACGACGAATTGAGGATCCTGCGTGACCCGTGCATCAACATACGCATAATTTCCGATCACATCCCACCCGGGCAGTATTTGACCGGCCACGTCAAACTCCACGCCCTTACTCCGCTGTTCGCCGGTCGCTACGGAGAAACCAGATCCAGGTGGCTGTGTTGGATCAGCTGTTAAGACATTCTTTTTTGTGATTTCGAACACAGCTAACGTGGAACGAACCCGGTGATCGGCGGTCTGAAACTTCAGACCACCCTCGTAAGAACGCCCACGCTCTGGACTGAAGAGATTGCCGTCAACGCTTCTCGACCCTCCCACTTGGGGGGCGAAGGAAGTGGTCCAGTTGGCATAGACAGCTACTTGTTTCACAATATTGTACGAGAGGCCGACCGAAGGACTGAAAGCTCGGTCTGTTTGGCTGTCAGTCGTTTGATTCGGCGAAAAATCAGTGGGGCGATTCGTCAACTTCTGCTCGAATAGATCGAATCGGCCTCCCGCATGGAGATGCAGGTTATCCAAGAGATCGATTTGATCGCCGAAATACGCACCCAAAATGTTATTCGTCTGAGATGAGTCATTGAACTTTGATATCGGACCGTCAACAAAGAGACGACTATTGGGGTTGAAAATATTGATGAAGCTTAAGTTGGTTCCAAAATCCCCGGCGGCCTGTTGGGTCGTCGCTTCTCTGCCCAACTCGACTCCGATCAACGCGGTATGTTTAATCGAGCCGGTCGCAAATTTCCCATGGATTTCGTTTTGCCAGTAGTGACTTTGGAACAGCCCGGGCAATTCGTACCTTGCAAGATTCAAGTCTCCAGTCGCTTCATCAAGAAAGTTCGATTCAAGGCTTGAATATCGTTGCTTTGACACCGCTGCACGAAATGCGCTCCGATATTTGAACATATCATTGAACTGATGGATCAATATCAGAGTCGCTTTCCCCTGATTGACTTCAAGCTTCCTGTTAGGATCCCCCAGAAAACGGCCGATGGGAATTGGAGCAACCCCATTTCCATAGGCAACGAGTCCCCGATCGATCGGTGCATTGTTATAAAGATATTCTCCCTCAAACCGGAGAGTGGTGCGTGATCCGATATCCCATCCTAAGGTCGGCGCGATAAAGATGCGCTGACTTCGCACACCCTCTCTATAGGAGCCAGCGGTTTCGTACAGCGCGTTTAACCGGTAGGTAAGTGTCTTGCTCTCATTCATCGGACCGCCGATGTCCATGGTCGGCCGATAGAGATCATAACTGCCGATGATCATCTCCCCGGAATAATATGGGGTCTTCAGAGGATCTTTGGTAATTTGATTGATGACACCACCCGGATCCGATCGGCCATAGAGATAGGAGGGTGGTCCTTTCACTACTTCCACGTTTTGCAGATTCAGGATGTCTCTAGCCGCTCGGCCCCCGAAAGTGCTATCGTCGCGGAAGCCATTTTTGAACACGTTCAAGCCGCTTTGGAAGCCACGTATTGTGAAGTCGGCCGCTCTCCCACCATTGTTGTTTGGAGCAAATGTACCGCTGACGTTTCTGAGGGCATCTTCCAGTCGAATCACCCTCTGATCCGATATGACCTGACGTGTGACCGTTTCAATTGACTTCGGCATGTCCTGAATGGGAACCGGAAGTCTTGTCGCCGTGCTTGCATCCTCATTGACATAGGTATCGTCTCGTTCTCTGACATCTTTGACTATCACTTCCGGCACCTTGACGGGTTTCGTGGCTGCAGGAGCAGGCGAATCGGCCTGTACGGCCCCTTGAGCATCCTGTTCCTGCGTCAGCATTAATTGTGATGTTTGTTTATTGGTCAGGGTGACTGTGTGTGGATTCGTGTACCGATACCCGAGTCCGGTGCCTCCGAGAAGTGTGTCGAGCGCCGCCGCCGGCGTATAGCTGCCGTTCAATCCCGGAGAATCGACGCCGGTTGCCAACTCGGAAGGGAAACTCACCTGAAGACCGGATGTTTCCGCGAACGCGTTCAGGGCCGAGGTCAGAGGCTGCGCAGGAATGTCGTAGGTGGTCGCAGCCACCTCCCCTGTCCTAGCATTCGCCGCGGATTGGGCTGATGCCGGCAAAGCGACGTGCATGATCGACATAGCCAAACATAAGAATATGATGACGACTGTTCTATATGAAACATGACTTCCCATTGGAGTCTCTCCCCCGGTTCGACATGAAAGAGCTAATCAAGACAAAATAAAATGGATTGCCCTCTAATGACGGCCTGAGAGAGTTTTCCCTCACCCGGTTTGAGAAAATTTTTACTGATTGTTTAAAAAAGGATCACTAGACGGTCTGTGAGCCGTGTCAGATGAATCGGAAGGGTTTGTGTAAGGGTGGTAAGAATGGCGGTCGTATCCGAGAGATTATAACTGCCACTGACACGTATATTAGCCAGAGCCGGGTTCCATAATATGATCAATCCATTGTGATAGCGCCGGATCTCCGTCACGACTTGTTCTAACGACACATTGTCGAAAACGAGCCGTCCGCGCATCCATCCAGTTACGGCGTGTATGTCCACAGGCCGTATCGGCCCTGGCCCATCCTGATCGACAAGTACTTGTTGACCCGCCGTTACTTGCAAAGAGTTCCAAGAGCCCTCCCGTGGAGATAACTCGACGACCCCTTCTGCAACCGTAAGGCGGATACCCTGAGCCTCCTCCCGAACCACAAAGGACGTGCCGACGGCGCGGGAATGGATATGATGGTGGTCGACTACGAAAGGCCGCCGTTCGTCGGAATGAACTTTGAAGTGCGCCTCTCCACTCAGCAGATGGATGCGACGTTCATGCGGGAGAAAATCAGTCGAAATGGCGCTGTGGGTATTAAGGGTTACAAGCGATTGATCGGGCAAAGAGATGACGCGCCTGTCCCCTGTCGCCGTCCGATATTCAGCTGTAAACAGGAGCGGGAGGTCAAATTGTAGCCCGAGAACAATTAGCAGGCCTGCAATGGCCGCGGCTGCAAGATATCGGGTGAAATTTGATCGACGCCAGATTCTGAATGGAAACCGGCTTGATGCATGAGATCCCTCTTCTTCGCTTTGTATGGAGGCCGCGTTGAAGGCAGCATCATTCCAAAGATCACAGATCTCCCTGTAGGCACGATCGTGAAGGGAACGCTGCGCCCGCCAGCGTTCAAACGCTCGGCGCTCATCAGTTGATATGTCTTGAGCACGAAGGCGGACAAACCAGCGGGCCGCTTCCTCAGCTATTGCATGGTCGTCGTCCGTAGGACGTGAAGACTTCTGCGAATCGGAATCTGGCGACATGACGACAGCCTGACGGGTTTAAACTGCGCGGAACGACACCAAGGGGCCGAGTATATCCTTGTGACGAATCCACGTGCCAGTCCCTCACCTCAGTCCGTGTCATGCTCTTGAAGAGCCCGCCTACAGTACAGCAGCGCACGCATGATCAACTTTTCGACCGCGCTTTCCGAAATGTTCAACCGTGTTGCGATTTCTCGATACGAGCAGTCATGCACCCGATGAAGAAGAAATGCTTCGCGGCTGCGCTGTGGCAGGGTATTTATGGCGTTCAAGAAAATCTGAAGCCGTTGCTTGTCCAGGATAGTCCGTTCCGCTGATGGGGCTCCGGACGGAACTTCCAAAGCGAGCTCAAGGGCTTCGCCACTGTGTTGCTCAGACTTGCCTTTCCGAAGGTAGTCGATAGCAAGGTTGGTGGCTGTCTTGAATAAGAGCGCCCGCGGATACATAACCGAACTGGTTTGCGCCAAATTGACTAATCGCATGAATGTTTCCTGCGTGAGATCCGCTGCCGTTTGCTCACACCTCACCATTCGGTAGAGCGAACGCGTAACTTCATATCGATGTTCATGAAAGAGATGCTCGATGTCTTCGTAACTTAGATTCATGGCTATAGAGTCGTTGGCATCCGGGGGTGTCATGCCAAAAGATACTGAATCATCCCCCGTCACGCGTTGATGCTAATTGCTTCTCCAACTGCATTGGACTGTATCCACCTGCAAGCCCTGTCGACGTGACCATTCCAACCATACCATGATTTTGAGAAACAGTCTCAGTGGTGGATGATTGTACGTCTGTACCTGATCAAAAGTCTAGACCTCGGAGGCATGGCAACGGGTGTTATCAGAAAGAGGGATTCGCACTTTGAGAATTTGACCTTCGACTGCTCCAGTCACATGCGTGATCGTCCTGTATGTCTGAAGCCACTCGAGTGATTGGATGCAATGGGTATATGTGCACGAATCGGCTGTTCTCATGACGCGACGCTACGGATCCAGATGGTGGCGATTGCACCGATGATCATTCCTAGCGCAGCCGCGAGACTGAGGCCTACTGCCAGTTCGTCTTTCAGACGTGAACGCAATTTATCCATCAAGTGCTTCCTGCCATCCCCTCTTCTTAGGGATTCGGATTCAAGTTTCCAGGTTGGGATCTCTTGCCCCTCGACTCATCTACCAGTAAGGCACTTTGAGTGATGGCGTACCCGCACACTCCACAAGCCCAGAATGCGCCGGTCTGATAAAGGCTGTTTCGCTGACAGCGTGGACAATGACGAATCTTCATCGGACGTGTCCCCTAGTTAGTGACAGGTATTGGCACTCGGGGGATGCCATGACGCGGCCGGCTCCTGACCGACCTGTCTGATCATAGCGCCCAAGCGCCCCACGGAATCCGCGAAAAGGAGAAACTCTTCCCTGTCAAAATGTAATGTGACGGATCCATAGGTGAAATGACATTTCCCGCATCCGCACATCGCAAGTTTGCCCTGACCGTGACCGAGCATCGTACCCCTCCATTGATTAAGTAATGCGCGTGGCTTTGCAATGGCGCGGCTACACCGGCAAATACTCCATATGGACATTACAAGCCGGTTCTGTGGTTCCATTGCCGCGAAGCGACGGGTGGTGGCTTAAACCGGCGATGGTCCGAATCGCCTCGAGATCCTGTTCGATGAAATCATGAGTCACTCTGAGACGGAGGATTCCCTCGCGATCGATCAGGAAGGTCCGGCATCGAGACGACGGCTGCGAATCCATGACGCCAAACGACCGATGAAGCCGGCCACAAGGATCAGCCAAAATCGTCGTTCTGGGCTTTTCACTATGAGGACTCCATAGCCTATGCATGGGATATGCACCCGAAACAACGATCACGAGGGTGGTACCCACGAACTCGAACTGTTCCGACGCATGATCTGCCTTATCTGGAGCAATCAAACCCGCATACGGCAGAAAGCACAATGCCATCGTGCGTCCTTCGAACTGCTTCCCGTGTACGAACGTCAGTTGCTGCCCCACCAATGCGGGCCCTCGAAAATTCAACACATATGAACCGTTCTGTTTCATTCGTGTCTCTCCTTTAGTGGATCCGTTTATTTGTAGGCTCCCCTTGCCGTTGCGTGCGAATGATTCGACTGCGCATGCTGTACCTCCGAACACCATCCGCAATTCACACATTTCCACGCAGGTAGCGATCCATAGAAATCCAATCGCTTGTCCACCACCAGCAATCCTCTGCATCGCTGGCATGATTCACTTCCCCGAGATCTGGCTTGATGCATCATAGATATGCTCCATTGGTTTCACGTGTAAAATGCTCTTCACCGCCATCGCGCCAGAGTCCCAAGCATTCCTGAGTAAACGAAAGCCCAAGGTATAACCGTTCTAACCTTGGGCTCAGGTCCTTGAGACCGCTGGCCTCACAAGCGATCACTATTTGATATGTATTCTCAATATCATTTAGTGAGCGTAGTGTCAAGCAGTTTTCCGAACTATTTTTTTAAGCGAGAAACCTACGTCTTGATGCCGCCGACGAGGGTCAGAACCATGGCGGTGATATACATGAGGCTGATGCCCATGAAGACGCCAAAGGCCATTTGGAGCCGGCGAGTTGCGGTATAGGACATTGCGGTGAGAGTGAACACGACATACAGTAGCGATCCAGCGGCGAATGTATAAAACAGAATCGTAAAATACGGTGATAATCCTTGCCCGCTTAACAAGGTGCCTAGACACGTGGGGGCACCGGCCACTAAACCCAACAGAAGAGCATCGGTGCCCGTCACAGAGTTTTTGCCTGCAGCACCGACGATACCAAATCCCTCTGTTCCATTGTGGAAACCGAAACCAGCCACTAGCAGTGCACTCAAAACCCACTCCCCATTTGCATAACTTGCCCCGATAGCCAGTCCCTCTCCAAGATTATGCAACCCCATGCCGATCGCAATCATATACGGCAAGGTGGCCCATCGACTTGGAGCACGACGACTTCCGACCATTTGATTTCTCTCGAAGGCCACGAGGCCGACAAAACTGATACCCAGACTGCCCAAAAATACCAGCCACGAGATCGGATCGCGTGCACCAGTCAGCTCGACTGATTCGTGCATCAGATCAAAGAACAAATACACGAGCACGCCGGTAGCGATCCCGATCAAGCCTCCTTCCCAGGTGCGAGGCAATACCTTACCCAGTACTAGGGCTACAACGATCCCTGCATATACGGGAATGACACCGGCAATGAAGCCTAACCCGATGAGATCGATCATTGGCAACCCCGCATGAACTTGTTGACCAGCATTTAGATCGTGCCCTTAATGCGCGTCTTGACGCTGACACGATCAGAGACACGCCCACTCTTTAAGCGGGCAATGTTATACACATAACAGGGCTCGTCAAACAAGCAGCAGATCCGCTTCGCATCGCATGTTCCTGCACAATCCAATCATTTCGGGACATGTTTTCGAGCGGATAAAGTTACGTTGTCGCCACATCACCGCAATCACGCTGTACCGCGACGAGGTTCCCGATCTTTGAGGACAGCCCGTGCGCGCTGATTTCCCGTTCGACTAGAAGTCAAATTTTTCAGCTCAGAACGTCCATCGCGCACCCCCTTGAACCAGGAGCGGCAATCCCGGATAGATACCGCGGGAGCGATCGACAATAAAGAGTTGATCCAACAGGTTCTTGCCATCCAGGAAGAACGTCGTCTTGATTGGCTTCACATACTGGTTCGCCACGGCGTTCAGGATGCACCAACCCCGAATAATTCCGCGTTGACCATTCGGTGTCGCATTCACCGTATTGCGATCGTCGCTGAACTGGTCGCTGATGCACTGCGTTTCAACGCGGGCGTTAAAGCCGATGGTACGATTGTTATATCCAAGACCCGCAGACAATAAGTGCTTCGGAGCATAGGTCAAGCGATTCCCGCTCACACTGACGACCGCCGGCTCTCCGGGCAACAGTGGACAGTTGTTGTTTCCTCCTGCCGCGAGCGGATTACAGTTCAGATTGCTGAATCTGGTGCCGCGGAATTCCGCATCAGCCACCCACGTGTAATTGACGTCAAAAATAATGTCCTGATCAGGATTCTGCCCGGTCACCATATCGAGCAAATCGATTTTCGTCGCAAACTCGAGCCCTCGATGGCGCGTGCGCCCGCCATTCGTAAGTGTGGCTCCTGAACCACCAGCCAAAGACTGTGCGATGACCTGATTCTGGAAATCCATCTGAAACAAAGTGAATTCGAACCCCGCCCACTTGGTCGGCGTTCCGCGAACTCCGAGCTCATAATTCCAACTCAGTTCTGCGTTCAAATCGGCTTGAACACCATTGACGATTTGTACCGCGTCAGGAATGGTTGGAGGGGCGAACCCCCGATGAACGCCGCCGAAAAAGGTATAGTCCTTTACCGGCGTATACGTCACACCGATTCCAGGCATGGGTTCGATCGTATGAGCGCTCGAATATGCTCCCGTCCCTCCATTCGCCAGCCTGTTGTTCTGGTCGTAATTCACCTGTTCAACTCGAACGCCAGGAGTCACGGTAATCTTGTCCTGCATAAAATAGAACTTGTCCTGGAAGAAGAACGCATAGGCATTGGTCGTACGAAAGGTATCCTCACCAAGGCAACCGGTTTGGGTCGTAGGACAGGTGAGCCCTATTCCTGACGTCAAGTTCTGGAACTGCCGTCTCGTCGACTCTTCGTGCATAAATCTGGCTCCGAAGTCCGCCTCAGATTTAATGCCGAATAGACTGTGGTCGTAATGAAAACGGGGTTCCACGCCGTATACAAAATAATCACGCGCGTTCAAGAACCGGCCATTCGTGGGAATAGCCTGCGTCGCACTTCCATTGATGGTATTCCCGGTATTAAACGAAGGATTGGCGGTCGCCGGGTTGCCGTCAAGATCCGTGCTCTGACGTCCCCAGTCTCGGGATATGTAGTGGCCGAAGAAATTCGTAGTGACATTCAGATTCGCCGTGAACATGTATTGATGTGCGACTTGCATGCCGATGCGCCGAAAATCGAAGGCATCGTTGTTGAAGCCGTTGTTGCGAGGATTGGTGTTGTATTGAAACTGCGAGATACCCTGATAACCGATGGTCGAATCCTCTCGGTAGTAGTTGAACTTTGCCATAATGGACGAGCGCTGACTGATCTCTTGAACCGTCTTAAATGTGACGTCATCGACCTCTGCGCGCTGATTGAAAAACCGAGGGGTTGTTCCCTGGTAATGAGTATAGTCGGCATAGTAGCCTCCGGTGCCCCACGTCCCTCCATAATCCAGATGGGTCATGAGATAGCTGAGACTCCCGCCCCTGACCTCCAAATGACCTTCGGGAGTGGCTGGGGGATTTCTTGTGATGAGATTCATGACCCCGCCGATATTTTGAGGACCGTAGAGAAGCTGTCCGCTTCCCTTCAATACCTCGATACGATCGAATCGGAACAGTGGAGGAAAATAATATGATGTGGAGTCGCCGTACGGCATGATCATGATCGGCACGCCGTCTTCCATGATGTGAAGCTTCGAACTCCTTGTCGGATTCAGACCGCGAACACCGATGTTGGGGCGCAATCCGAATCCTTCCTCATCGCGCACATGCACTCCCGGCACTTCGCGCAGCGCTTCATTGATGGTAAAGCGGCGATTGTTCTGAATCGATTCGCTCGTCACAACACGGCCGGATCCCGGTATGTGATCGAGTGCATTGGGCGCGGTTCCAATCACTTCGACCAGGGGCACTTTTAAGGTTTCTTCGCCGGTTGGCGTTGCCGCTAGAGGGATCGCTGGTCCTACATCTGAAGACGACGCCCTCTCGAGAATCACGGTGTCGGTTTCTGCAACGTAGAAGGTCAATCCCGTACCCTGGAGTAGAATAGAGAGCGCGTCTTCCGCTGAGTATCGGCCGACCACTCCTTGAGACTGTTGTGATTGTGTCAGCTCGGCCCGATGAAGAAATCGCACCCCGCTCTGTTCACGAAATGTGTTCAGCGCCATAGGCAGAGGTTGTGGCGGAATATCAAATGCGATGATGCCACCTCGTAGTCCAACCGGTTGTTGGGCGAAGGCATCCTGGTCGAATCCCTCCCCTATCACTACCCATACCAAAACAAGCAAGAACGCTCGTACCCTCCACATACAGACTCCTTTCCCTGATGAACCCGCGCTTGTCGGACACCTCAGGACAAAGGACGACATGGGAATATGGGTTTCCCTACTCGATATGAATATTTTTTACAATCATTCTCAAAATTTCGTCATAGCTTATGCCGATCGTACCTATTGGACGAATGCTCTGGTGTCCAGGGAGTCAGGAGGAAATGAGCGTGAGGTAGGGCGTCACTTGCCTGACATGAAATGGCAGTACCTGCTGAAGCATTTTGAGAGAATGCTCAGGGTTATCGAGGGCAATGCTCCCCGTCAATCGTTGAGATCTGAGTTTCGAATCCATAACAACAATTGCCCCAGATCGATAGCGATTCAACTGCGCGACGATCTTGTCCAGCGGCATGTCGTCAAATAGGAACTCGTGTTGACGCCAAGCGGTCACTTTCGGTGGGCTGATCGGTTCAATAGCACCGGGGCGAGATCCCGATTCATATGCGAGACGATACCCTGCAGGTATGTCATATTGCGCCCCTTGATCGACTAATCTCACAGCCCCTTCAATGACGCTGACAGCGGTCATTTTGCCGTGAGCATCGATGTTGAACGTCGTCCCGACAGCCCGCACAACCACGCCGTTGACACTCACGTCAAAGGGTCTTGAGGGATCATGAGCGACTTCGAACAAGGCCTCTCCCCGTTTGAGCACAAGTGCACGACGACTGGCGGATAAATCCACTGACAAAGCGGATTGCGTGTTCAGGTACACAGTCGAGCCATCGGCAAGGGCCACGGACGTCTGCTCTCCGGTGTATGTACGATAGTCGCTCAGCCAGAAGTCAACAGCAGACCACAGAACCGAGACCAGGACAACCGTCAGCACCATGGCTGCAGCGGCCAATGAGAATCGACGCCATGATCCGAATCGGGTTCTCGACGGGTCGTACGATGCGGCCTTGGCCGCAGGCCGAACCTGTCCCGTCAGTACGGTTGTAATCGGACGAGAGACCTGCCCTCCCAATCCGTCCAGCGCATTCCAGAACAGCTCAGCCTGACGAAATTCAAGTTCATGGGCTGAATCTTCACGCCACTTCGCCAATTCTTGATGTTCTGCTTCGGACATCAGGCCGGAATGTAGGCGCAGAAGCCGTGCATTGGCCTCTTCCCATACAGGGGAAACATTATTCCGCCGACCAATCGTTACACGTTCTTGTTCAGACATACACCGACCAGGATGGGGTGCAGAATATTCTGACCTGCAAACTCGGACTCATATGATAATTGAGATGGCAATGGCGACTCAATGGCCCATGCGGGATCATTCTACCGGACTATCTAATCCCTCGAAACGGGCGCGACAATGAGCCATAGCTCTGGTGAGGTGATGTTCGACCGTCTTTGTCGAGATGTTCAACGCCTGAGCAATCTCTCCGTACGTTCGATGTTCGAACTTAAACATGATGAACACCACACGTTGCCTGGCAGGAAGCTCTTCAATTGCCTGCAGCACTGCGGCCAACCGTTTTTTGGCGTCGAGCGTGGTTTCGGCATCCGGAGTCGATGCGGGGACGGACACAGCCTGCTCAAGTGGTTCGGACCTGGGAAGCGTGCGATCCTTCTTCCGCAAATAGTCTATGGCGAGATGTTTAGCCGTCGTATACAGAAAACCACGAGGATCACGAATGGCCTCCGGCCTGGTCAGCGTAACGATTCGGAGATAGACTTCCTGGACGAGGTCAGCCGCTGCAGAGGGACATTGGACCTTCCAGGTCAGAAACCTGAGTAACTCAGCCTGTTCCTTCTTCACGAATTCAACAAGTGTATCCAGATGAGTAGGAACAGGATGATCGGAGGTTTCCCCCGAGGAGCAGGACAATGAAAACGGCGGGATGCCTGGATTGTTCGACCAATCTGTCATCGTGGATCCTCAGTCGGCGAACAGGTAAACCTCGGCTTGGAAACTCTGCCGGCCGGAGCACAGACGGAGCCTACCCTACCAGAATGGATGGCGTTAGGGCATGTTCGGTTTCCGGAAATATATTTATTTTCGACTATATGACGACGCGGCGGAACCCCCGCCTAACGGAGCGACAAGAGCAACAGCGTCAATACAGACCCGAGACTGAGTACCCCTACGGCCAGCGCGAATCGAGGCATATGGGGAAGCATTAACACCAGCAACAGTCCGATGACAGCCAATTGAGATACCCACGCAACTGTCCCGAATGCCCATCCATCGGCCGATATCGCAGCCGCCAACGAGGCGGCTAACCCTCCCCACCCTGCTATGGTCCAAGCGATTCGAACAGTCGAAGAAGAATTCCGATGCAAAAGTTGCCTATAATGCTTTGGCATGGCCAGACACAAACTCAGCAATCCTCCATAACAAAGTGCGATTGCCACCCAACGCATTGTTCAAACCTGCCCGGCGTTCACCAAGGAATCGGTTGAGTGCGCGACCGCTTCTCGTGACGGACGGCTAATACGCCAGGCGGTCCAGCACAATATGCTGCCCACACCCAGGCTCACGAGATCCACCCCGGCCAGTCTCCAATTGTGGTCAGCCAACGATTGAACAACATGGCTTTCGGTCGTAACCATATTCAGAACCGGCAGCAAAACAAACAGCAATCCCGATATGTGGAGCAGCCGCTTCCAAAGCCCGAGCGCATCCTGCTGCGTAAAGCTGTAGACGGCGCAGAGGCTCCAGGCTAGAAAGAACAGCCGCATTTCCCACAAGGCCCGATCCGCTACATCAACCGGCAGCAAGCGATTCCCCCAAAAGAACACCGCGATGGCTACCGGTAAACCAGCCAGGACGGCAATGTTGAGCCCTTCAACTATCTGAAATCCGCGTCGATAGCCTGTGTGACAATCGCGTCTCTTGACGATCCACAACATCAGACCCGTCCCGATCATGACAGTGGCAGAGAGCCCCATGAAGAAATACAACCAGCGAATCGCCATATGATCGAACCAGAGGTAATGAAGCCCGATCAAGACGGAATATGTCAAAAATGCCGGCCGGTTGTCTGTCCAGACTTGCAAAACCTCGCCGGTGACTCCGTCGAACGTGACACGATCCGAAATCAAAGCGAGTCGGTCATCGGCACGGCGCGTGACCTCGACGAGGGCGTGGCGATCACCAGGATGCTTCACACCGAGCCACTCGGTGTTGCCTCCGCGCCAATATGTCCGAGCCCTACGGTCCGCGTCGACTAAGGACCCCAGTGAGGCCTGAACGTTGGCCGGCTCGCGCTCCATGCGACGTTCTACATCCTTGTACGCCAGCTCCGGCTTGCCTTCGTACAAGAGGTCTACACCGGCGGGCATATACGTGTTCCAGAAAATGACCAACCCTGTGAACGTGATGATGAGATGGAACGGCAGCACCAGAATACTGGTGACGTTATGGGCGTCCAACCAAGCCCGATGCGGCGTGGCTCGGGGCCTGAATGTAAAAAAGTCCTTGAAGATCCGCCGATGAATGACGAGCCCAGTGACCAGTGCTGTCAACATCGCCATGGCCGAAGCCCCGACGATCCAAATACCGGGCCGATCCAAGTGAAGCTGATAGTGAAATCGATAGAAAAAATCCCCCCCTCTCGTTCCTCGCACGCGAAGGACATCGCCAGTGGCGGGATCGAGATGGCGTTCTTCCATGGTTCCCGCACCCTTGTCTTCCCAATAAATCGTGAACGCGGGATCTCGCACATGCGGGAATTCGATCCACCATTCATCCGCATGAACTCCAAGCTTTGAAAGCTGGTTCGCTGCGGCTTCCACGTTCGGCGTCGAAGGCGTAAGAGCATGCAGTTCTGGCCGCATCCAGTAGGTAATGTCTTTATCGAAAACGGTCAGGGTACCGGTGAGAAAGATGGCAAACAAGAGCCAGCCAAACAATAGGCCGCCCCACGTATGCAACCAGTCCATGGACTGTGAGAAACTGTCCTTCATCGCTGAAGCCGGTCCTGCATGTCAGGGTATGGCGTCGTTTACGGACCAAGAACCGATGTAAGCTGAAAGGCGACCGCCGCGAAGCAGATGGTTGGAACCACGACTCCAATCCAGGCGCGTCGTGGCGTGGCTGCGGCAAAAGCCCAGAGAATGGCGCCGGTATACCAGACAAAAGAGAGCATGGCCGCGGTCAACACCGCTTCAGATTTCGCCAAGGGCAGGATGAGCGTCAGGCAGGCCGTTGCCGCGTACGCCAGCGCATAGCCGCCAAGCACCGCTGCGGCGGTCCGTGAAGCGACATGCTGCCACGAAACTCTCTTGATCCCTTTGACATTCCCCATGCAAATCTCCCAAGCGCATCGCCTTGGCCAGGCTGGATTGATGGCTTAATGAGGAACGGGACTGTCTGCGCTGGGATATTTGGGGTGCTCATCCTCTACGTATCGATATCCCTTTGACTGCATGCAGCCGCTCAGATTGATGCTGCCCGCCATCGTGTCCTTTTGATGTTCGGCCCCGGATAACACTTCAGATTTGCATACTTCCCAATCCTGTTGAGCCTGAGCTTCCGTCTTTGTCGGATGTGCCCAGCGGCCTTCAGCGCACGAGACCAGGAATAGAGGTATGAGCAGTAGGATCAGCATAATCCCCCAATCACGGCTGGAAATACTCCGTCTCTCTAACATTGACGCATGAAGCTGGGAAAACCTCACCTTCATTACGCACCAGCGACAGGGAGGTGTACCTTACTACACTCGCGAGGCTGAGAAATAGGGCTCAGAGGTTCAGTCTGGCGTGGTCGGTCCACGTACGGCCCGAGAACATCCTGGTGCGTGGGTCAGCTGACTTGGACGAATTCGGATACTTACGGTAAGAGAAACCCTTTTCAAATCCTCCGATTACAGTGTCATGAAAACCGGAGTCGAACAGCCTAAACGATCCAACCAATTAATACCGTCCGATCGTGGCTGTCAACGGCACGAGATTCTGCTCCTCCATGTACTCGGAATCCGTTGCCCTCACCGCCACTACCACCGATACGCAACCGTACCGACCACCTGGCGAAGTTCGTTGTACGTACAGGTCTGTCCCTCGTTGAAGCAGGCGAACGTATGGCGGTTGAAGATATTGCTGATGTTCAAGGCAAACCGCCAATGGCCCCAAAGGTAATCTGCGACCGCATCGCCAAGCACGTAGCTGGGCACCTTGAAGTTGTTCGCAGCGTCGCCATACGTATAGCCGGTGTATCGCGCGCCGCCGCCGATTCCGAGCCCCTTCATCGTACCTTCCGGAACCGTGTATTTCACCCAGAGTGATCCGAATTGTGCCGGCGTCTGGATGAACATTTTATCCTGCTCTGTCGGCTCTGTCGTCTGGATAATCCGCGTATTGAGAATGGTATAGGCTGCAATGACATCGATGCCGGAATCGAAGCTCGCCGCACCTTCCAGTTCGACGCCCCGTGAACGAGCCTTCCCTCGCTGGACCGGCAAGAACGTTCCGGGATCGGTCTGCACATAGTTCTCCCGTGTCAGGTCGAACACGGCCGCCGTCAGGAATGCGCGTGTGTTGGGAATCTGATATTTGATGCCCGCCTCATACTGGCGTCCGGTTTCTGGTTTGAACGGCTGTCCTTCGGGATCGGTTCCAATCGACGGCAGAAAGAACGTCGAATAACTGACATACGGCGCGATGCCCGACTTAAAAACATAGGTCAGGGCGGCACGGCCGGTAAACTTATTGTCGGTCTGGCTCTGGCTCGTATTGGCAAGGAGGTCGGTCGTTTCGTTTTTCGCCCAATCGTGGCGCCCGCCGATCGTCAGCAGCCATTGATCGTACTTGACCTGATCCTGCACGTAGAGGCCGGTCTGGTACTGCGTGATCTCCTGATTGCTGTTGAAATAGGGAACGACACCCGGAAGACCGTAGTCGTACCGGTTGAACACGTCAATCGAAGACGCCTCCGCGAACTGCCGCTTCAGTGCAAAGGTCACCCGTTGAAAGTCGAGACCGCCGAGGAAGGCGTGGTGCAGCGAACCGGTTGAAAACCTACCATGCAGCTGATTGTCCATCGCCAGACCGCCGAGTTTGCCGACGTCGGCCCACTCGTCACGAAGACCTGTCCGCCGGTCCGGATCCATGGCGTAGATGTACGTCGTGGTCTGGTCGAGATTGTTCTCGTTGTAGCGAACCTTCTGAAGAAAGTTCCAGCTGTCGGAGAATTCATGGCGGAACTCATAGCCGATATGGAACTCGGTCCGCCGGTAATGATCGACGCCGGGCTGCCCCGCAAATCGCCGCGGCGTGACGACACCGTTGGGATTCGGCAGCAAGGTCCCGTCCGACGGCAACCATTGCAACGCATTGACATTGTCCTTTTGATAGGTGGCTAACAGCGTGAGGCTGGTTCTCGACGCCATCTGCCACGTCAAGGCCGGGGCGATGAAGATCCGATCGTAGGGCACATTGTCGATCTGCGTGCCGCTCTCGCGGAAAAGCCCGGTCACACGAAACAAGAGTTTGTCGTTGTCATTGATCTTCCCACCCAAATCGAACCGGCCTTCGTAGCGACCGTAGTTGCCGACGAGAAACTGCGCTTCGTGCAACGATTCCTTGGTCGGCCGCTTCGTAATGAAGTTCAAGAGCCCGCCCGGGCTTCCTTGTCCGTAGAGAAACGACGCGGGACCGCGCAAGACGTCCAACTGCTCCGCACCGTAGGGTTCCAAGTTGTAGGTGGTGCCGAAGGCGGGATTGCGGAGCTGTAACCCGTCTTTGAAAATTCCGTCCGTCGAGCTCTCGAATCCGCGCAAGCGAAGCCATGTCAAACGAGGTTCAAATCCGGCCGGCTCACCTTGCACACCCGCCGCATACCGTAACGCTTCGGCCAGCGTGTTGACCTCCTGCGACTGCATGCGGGCGCGGGTAATCACCGTGATCGATTGCGGCGTTTCCAACAACGGGACATCGCTTTTCGTCGCCGTGTTCGTTTCTTCCGCCACGTAGGAGGTGTCCGCCCCGCGTTGCCGCACGTCTTTCACCAGAATCTCCGGTACCTTCACCGGCTTCTGGGTTGGTTGCACTGCCTCGTCGGACCCATCTGACACAGCCATGGCACCGGCAGCAACGCCCGCCCCAACCATCCCTGGGACGATGCCGGACGACGAATCGCGCACCAGGGTAATGGTATCGCCCTCCGCCAACCGGTAAGACAGGCCGGTCCCGGCCAGCAGCCGGTCGAGAGCAACCATCGGCATCATTTCTCCCGACACGCCGGAACTTTGTATGCCCTCTGTGATTGGCCCTTCATACAATACTTGAAGATGGGTGTGAGCCGAGAAAGCGATCAAGGCATCGGTCAGTGGCTGCGGCGCAATATCAAACGCGACCGGGCTCCCGGTGTGCGACCCGTCTGCTCCGTATCCTGATGCGGGACCAAGCGCGCCCAGTATGGCGATGACTGCGATGAATGACCAAACGAGAACTCCGAACCGTCTCATGCGCTCGACTCCTATGAAGTGATGTGATCGTGGCCGTGATTCGTTGAGCCGCTCTGCGGCAATGTTCTCTCTAGACGAACCAACCGGGCATGACCCCCATAGAAAAATTTCATGGCGTGTGCGGCCCAAGAACCGAGCGGGCCGGAACTGGCATCCCGAGCCAATTAGAGGCGTATGGAGAGATGGATCGGCAGACTCCTGTTTCAAGTATCAGTCGGGGCGAGAGACGTGGAATTGAGATCTGAAGCTAATGAAGTGGGTACAGGCTGGCCTTCAGTAGAGAAAGACGAACCGATCGGTCAAAGAAAACGAACGCACGTGCAGAGTCCGGGTGACGGCACTGATGACTCGTACAGGATCATCGGTTGCAAACACCCCGCTGACCATGCGTGTTTTCAGAGAGGGATTGACCACCATGATCGCGCCGGAATGATAGCGGTTCAGTTCTTCGATGACTGCGCTCAGAGGCTCCATCGTGAAAACCAGTTGTCCGCGCTGCCAGGCCAGGCTTCTCATGGGATCGGCCTTGACGATCGCCCCCATCCCCTGCCCGCCGTACGAGACCTCTTCCCCGGCTCTGACCTGGACAGTGTCGGACTCCGCATCCGTTCCAACCGTCACGACTCCTTCCGTGACCGTGACGGTGGTACGACCGGGCCATGTCCGGATCGAGAATTTTGTGCCGACAACGCGGACTTCACCGGCCCCCGCTTTCACGATGAACGGCTTTGTTGAATCGGCTGCAACAGAAAACGCCGCCTCGCCCTTGAGAATCTTGACGACCCGCTCGTGATCCCACGTGCCGAGCGCGAGTGCGCTGGCCGTATTCAAGAGGACCGTTGAACCGTCCGATAGCTGCACCTCTCGATGCTCACCGGCAGAAGTCGAATAATCACTCTGCCAACGTTGCAGGACGTCGGGACCCCACAGAGCGGCGGCGACTGCCACCGCTGCCACCATGGTGGCCATCCCGACCGTTCGGAAGACTCCGGCCATGGCAGAACGTGATCGGCGTGGAGAGAGATCGTTGACACGATCGCGTTCGAGACTCTGCAAATCGATCTCAGGCCACGCACCGGCCGGCTGAGCCATGCTATCCCACAGCAGCCGGACAGACTCATAGGCATCATGATGGGCAGGACTTTGCGACTTCCAGCGGATAAATGCGCAGCGGTCATCCTCCGTGGCGTCTTCTGCACGGAGACGGGCGAACCAATCGGATGCTTCTCCGACAAGTTTTTCGTACCGATCAGAATCGGGCGTACGCCCCATAATTGCAACCGGATGAGAGAAGATGTGCTCCCGTATCATCGCAAATCCAGGTGAACGATGTCAGCCGCCTTCTTCGCAGCGGTCATACGCATTCACGGCATCCCGGCACGATCGATTCGCAACCGGCAATGCGCTAACGCTTTACTAATATGTTTCTCGACCGTCCGCTGTGAAATGTCCAATTTCGCGGCAATTTGGCTATAGCTCAGGTGTTGCACTCGGTGCAACAGAAACGCCGTCCGGCATTTCGGAGTCAATTCGCTGATCGCCTGTTGAATGATCGACCACTCCTGTTTCGCAGCCAACTCCCGATCCGGCAACGGCGTGGAGCCCATGAGGTCCGGGGATGGGGTTCCGGC
The DNA here is from genome assembly GCF_011405515.1 of Nitrospira sp. KM1. Lineage (NCBI taxonomy): Bacteria > Pseudomonadati > Nitrospirota > Nitrospiria > Nitrospirales > Nitrospiraceae > Nitrospira > Nitrospira sp. KM1. The sequence continues at coordinate 3,935,165 of NZ_AP022671.1, read as the reverse complement.
ATAGCGCTGGTAAAATCTCGTTCGGGATCGCAAATGGTCGATCGCCAGATTGTCGGCAACCTGAAAGAGAAAGGCTCGGATGTTCTGAATCGGCTCTGAACGGGCAATTCCCGACAATCTTAAATACGTCTCCTGCACGAGATCAGCCGCAGTTTCTTCACACTGCACCCGCTTGGCTAGAAATCGACGCAGGTCGAGGGCATGCGTTTCAAAGGCCTGAAGCAATTCGCTTTGACTCATGACTCCAGTGACACCATCATCAGCGATCAGTGTGAGCGGAGCAATCTATACATGAGGAAGAGAAGAAGGGAATGTTTACTTTCCGGATTCGATGCGCGCAAGTGATGGCGCACAGGTCGAATGGCGGTTATGAAGACACAATGAAACTGCGTCCGCCGTCAACCACGGAAGACGAAAGACGAACAGGCAGAGAATGCAGATTAGACACTAAGCAGCCAATAGGCCATGTTCGGTTTCCAGATCTGTAAATATTTTTTCAGACCGTGATAGCTCTTGAACTCATGACCGGAACCATCCATCATTATCATGATCGCTATCACTTAGTAGGGAGGCATCGCATGGAGAGAACGCTCAGCACCGTCACCATCGTCGGACTCTTGCTGCTGTGCGCCGGGTGCGCGCAAACCGTCGCGGTCAACGTGACGGGATCGAGCAAATCCGGCGAATCGATCCCTCAACACGTCACCTACACCGTCCTGCCCACGAACGAAGTGGAAAAGGATCAGGACTTTCCCGAATATGCACGCCTCGTGAGTACTAAAATGGATGCCCGCGGCTATAAACAGACCAGCACCAAAACCGCTCAGCTTGGGATCTTCCTTGCGTACGGCACGACTGAAGGGTCCAGGGCTATCAGCAATGCGGGAGGGGGTCTTCCTCCCGGAGGCGGAAGCATGGGCCCCAGTGGAGGGATGGGTCCGGGAGGCGGTGGAGGTTCATACGGCGGCGGTGGCGGCTATGGAATGGGCAGCGCGCCTGCAGGATCCACGGGGCAGCGCCTCTATACCAATCAGCTCGTCATCGTCGTCGTGGATTTTCAGAAGTCGAACTCCACCGGGTCTGCGGTGGAGCTATGGCGTGGTGAAACGATGAATACGAGCGGTTCACGGGATCTGAAGGAATTGGCGCCACTCATGGTGGATGCGGCATTTCAGCATTTTGGCGAAAACACGTCCAACCAGGTTAAGCACCAATTCACTGAAGAGGAAATCAAGAAGATCCGGGAGTCGAAATAACGATCGAGCCGATTAAGAGGCACTGTCACGAGTGAAGACTTTGAATTCCTTTTAGAATGCGCTGATCGATGCGCTCGTCAGAATCGAAGTGCAGACAGAATTTGTGCCAGCCTCCTTGACAGTAGATATGGATGTGGCTCTGATTAGGCTGCGATTTGTTCAAAAGAGAAATGCGGGATGTCTGCTCGATCGTGGGCATGTTCAATGGTGATGGCGCAGATATTACCGTCCTTATCAAGGTCAAGTTGCGTGTTCTCGTCCAAATCTCTCGTCTCTGCAATTTGTACCGCCTTGAACTCAATATGCAAGGTATCGGTGTCTTGAAAATACTTGATGGTCATGGCTTGAATCCCCTGTCGAAGAAAGCATTGTGGACGGTGTTGCGGTCAGGCAATAACACAACACGCAAATATCTGTTTTCCATTTCTTCGATAGGCCTCCATCGACGGATTCGTCCGTCTCTTTGGACTACTTCCTTCACGGGATTGTTGACCACTTGTTCGATCCACTCTTTGCGAATGAGAGCCCGATCAGGACGCATCCGAATGAATTCGAAGTACCTGGTGAATTTCACCGTGCGTTCTTCACCATACTCAGCAACACGTGGCGATCAAGTCTACTGAAAATTCTACGATTTATCTACTATCCTGCCGAAGAATCCTGGGCTGCCGGCGTGAGTCTACGCAAAACAGCCCTGCGAAAGTTAAATAGTTCAAAACCGCAGCCCCACCGTGGCCAGGACGGTACGGGGTTCACCGAAGTACAGTCTCGTTGTCGTATTTTGCGCCGACTCGACATAGCGCTGATCAAACAGGTTTCTAAAATTCAACGCTACATTGACAACCTTCGCACCTAACCAGTTGCCTGCCGGAAGGTCTCTATCATAGTACAATGCTGTATTGATCGTCACAGCGCCAGGAATCTCTAATTGACCTGGACCAAATATTGATGCGTTGCGGCTGGTATAGCCGTAAACTCCACCTCCAACTCCAAAGCCTTTCAGTGAACCATCCTGAAAGTGATACGTAGACCAGAGCGTAGCCTTATTATATGGCACATTGCCCAGTCGCTTATGAACAATTGTAAGATCGTTGTCCTGCGTTACTTCCGCATCTGTATAGGCATAACTGGCAATCACATTCCATCCGCTGGTCAGGGTAGCGGTAACATCCAACTCAATCCCTTGGCTGCGCTGTTGACCAGTTTGCACTTGAAACCCAGGCGCCAAAGGATCAAGAGTCAGTATGTTATCCCTGGTCAGGCGGTACCATGCTAGCGTGGTTGAAACTCGGTTCTCGAAAAAGAATGTCTTCACTCCGATCTCGTAGAGTGTCGAACGTTCAGGCTTAAATAATGCTCCGCCTGGATTGAACGTACCGGGAGAGACTGGCAAAAAGCCACGCATCCAAGTGGCATACAATGAAACCGGCTCAATGGGCTGGTAAACAAGCCCAAGCCGAGGACTGACCGCTGTATCATCCGATGTTTGGTCAGGAGGGTTGCTCGCGAGCGGTGCAAAAATTGCGGACTGATTCACATAGTCGAACCGAACGCCGCCAACAAACTTGAGGTTTGGCAGCAGAGCGATCTGATCCTGGAGATAGACTCCGGCAAGCTTAAGTTCGCCCTCTTGATAGTTGGTGGCGGTGATTGGGGCATTGAAGGGGTTGATTCCGTAGTTTGGCGAGAAGATATCTAGATTTAAAGAGGCACCGCCACGGTTAGTTAGAACGGTGGGGTTCGCTCTTTCCTGGCGCAACTCCAAGCCGGTCAATAATGTATGGTCCATTTCCAAGATTTTGAAATGTCCTACTAAATTCGTCACCATGCTGTGCATATGGCTGCGGGAAATGCTTGATTCGGGATTCGCGTTTGGACTACGAGTCAAGGTGCGTTGGTCCAGCAGGGCGAGAGGCCTATTTCCAAACTGATCAATTTCCAATATGGAATATTGATAGGCATTCCGAATCGACCAGTTGTGTCCAAGCTCATGATTAAAATCGTATCCTATGCGATACAGCGTACGATTATTCTTGTCGAACTCTCCAAACCCTCCGAAGAAGTTTCGTGAAAGCTCACCATTCGCATTCGGCAGTACTGTTCCCTGAGCGGGTACGGCGGCCGCCGACAAATCGTTATACCAACGCCGAATATATTCGCCCTGCACGGTGAGAGTTGTACGAGAAGACATGAGCCAGGTAACAGAGGGTGTTAGCGCGACCAGATCACGGCGGGCAATGTCCATAAACGTATTGGCTTTTTGCCCAACCACATTGAGACGATACATAAGGGTTTTGTTTGCGTTCAATGGACCAGTGGCATCGAGCTCTGATCTATAGAAATTGAAATTTCCGAGGGTGACATTGCCACTGTAAGCTGCATCCGGCAAAGGCTTTCTCGTCACAACGTTGATAATTCCGCCCGGATCTCCTAGGCCATAGAGAACTGACGCCGGCCCCTTGAGCACTTCCAGGCGCTGGATGTTATAGGTATCAGCACCAAACTGTGCGCCAAACCGATCGAAAAGACCGTTCCGAAAGAAATTGTTATTGTTCGCGGTAAAGCCGCGGATGATAAATCCTTCGAACGTCTGACTCGTCGGAAGAAATGCATTGAATCCACTGATATTTTGTAGCGCCTCGCTTAAGCGAAAAGCCCGTTGTTCCTCAATCACTTTTCGAGTAATGACCTGAATTGATTGTGGGATATCGCGAACTGGTGTATCGGTTCGTGTGGCCGTACTGGCCTCCTCGGCCACATAGGATTTCGTGTCGGCATCCCGCTCGCGCACGTCCTTCACCATGATTTCCGGCACCTTGACCGGCTTTTGGTTCGCCGTTCCAGTCGTAGCAGCGCCTTCAGCTGCCGCCGCTGCTGCTCCCGCCGCCAGCGGCACGGGAACAAGTGCGGACCCGTCTGCCCGCTTGAGCGTGACGGTTTTGGGTCCGGTCAGGCGGTAGCCCACCCCCGTACCGGCAAGGAGTTGCCGAAGTCCATCTTCGGGTGCGTATTGACCGGACAACCCGGAGGTTCGTCGGCCTTCGGCCATCTCGGTACTGTAGAAGAGTTGCCATCCGCTGACCTCGGCAAATGCGGTCAGCGCGGTTTTCAAGTCCTGAGGCGCAATATTGAAGGCCACGGTGTCGGCTTGGGCCATAAGCCGTGCAACCGGCATCGTGGCGTCAGATGGCGTCCCAAGCGATTGGCCGGCCGCGGGCAATGTAGTAAAAGCCGCAGTGATCATGACGATGGCAGGAATCAGATATCTGCGTGAACGTACGGGTCTGGACATCGTTCGGCTCCTAGGTCGTGACTCAATCGATTCGGTCTTCGCCTAGAACACGTTTGAGCAGAACGAAACCGGACGGATTTTTTTACCAGCAGCCGGCACGAAGATTTTGCAACGGAGGGAGAATGCTATAGCAGGAAGATCCACCGATGGCCGACACTGACGACCTTGAGATGCAAGGTGTGCTCGATGACCGTGACCGCCTCGTCCAATCGATCGAGATCGAAGACTCCGCTCACCGGCATCGCGGCGAGCTCTTGGCGCAGAGTCCAGACATGGCCGGGCCGATACCGGTTGATCTCTTGCAGCACGGTCGAGAGAGGCGCGCCTTCAAAAATCAACTTGCCTCTTCTCCACGCGCTTTCCAGGCGAAGGTCAGCCTGTTCCACATGACCGAGGCCGGTCTCCTGACTGTACTGAACTCGCTGCGGCGCATGCAACGGGGTTGCGGCAGACGGCTGTTGCCGTCCCTCTCCATACGTCACACGGGTGGAGCCTTCCAGCATGGTGACCGTGATGCGGTCCGCGTTGCGGCGGACGACGAATTCGGTTCCCACGGCTTCGATGGCACCGGCCGCCGCGTTCACGATGAAAGGCCGCGACGAATCCTTGGCAACGACAAATGCCGCTTCTCCTGTCAGCAGGGTGACTCGGCGTGCCTGATCGCTGTACTCGACGGATAGGGCAGTGTCCGTGTTCAAGTGTGCGACGGTGCCGTCAGCCAATCGCAGGCTCTGTTGCTGGCCGGTCGCCGTATGATGGTCGGCAAGCCAGATACTCAGCGTGCCGTTCTCGTAGACAATTCCCAGCGTGATCAACGCCAGCATGGCGGCGATGGCACCCCATTGAAGCGATGTTTGCCGGCCTCTCAACGGTACGGTCCGTAGGTCTGTGTGAAGTTGAGGAATCCGCTCGCGAAGCGGCTCCATGCCGTCCCATACTCGCCGTGCCGCTTGAAACGCCTGCTCGTGGGAAGCGCTGCGCGCCCGCCATGCGCGTGCTTGCTCCTCATCTGCCTGCGTGGCTTCACCGGATGTCAGCCGAACCAGCCAGGCGACCGCCTCCCGGTCGAGCTCATCCCGGTCCCCCGGCTGCTCAGGGCGGTTGATGCCATCCTTGTCCACAGTCCACCAGAGATACGACACCCGCACCATCTTTTCAATCATGGCGTCTCTCAAAAAGACGAATGAAGCGACTCGACCCGGATGGCCGGCGCCGGTCGGGATGCTGCACCCGCTCCCGGCAATGGTTCAGCGCTCGCGCGATGTTTTTTTCCACCGTACTCTTACAGACGCCCAAGCGAGCCGCAATGTCGCTGTGCGCAAGCCCTTCGAAACGATTCAGCAGAAAAATGGTGCGGCAGAGGGGCGATAATTCACTCAAGGCTTCTTCCACGAGCCGGAGCTCTTCCTTGGCCAACAGGGCTGTCTCGGGAGAGGCGCCGTGATCCGGCACGGACTGCCAATCCGCTTCCTCGTTGACCAGGGCCGCACGACGTTGCCGGGCCCGTTCATGATCGGTCGCAAGGTTGGCAGCGATCCGAAAGAGATAGGTACGGAGATCGGCGATGAGATGCGGCTGCTCGAGCCGCGTCAGGCGGAGATAAATTTCCTGCGTCAGATCGGCCGCCGTCTGCTCGCAACGGACACGGCCGGTAAAAAACCGCCGGAGATCCGCCGCACAGGCCTGAAAGACTTGAAGGATATCGCTGTGCATTACGGCATATCCCCAACACCTCAAACGTGTAAAATGGCAATGTGATGGGGGGCGGAGTCTACACCATTCGTAACACCGAGGACATGTTCACTCGCCAGGTGGGAGATGCAACAGAATTTTCTGTTATCACTCTGGCCGGGGCTTTATGGAGCCGCTCAGAACCGCAACCCGACTGTGGCCAGCACGGTGCGGGGTTCACCGAACCAGAAACGCGTCAGCGGATTCTGCGCCGAGTCGACATACCGTTGATCGAGCAGATTGCGGAAGTTAAGTGCAACATTGACTTCCTTCGCCCTCAGCCAATTGCCCTGCGGCAGCTCACGGTCGTAATAGAATGCCGTATCCACCCGCACATAGCCAGGAATCTCCGTTTGCCCAGGACCAAAGATCGAGGCATTGCGGCTGGTATAACCATAGATCCCCCCGCCAAGACCGAATCCCTTTAGGGGTCCCTCCTGGAAATGATAGGTGGACCAGATAGTCGCTTTGTTGTACGGAACGTTGCCGAGGCGTTTGTTGAGCAAGGCCGGATTATTATCAGCCGTCACCTCGGCATCCGTATACGCATAGCTGGCGATGACGTTCCAACCGGCGATCAGACTCGCCGTCACATCGAGCTCAATCCCCTGGCTCCGCTGCTTCCCAGTTTGCACCTGAAAGAATGGAATCACCGGGTCCTGCGTCAGCAGGTTTTCGCGCGTTAAATGGAACCAGGCCAAAGTAGTGGAGACCCGATTGTTGAGGAAAAAGTTCTTAATGCCAATCTCATATTGGGTCGAGCGTTCAGGTTCGAATAAAGTCCCATTGGGATTGAAGACTGTCGGGGCATTCGGTAGAAACCCACGCATCCATGATGTATACAGCGATACCTCTTCGATCGGTTGATAGACGAGGCCGAGTCGAGGACTGACAGCCGTATTATCGGAATCCCGTTCAACTCCCGTCGCCTCAGTGGTACCAGATGTGATGGTCTGATGGACATAGTCAAACCGAAAGCCACCCATGAACTTGAGATTCGGCAAGAGCGCGATCTGATCCTGAAGATAGAATCCAGCGAGTTTGGTGTCCGATCCGGAAAATGACGTTCCTGTGGGAGCACCGGGCACCAACGCATAATTCGGAGCAAACAGGTCGAGAGATGGAACGGGGCGGTTAGTCAGAATCTGAGGGTTATTCTGATCTTGTCGTAGTTCGACGCCGGTCAATAAAGTATGGTCCATCTCCAATAGTCGGAAGTGTCCGACCAGATTCGTAATCATGCTCTGTTGATGTCGCCGAGTGACGCTCGATTCATTGTTAGTCCAGAGTCGGGTTAGTGTCCGCTGATCAGCGAGCAAGTTATTCGGAGCCGCGTTAAACGCATCGTATTCGAGAATGGCATAGCGATACGCATTCCGGATGGACCAGCGATCGTTGAACTGATGGGTGAGGTCATAGCTGATGCGATAAGACCTCCGGTCATTCTTATCGAAATTCGGAAGTCCGGTGTACATACTGCGCGGAAGTTCTCCATTGATGTTCGGCAGAACCGAGCCCTGCCCCGGAACGGCGAACGACGGAATATTGTTGTACCAGCGGCGCAAGTAATCCGCTTCAACGGTCAGCGTCGTTCGAGCGCTCATGAGCCAGGTCACGGAAGGGGCGATGGCCATCATGTCGCGATTGACAAAATCGATGAAGCTGTTGGCCTTTTGGCCTGCCACGCTGAGACGATACAGGAACGTTTTGCCAGCATTTAACGGTCCCGTTGCATCAATTTCTGATCGGTAGAAATTGAAGTTCCCCAATGTGACATTCCCTGAATAGCGAGGATCCGGCAGCGGCTTGCGCGTGACAATGTTAATAATGCCGCCAGGATCGCCCTGTCCGTAAAGGACCGAAGCCGGCCCTTTCAGCACCTCTAATCGTTGAATGTTATAGGTATCCGGGCCAACTTGTTGGGCAACACCGTCCCAGAGGCCATTGCGGAAAAAATTGTTCGTATTGGCTTGAAATCCTCGGATGATGAAATTATCAAATACTCCTGTCGGTCCGGTGCCTCCGCCAGTGTTGATGCCAGAAACATTCTGCGTAGCCTCGATCAGACGAAACGCCCGCTGCTCCTCGATCACCTTGCGTGTGATCACCTGAATCGATTGTGGGACATCGCGGATCGGTGTGTCGGTCCGGGTCGCCGTCGAAGCTTCTTCAGCTACGAACGATTTCGTATCGTTGTCGCGCTCGCGAATGTCCTTCACCAGAATCTCCGGCACCTTGACTGGCTTTTGCGATGCGGCACCACCGGCCGCTGCGGCTCCTGCAGCAGCGCCTACATTAGTCGGCTTCCTGACGGCCATCGTATTGGAATCGGTTCGTTCCATGATCAGGCCGGTCCCGGCAAGCATGATCCCGAGCGCCTGTTCGGGTGTGTAGTCCCCCACCACCGGCTGCGACTGCAGACCTTCGACGACATCCAGCGCGTAGAGCATTTGAACATCTGCTTGCTCGGCAAACTGTTCGAGCGAGGTCTTGAGCGGCTGAGCGGGAATGTTGAATGACCTGACGGTCTGCTGTTCCGCTGCGGACGCCATGGATGACAAGCCAATACACAGCACCAGTGCGAGCAGTGCTACCTCTCCAACGATGCGGAACGAGTCTTTGCTGTTGCGAAACCTTGAAAACGCCATGCGCCGTCTCCTCCTCCCCACCCCTACACGTTGCAACCAGAATGTCAGTCTCAGTGGGTTAGACGTGAGACAGAGCCCTGCCCTAACCCCCCTGCGTGGATGAAAAGCACAACTCACTCTGAGTGATGGGTTGGAGTGGGAACCGGAGACTGACCTGTCAGTTCGAAGAACCGGAGTGGCGAGCAGTAATGAGAATGTATTGAGGGGATCGCCGTGAAACCTCGACCGGCAAGATGCGTGGCAGCGTGGTAAAGAACTGATCCAACTGACGTACGTTGAATACTCCTTGGACTTTCACATCGGCCAGATTTGGGGCGTCGATCACGATTTGTCCGGGCCAATATCGATTGACCTCTTGAACGGCTTCGGCAAGTCGCACTCCTGAAAAAATCAGCTTGCCGTCTCGCCAGGCAGTCGAACGGTGTGATTCGGTCGGATCGAGCGCGATCACCCCTCCATCATCCTGGCCACCAACCACATATCGCAGACGGTGTCCGGCCTCGAGCACGACGCTCTCCCCTGATGATGAAGAACCCGCCTTTTCGTCGCGACTGATCAGCACCGATCCCTGCGTGACAGTCACATCAATCCGGTTTTGATGTTGATGCACGACGAATTGTGTGCCGATATCTAAGATGTGCCGTCCTCCCGCCGAAACCGTAAAGGATCGGTCGGACTGATGGACGACGGTGAAAGCGGCCTCGCCTTGGAGCAGCTCGATCGATCGACGCCGCGATGAGAACGCCGTTGTCACGCGAGTTCCCGTGTTCAGATCCAGTCGCGATCCATCGGCCAGCGTGACGGTTTTCTGCTCGCCCACGGCGGTTTCATAGATTGCCGTTTGGACCGACAGCGCCTCCCATAACCACCAACCGCCTGCAACCAGCACGAGCGCAAGAAGGGCAGGGATGAATTGGTTTGCCGGCGACCACGTCAGCCAACGGCCGAGTGAGGTGAGGCCGCCGGCAAGCGAAGAGGCCGGCCGGGGTGGCAACGCGAGACAGGCTTCCAACTCGGGAAACGGCCTGGCCAGCACTTTGTCCATGCCTCCCCACATCGACCTGACTTCCGTAAATTCCTTCCGGTGATCCGGATCGGCGCTGAGCCACGATTGAAACGCGGCACGGTCTGCCTCCGTACAACCCTCGGATCGGAGCCGAAGGAACCAATCGACCGCCTGTTGCGAATGTGTGCTCATCGCGAAGCCTTCATGCGTTCTCGGCAATGGAGCATGGCTTTTCTCACATGCCGTTCGACCATGGTGACGGAGATCCCCAACTTGGCGGCAATTTCAGTCTGAGGCATATTCTTGAACCGATAGAGCGCAAACACCTGCCGGCGCCGCGGAGGCAGCGATGCAATGGCCTCTCGCAGCGCGCGAAATTCCTGATCCTCTTGGATCGCCTCGTCCGGGCCACGGCTGCTCGACGGTATCGCGGTCAGATCGGGAACGTCAACCAGATGCGCGTGCCTTACTTGTTGCTTACGAAACACATCGACGGAGAGATTATGCGCGATTCGATAGAGAAATGCCCGCGGCTGCTGTATGACGCCGGGATCCTCCACCTCGACGAGACGCACGAAGGTCTCCTGCACCACATCAGCCGCTTCGTGCCGGCAATGCAGCTTCGCCGTCACGAACGCGAAGAGTTCGTCATAGTAACGGCTGGCGGCAAGGGCTAAAAATTGCGCTTTTCCGGCGATCATGATCGTGACGGCCTGCTTCCGTAGATTTATTACGGGGCCGCAGCTTAACGATTTTCACAGCACATGGGAATGTTTAGATTCCGGAAAAGGCAGGAGAGGGATGAGCTTCATAGGAGGCTCAAGGCGAGAAACGGGGACTTTCTACTTTTCCTCAGGCCAATTCCAGCCATATGCGATCGACCGAGACGCAGAATGTTCCAATTCCCATCACGTTCAGAGTTGAAATGTAGAATGTCCCGTTTTCACTGACGACCATGTCCAACTGGCTTGCCGGCATTCGCGAAGGCCATTATAATAGCCACTACTATAGCCTATCGGAGGTGAGGGTATGCCGCAGGTCGATGAATTTATCTCTGTCAGTGAGGCCAAGAACAAGCTGTTGGATTTGATCCGACGCATGAAACACAAACAGGAAATCGTTGCGATTACGCGCGATGGCGTGCCTTCAGCGGTGCTGCTGAGTATGGACCAGTTCGAGGGACTGATGGAGACCATTGAGATTCTGAGCGATCAGAAAGCGATGCGCGGGCTTCGCCGGTCGTTGAAACAGGCCGAGAAAAAGCAGTGGGTCTCCCATGAGGCGGTGTTTGGCCGTGACACTCAGTGAAGGGGTATCGGGCACGCTATACGCGCGAAGCGGCCGAGCGAATCCGGAAATTCCATCCTCAAGTCAAGCGCGAGATCAAGCAAGGTATCAAAGAACTTCTCGTGGCACCAGTTGCCGGACATGCGCTTCAGTTTGAATTGGCCGGACTGCGCGCCTATCGCATTCGGACGTATCGCATTATCTATCGACTCAATGATGGTGAAGCCTGCATCGATGTCATCTTTGCGGGCCCCCGTCGGAGCGTATACGAAGAACTGCGAACGCTCCTCCTGTCAGAACAGAGAAGAAACTAAACCTCCCCCTCGAGCCTCACGATGGGGACGGTCATCCCCATGGGAAAATTCCTATGGAAAAAGACTCTCTTCCAGATCAAGACCGGGTGCATGAGAGGATGAACAACCTGAGGACGTCCGAACGAACAATCCGTTTTCCCACCAGAGATAGAGACCGCTGATCAGGACAACGATCGTGATCAGATTCAAACAACGCGAAGCGGCTGAGAATGCGGACGATGATGGATCGGGCACTGAGATCACTGACACGCCAAATAGGGGGTCAGTTCTTGACTTTGCACCAGCTCCACCATATCGTCTCGTGCCATGGCTCGCCCGCTCCGTCTCGAATTTTCCAGCGCCCTCTACCCCATCACCGTGCGCGGGAAAGCTCAACCCTCTATCTTCCCTGATGACGGCGATCGGCGGCAGTTTATCCACCTACTCCGCCGTGAGTGCCGTCATCGAAGACTCACATCGCGAGGCCTTCCACACCGCGGCATACTTGCTGCCGGGCGTGGCGATGAACCGCTGCAGACCGTCGCGGTGCGCTTTTGCATCTCCCTGTCGCCAATCTCGAAAAATTCACACGGCGATCGAAGCCGCACCTCGTTCACCGCATCAAGCCCGAGTCTTTGCCACGTGCAAAGTCAAGAACTGACCCCCATTTGGGCGCTTGAGATACACGGCGGTTCCGGTATGCCGCCTGATGCGCCCGGTCGATGACGCGCGGCGTGAAGCCGATACGCCGTGGCAACGTGCTGCAGCACCTGCTGGAGGCCGTCGGCGACAAACCGCCGGTACGCGCAGCGGGCGAACCATACGGGCGAACGCTGCAGCAGCCTCCGGTGCAAAGTCAAGAACTGACCCCACTAAACAAGAATCAGGGGGAGATTCCACAGACTGAAAAAATTTCTCGCGTCATGAACATGAAGACGCCATGGACATCGACATGGCCATGTTATAACATTGTACAAACGGAGGTGCGTGATGATCAAAACCCTTCAGAAGCACGGGAACAGCATGGCGCTGGTCATCGAAAAACCGATGATGGAAGCGCTCGGCATCCAGGAGGATACCCCCCTTCAAATCACACTCAGCGGCAATGCCCTCGTCATCACGCCGGCCAACGTCGGTGTAGGACCGGAGCACATGAAGCAGATACTCAAAGACTTACGGAAACGCTACGGTCCAATGCTGAAGCGGTTGGCTGATTGAGTCATGGCCGACATTATCTTTCTGAATGTCGAAGATGTGTTACTGGCCCATGCCGATACCCTGGAAGAAGAAGGCGGCCTAGGCGGGGTGAGAGACCATAGACTTCTCGATGCGGCAGTGGCCATGCCTCGCCAACAATTCGGCGGAACCTATTTGCACCCGGACTTCGCCGCTATGGCTGCTGCCTATCTTTTCCACATTGCTCAAAACCATCCATTTTTTGATGGAAATAAGCGGACCGCGGCATTGTCGGCTCTGGCTTTTTTGCGTGTAAACGGCATCGAGCAGTTGCCACCTCCCCAATACCTCGAAACCGCGACGCGCCGTGTTGCGGCCGGTGAGCAAACCAAGGATGAACTGGTCCGCTGGATGCGGAAGCAGATCGGCGGCGGCAACGGATAGTCTTCACCGGCCACCAGACCATCTTCAGATGGACCGAGCTTCGGTCGCATCAGCACTCCATGGTGGGAATGTAGAACTTCCGTACTCTCAAAAATCAAATGTGGCCGAGAGCAGGAAGGTGCGAGGGTCTCTCACGAAGACCTGGCCGGCAAGAGCGGCCCCGTACCATGCGTTGGTATCGAGGGCATTATCGAGGTTCGCACGGATCGTGATGGGCTTGCCGTTTGCGCGTTCGAACCGGTAGCGGGCGCCTAAGTCCCATTGAGTCCATTCCCGAATCCTTTGGCTATTGGCCAAGTTGATGTATTGCGAGGAAGCATGCGTCACACGGCTGGTCAGTGTGAACCCTTTGAAGAACGGCGTGTCCCATTCACCGTAGAGGACGAATTGGAACGGAAAAATCGGTGCTTTGTTCCCCTCATTGACCCCACCCTGTGTTTTGGTCAACTCGGCGTCGATGTAGCTGGTCCCCCCAAGTAGGCGAAGTCCGTCCATCACCTCGCCAAAGACGCTCAGTTCCACCCCGCGATTACGCTGTTCACCGTCGACGCCGAAGACATTCGTGGCAGGATTGATGAACGCGTTCGGCTGTGTAATTTGATAAACCGCCAATGTGGTCGCGAGACGGCCAAAATCTACTTTGACGCCGGCTTCATATCCCTTGGACACAAACGGGGCAAAGACTTCACCCGCGTTGACGGCAGTCGTCGGAGCCGTTGGCCCCTGTTGCAAAGCCTGGATGTAGTTGGCATAGAGCGAGACGTGTTGCCATGGCTTCACCACCAGCCCCAGCATCGGCGTAGGGGCACTCTTGTCATACTGGTCGGTGACCGCGCTCGTCGTCGGATTGAAGTTCGTTGCCTTGATCTGCTGAAAGCGAACGCCGCCGGTCAGCTGGACACGTTCATCGAGGACGGAGAGCGTATCGCCCAGCATAAAACTGGAGAGATCAGTTTCATTTTCTTTCCGCCCATCACCGTAATTCGCATTCGCCAATATCGAGCTGGGCGGCGCCGGCGCAAAAACCGGGTTGTAGAGATTCGAAGCAGGAAGGTTGGCATTTCCTCCCCGGCCTACTCGGAGCTGCCTGGTGTACCACGTATAGGCCGCGACTGCCTGGTGATGGATGGGGCCTGTGTCAAAGGCTCCCCTCACTCCGGCGTCGAATGTCAGGATCTGCGTGTCGAACATTCGGACATTGAGGGCATTGTTCGCTGCAGCCAACGCGCCCTGCGCATTGGTGATCTGTCGATTCGACAGGATATTCTGAAAGCGATTGTCAGTGATGCCAAACCCCGCGAACCCAGTAATGTATTTGGTCATATCGACCTCGCCTCGAAACGTTCCATAGAGTGCCCGGGAATGAACAAATTCCCAGGGCTGGGCCGCATTCGTACGCGTATCCGGCGGAACCGGCATAGCAGTCACTCCGTTAGCCACCAGGAATGGGCGACGCGGGCCTTGAATTTCCTGTTCCTGATATCCGAAATCGGCAGTGAGACGAAAGATGTCTCCGCGGTAATCAAGTCCCACCGTCGCCAAGGCCGATTGCCGCGAGGCATGATCGATAGGGAGATCCCCGGTCCGATAGACACCGTTGATACGAACGCCGAACTGCTTGTTTGAACCGAACCGCCGGCCAATATCCGCATGCCCGCCGACCTGTGTGTCGGAGATGTACTGACCGGTGAGCTGAGTCAGCGCTTCATCGCCGGCTCGCTTCGGCACGAGATTGATCATACCCCCGATGCTCCCAAATGGCGCGGCGCCGTTCAGCAAAGCGTTCGGTCCTCTAAGCACTTCGACCCGCTCGACGAATTCCGTCATCACCGTTCCACTGATTGGAGCGATTGCAAAACTGTTGAACAAAATATCGTTGGCATTGACCTGGAATCCGCGGATCGTGGGACTGCTGGCAAACCCCGAAGCCGACGGCAGGTTCAATTGCACGGATGGATCATTTCTCAGAACATCGTTCAGAAACCTTGCCTGTTGGTCTTGAACGAGCTTGGAGGTGTAGTTCATCTGCGTGAACGGCGTATCCATGATGTCCTTGTTGCCGAGAATGCCGACGCGGCCGCCGCGTGCAACGTCACCGCCCGCGTACTCCGGTGGAAGATTGTCCAGTTCCGCCGTTTCACGATTTCTGACATCCTTCACCAGAATCTCCGGCACCTTGACCGGCTTCTGAGGACTTGCCGACACGCCATTCTCACTCCCCGCACCTGCCATTGCATCGGCAGCCACCCCCGCTGTCCCCGCACCTACTATCCCCGGCACGATGCCAGATGACGTCTCGCGCTCGATCGTGACGGTTTTGAGTCCGATGATCCGATAGGTCAATCCGGTGCCCGCGAGCAAGGCTTTCAGCCCATCCTCTGGCGTTGCTGCTCCCGCGATGCCATGAGACACCTTTCCTTCCGTCAAGTCCGCCGGGCTGCTGACTTCCCAGCCTGTGTTTCCCGCGAAGACATGCAATGCGGAAGAAAGCGGTTGTTGCGGAATGTTGAAATCGACTTTTTGTTGATCGAGTGCGGTCTCCGTCTGACCTTCCGCAGCAGCGGCATGACCCATTACGCATGTCATGGCAAATACAACCACTAGCATGCGGGCGAGCACTGCTCTCCAACCTCTTACATTGAGACAACCCTTGAGTCCGAGTATTGCCTCGGTGAAACATCGATACGACCCGTGCATGTCCAACGCCTCCTTGGTCTCATTCATGACCGACTGATAGGAGTAGACGAAGTGAGGCGTTCTCTCCGTAAGGTTTCCGGAAAATATTTTTATATGGAGTCCAGCAGCTGTTGAGAGACTAGAAGAAAACTAGCGGCCTTTTTCAACATCCTGCTAATAGAGGACGGTCAAACGATCGGCCACTGAGATGATGTGAAACTGAAGGGTCTTGGACAGTGTCACGAGAAGTTTGGGAGGGTCGTTTAGATTGTAGGTTCCGGTGACCCGCATGCGTTCGATGTCACGGTTGAGAATGATGATAGTGCCCCGGTGATATCTGCGAACCTCATTGAGCACATCACCTAATTGCACGGACGTCACTACGAGCCGCCCCTGAAGCCAGGCCGTGGCCATGGGCACATCGATGTCGTATGGCTCCCCGCCCGTTGCCTGATCTATCAGGGCCTCGCGTCCGGCTTCCAGCGGAATCTCCGGCCAGGATGCTCCCGGTTTCGAAACGGCGACTTTGCCCTCTGCCACGGTCACCAGTGCACCGCTGGCCAATTCTCTGACGATGAATTCAGTGCCCACTGCCCTCGTGTGAATCCCCTGATGGTCGACGACGAATGGGCGGGAGGAATCCGGAGCAACCTTGAAGAGGGCCCGGCCTTTCAGAAGACGAATCTTTCGAGTCCCTGGCTGGTAATCGACTGCGATGGCCGTCTGGGTATTCAGCGTCACCACCGACTGATCGGATAGCCGCACCGTCGTCTGTTCACCAACGCCGGTGTAGTAATCCGCGCGTGCCCGCGTGAAAAGATCCCACTGGATTGTCACAAAACCCAAAATGACGACAGATGCCGCAATGGCCGCTAGCGATCGCCAACTGGTATGCGTGTCAGGTCGGCCGTCGCCGCTGACAAGCTCCGCACGTGCGGCTGCAACCTGCAGCCCCGGATTTTTCCACATGGCAGACACGCGGTCGTAAATCTGCCGGTGCGATGGATGGGTAGCGCACCACCGCTCGAATGCCTCCAAATCCTTCGAGGTGGCCGTGCTCATGCGAAGGCGGGAGAACCACGCGATCGCTTCGTCGGCGATCTCATCCTCATTCTTGCCTGGCAGGAACGGAGACGATGGTTGATCCATAGGTTCCTCACCGGAGCACCGGCAACGGTGTAGTGGGAGCTGCACTATAAGCAGTAGACGAGGGAGCGCGCTACTTCCGTAGTGGCGCCAGAATTATTTTTTCGACTGGAGAGCCGCCCAACATTCTTTGAGAGCGCGATTCATCCGTTTATCGACAGCGCTTTCTGAAATGCCCTGCATAGCGGCAATCTCGTGGTAGGCATAGCCATGGAGCCGATGGAGGAGAAAAACTTCCCTGATCGGAGTTGGTAGTGCGTCGATCGCCGTTTGCACGCACTGAAGCTGCTGCTTCCCCCACAACTCCCGTTCCGGCGTAGCCGCCTGAGAGGCGACCTGCTCGGCCGCTTCGAGCGGGACGGTCTCCCGGATGTGCCGGTTCTCGATCTTCTGCCTGCGCAAATGATCGATAGCCAGGTTGGACGCCGTTCGAAACAGCAGCGCCCGCGGATTGAGCACGGTTTGTGTGGCCGCGATTCCCAGCAACCGGACGAAGGTTTCCTGTATGAGATCCGCCGCCAATTCCTTCGAACCGACCAATCTCATCAATCGGCGGCTCAAGGCTTCTCGCTGGCCGGCAAAGAGTTCTTCGAGTTGAAGATGCGTCAGACTCATCGGACCCCGATGGCAAAAGGGATCGGTACTGCAGAGGGTGGAGGATACCAGAACCCTCTGGCCACGGGAATGTTTACTTTCCGGAAATTGACTCGAAACGGAGGTGGCTCTAAACGGCGATATTTGTTCGTCTTGCTGAATGGGAAAAGCCTTGAAATCGGCCTTGCCACACATGCCCGCTCGACTCAGCCGTCACATTCCCGCCACGTTCATACCTGAACAGGAGAATGTCCGCGTTTGGCGTCTTCTCAGATATTGCTCCCATATTGGGATCATGCTAGTGTGATACGGTGCGCATCGTAGCCAGACGGAGCCTTCGCGAGTTCTGGACTCAGCATCCCACTGCGAAAGGCCCTTTGGAGGCTTGGCATCAAGAGGTTGCGCGAGCCGATTGGAGTTCTCCCTCAACTCTCAAGCTCCAATTCCGGTCGGCCAGCGTACTGCACGGCAATAGAGTCGTGTTCAATATTGCGGGTAACCGATACCGGTTGATCGTGAAGATCAATTACTCCTATCGCATCGTGTACATTCGGTTCATCGGTTCGCACGAGGACTATGACGCCGTCGATGCTACGACAGTCTGAAAGGATGTGACCGCCATGACCATTGCTCCGATCAAATCGAAGCGAGATTACGTGCGCACGTTGCGGCGCGTCGAAGAACTCATGGATGCCAAGCCTGGGACTAAGGAAGGTGACGAGCTAGACGTCTTAGCCACGCTTGTGGAAGCCTACGAAGCGAAGCACTACACCATTTGCCCGCCCGATCCCATCGAAGCCATTAAATTCAGGATGGACCAGTTGGGCATGACCCGCAAAGAACTGGAAGCCGTGCTCGGCGGGCGCGGACGTGTTTCCGAAATCCTCACCAGGAAGCGGAGTTTGTCTCTTGAAATGATCCGTCGGCTTCACCGCAAACTCCGCATCCCGCTCGAAAGCCTCATCGGGACCGCGGCCTAGAAGCTTTCTTCTCGCGGATTGCAATAAACGGTCACGGTCTTCGAGGCGGGCTTCCATGCTGAATCCAGGGAGAGCGGTCAAGATGGAATGCTCGTCCGGCGCACTAGACATAATATCAGCATTCTAAATGCCATCATTCCGAGTTCACGGGTACAAGCACGTGCATGCAGAGCGGTCACATCCCCGCCACGTTCATACCTGAACAGGAGAATGTCCCCGTTTTCAGTTTCAGTCAAACACAGACTGCTCGTCGTTGTGCATGCAGACCGAGGCAGCCGAATTCGGATCATCAGCGCCCGCAAGGCCACGAACTCTGAAAGGAAAGACCATGAAGAAGGCGAAACAAGAGAGTCAACACGACATCCTTCCGGAATATGATTTCAGAAAGGGTGCCCGCGGTAAATACGTCAAGCGTTATGCGGAAGGGACGAACATCGTCGTTCTTGCTCCAGATATGGCGAAAGTTTTTCGAACCTCGGAATCTGTGAACAAGGCCTTGCGAACGCTCGTGAGGGGTGGCGAAAACGGACAACCTAACAGAATCCCATCGGCCTCTACCTATGTTTTGTCCGCAGCGTTGTCCATGCAATGTTATTGACTTTCTTCAGGTCAGGATACCAATTTTTTCACTGATTCTCGCCTATGTGAGGGACGTCCTTAAAAATCGAATGTGGCCGAGAGCAGGGAGGTGCGAGGGTCTGCAGCATACATCTGACCAGCATTCCTCGTTCCATACCATGGCTAGCACAACCATTTGGGGAAAAGGAATGTACCGTTTCCAGAAATCACGAGAGTGGATTAGAACTCTCGGTGAGAGCCAGGAAAAGCAGAGACATGCGGACCTGTTACGTTGCTTTCAGGAAACAGCCCACGCTCACCCAAAGTCATCAATTCGCATTCAAAAATTAAAGGTCGCCGAGAGCAGGAAGGTGCGAGGATCTCTCATAAAGATCTGCCCAGCTGTCGGACTCGGACTGCCATACCAAGCGTTGTTGTCGAGGACATTCTCGAGAAATGCACGGATTGTGATCGGCTTGCCGTTCAAACCTATAAACTGGTACCGCGCGCCGAGGTCCCATTGGGTCCAGTCTGGGACCTTCTGAGTGTTGGCCAAATTGAGATATTGTGAGGACCCGTGTGTCACACGGCTGGTGAGGGTCATTGCTTTGTGGAATGGCAGGTCCCACTCGCCGTAGAAAGTGAGCTGGAAGGGAACAACGGGTGCTTTGTTGCCCTGATTGACGCCGCCTTGTGTTTTCGTCAATTCGGCATTGATGTAAGTAGTGCCCCCCAGGAGGCGGAGGCCTTCCATCACCTCCCCGAAGACACTGAGTTCTATCCCGCGATTGCGCTGTTCACCCTCCATGCTAAATATATTTGTGACGGGATCGAGGATGGCGCTAGGCTGGGTGATTTGAAAAGCTGCCAGCGTGGTGGCGATGCGCCCAAAATCCACTTTGACGCCAGCCTCATACCCTTTGCTGACAAACGGCGCAAAGACCTCACCTGCATTGGCTGCGGTCAGTGGCGCCGTCGGACCCTGTTGCAGCCCTTCGATATAATTCCCATATACCGACACATTCTGCCACGGCTTGACGACGAGTCCAACCATCGGCGTGGCGGCGCTTTTCTCATATTCACTGATGACGGCTCCTGTCGCCTGATTGAAATTTGTATTCTTGATCTGTTGAAATCGGACACCCCCGGTCAGTTGCACGCGCTCATCGAGAATCGACAAAGTGTCTCCAAACATGCCGCTTGAAAAGGTCGTTTCACTGGTCTTTGTCATAGAACCATAACCAGGCAACAACGACGAAGGTGGCGGCGGCGCGAAGATAGGATTGTATATATTGGACACAGGGATCGGATAGGAATTTATTGATGATCGTGGTCTTTCTCGTGAGTACTGAGTGTATGCCGCGACAGCCTGATGATGAACGGGGCCGGTGTCAAAGACTCCACGTAGCCCTGCGTTGCCCGTTAAGACCTGGTCTTCAAATGTCAGAAGAGCAGTACTTCCTGCGGCCAACATGCCCGTGGGACTAGAGATCTGAGGATTCGAAAGGATGGTTTGCCGACGGTCGTGGGTGATACCAAAGTCCGCAAATGCGGTAATCTGCTTGGTCAAGTCCACCTCGCCACGTAGGGTGCCGTACAACGCCCGGTTGTGATTGAACTCCCACGGTTGGTTCGCATTGATGCGAGTGTCGGGTGGCTCGGGGATTGCCGTCAAGCTAGGAGCCACGGAAATTGGCCGTCGGAGACCTTTCATTTCCTGTTCTTGATAGCCGAAATCGGCCGAGAGCCGGACGATGTCGCCGCGGTAATCGAGGCCCAGTGTCGCCAAGGCTGATTTTCGTGATAAATGATCGATGGGTAGCTCGCCGTTTCGGTAGACTCCATTGATACGAACGCCGAACTGTTTGTGCGAACCAAAGCGCCGGCTGATATCCGCGTGCCCGCCGAACTGCGTGTCAGACATATATTGGGCAGTCAATTGGGTTAATGCATCGTCGCCGGCACGCTTCGGCACGAGATTTATCATGCCTCCGACGCTCCCTCCCGGAGCGGCTCCGTTCAGCAGGGCATTGGGCCCTCTCAGGACTTCAACTCGCTCGATGGACTCTGTCATCATCGTCCCATTGATGGCTGGCGCGATCGCCAACCCGTTAAGCAATAGGTCGCCCTCACCGAGTGAAAATCCACGGATTGCGGCAGTCAGAAATCCTGCCGAAGTCGGCTGGGTGAGTTGGACGGACGGATCGTTTCTGAGCACCTCGCCAAGATATCGTGCCTGCTGATCCTGAATGAGCTTTGAGGTGTAGTTCATCTGCGTGAACGGCGTATCCATGATGTCCTTATTGCCGAGAATTCCCACACGGCCGCCGCGTGCGACATCACCCCCCGCATATTCGGGCGGAAGAGTGCCGAGGTCTGCCGTCTCGCGCTGCTTCACATCCTTTACGAGAATCTCCGGCACCTTCACCGGCTTTTGAGGACTGGCCGCCGCACCATTTTCATTGCTGTCAGCTGCCATTGCTCCGGCTCCGGCGGCAACACCAGCAGCTGCCGCACCGACCACACCCGCCGCCGCTCCGGCCGAGTCTGAATTGTCCTTCTGAATGGTGACCGTCTTTTCTCCGGTGACGCGATAGCCCATTCCAGTGCCTGCCAGAAGCTCTCGGAGAGCGTCCTCCCATTTGTACTGGCCATTGACCCCCTGCGTTCGCAGGCCGCTCATCCGATCGGCGTCATAGAAAACTTGTATCCCGCTGCGATCAGCAAACGTCAGGATGGCGCTATTCAATTCCTGCGCGGGAATATCGAACTCGATGGATGGGTTTGTTTGTGCGACGAGGATTCGGGCCGGTGACTCAGCGTAAGCTGCGGCTCGGCTGATTGTCCCGACGGACATCGTGCTCAAGACGATGATGGCCATGAGGACATATTCTGTTCTCTTCATCTCTCTCTACTCCCTTGATTGGCTCGATGCGGTTCGGCGGTCCGTCGAGAGGACTCAGTTCCTGTGTCATAGGTGAAGACGAATCAGTGGAAAAAGTCGGTAACGGTCAGGGCAGAAGGCGCCGGCTTCACGCCTAAACAGTGCAGAAACCAGGTGAATTCCAATAACAACTGTAGACGCTATGAGAAGGAGTCAGTAGAGCAGGGTGAGGTAAGAGGTCAGAGAAGCCGTTCGAGCGCCCAACTCTGAAGCGATGATGGAGAGTGAATCGTCGACTTTGTCGATCATGACGACACCGCTCACGCGTCGCGTCGCCAGATCCGAGTTCATGATCACGATGCGGCCGCGCCGATAGCGATTGATCTCCGCTATGACCTCCGCCAGCGGCATACGATCGAACAATAAGCGGCCCCGCTGCCATGAAGTCACCTGTTCGATGTTCACATCAGCAACTGAGCCGGGGCCAGACCGGCCATCATACCGTACTCGCTGGCCGGCCTCGACGATAACCGGAGCCGCAGCTTGCGTGTGGCGATCGACCGACACTTCGACAGAGTGTTCGATGACAGTCAGTTCGTCCGCGTGCTCGAACCGGCGTACGATAAATTGCGTTCCCAAAGCACGTACACTCCCCTCGCCTCCGGTCACGACGAACGGGCGGGATTCAGAACCTTGCTTGGGAGCTGCGACGAACAGCGCCTCTCCGCTCAAAAGTTCCACCCGTCGCGCGTGGTCATCAAAACGAAGCGCAATTGCACTGGCGGTATTGAGGAAAACGGTAGAGCCGTCGGGCAACGAGATCTGGCGCTGCTCCCCGCTGCCTGTCCGGTAGTCGGCCATGACCATCGTTCGCAGCGCATCGAACTGCAGAAACAGTACGATGGCAAGACCGGCAAAACAGGCCGCCAGTCCCAGCCATTGCACCCGCCTCGATCGCCTCGTGTGAGGCTGAATCGCCAAAGACTGGACAGCGACCGGAGTGGCATCCAACATCGCCAGGTGGCGCCATGTGCGATCGGCATAATCGAAAGCCGCCTGATGCGCTGCACTCTGTCCCTTCCATTTGACACAGGCAGCACGATCTTCATCGGTGGCGGATTCGGCGCCGAGCCGCACGACCCATTCGGCCGCTTCGGCCTGTAGATCCTCGCGTGATTTCATAATGGAAACCGCACTCATCATGTCATCTCATCCCGTTACGTCTCAAGACACTTCATCACGTGCGCCAGCGCTTTCGTCAGATGTTTCTGAACGGAGCTTTCGGAAATCTTCAGGCGGCGTGCAACTTCCGTATACGTCAGGCCTTCGATCCGATTCAGCCTGAACACCAACTGTGTCCGAGCCGGCAAGTGCTGTACAGCCGTCTGAAGACGCAACAGTTCTTGTTGGGCGGCCAGAGCATCGTCGATCGCGGTGGCTTCCTTCGGAATGGCCAGCAGCGCCTCATGATCCGTCGAGAAGGTTTGCTGCCGTTCCTCCTTACGAAAGTGATCGATGATCAGGTTGTGCGCGGTGCGATAGAGGTACGATCGGACATTGTCGATGACGTTGGCTGCGGGCAATTCGGCAAAACGCAAGAATATTTCCTGCGTAAAATCGGCAGCCATATGCGGACAGCGGAGTTTTCGCGTCAGATAGGCGCGCAGCTCGGGCTCATGCGCAAGAAACAACGCGCCCAGATCCTTTTCCGTCGCCAAGATAACTCCTCCGCAATAACAAAACCCTTCCTTGCGAGCGGGCCACGCTAGCACAGAGAATCTTAAAAAAGGAATGTTCCGTTTCCGGAACACGATAACTCAGAGAGCTGACAATGAGCGGATTACGGAGGGCAGCCCTCTGCTAGAGCAGCCGTGCAACGGCCTTCAGCCAACCGGGACGACGGCTGAGAATCATCGTCGTGGTGTATGCGGCAATCGAGAGCAGCGTGCCCCAGAGAAGCGAGCCGAAGCCTGGGCCGTCACGCCAAAGGGTGAGCGGGAGACTCAACGCCAGGAGTGATCCGGCAATGACGCGATGTACGAGGATCCGCGTGCGAGGCCGCGGGGAGGTTCCTCGCAGCGCGCGCCAGTGGTGCTTCTGACTCAGCGCAAGCAGCATGAGCCCTGTAAAGATCAACCCGAACAGTGCGCCGAGAGACAGGACATCGGCCATGCCTTATCCGAAGCCCTGCGGCTCGGCGACGGGCATGGCTTCATGACGGGGCTGGTGCGGCACTGTGCGATACCGGAGCTTCTGCGCGGCGAGCCAGGCCGTGAGCGCGCTCACGAGCAACAGGAGATCCATTCCCGCCACCGGCCAGAGCTCACGGGATGCCAAGCTCGACACGAGGTGATCGCCGGTCGTCAGCCAGTTGAAGAATACCGCGGCAATAGCCAGCCCGCTGATGGCTCTGCACTGTTCGATCCAGGCTTGCTTGAGCCGCAGCCATGCATGCGCAAAGGTGATCAGCCAGGTGAGATAGAAGATCCAAACTTCCAAGGCCGCGCGGTCGTATCCCAGCAACGTGGCCTCGAGCGGCAGCAAGCGGTTCGAGACGAAAAATGCCAGTGTAGCGAGAATGAGGCCCGTCACGCTGCCGATCGTCACCCCCTCGACGAGGCGGACTCCGGAGAGATTCGACCGCGCATGCCGCTCGCGCCGCGTCTCCATCCAGAACAACGAGCCGGTCGCAATCAGCACGCAGCCGGACAGACCGAGCACGAAATAGAGCCACCGCAGCGTCCAATGCCGAAATTGAATGAAGTGCAGACCCGAAATAAACCGTTGCGTCGTCATGACCGGACGGAGCGCGGAATTCTGTTGGAGCAATTGGCCCGTTGCGCCGTCGAAATATACGCTGTCTACTTGGCGCGTGACCCGATCGTGCGTGAGCCGGACGACTCGCACATAGGCAGCGGCATCGCCGGGATGGAAGACCGTTAGTTGTGACGGCGCTTCTCCCTGCCAGCGCCGCTGCGCCTCTCTCATCATCTCATCGAGCGAGGCCAGCGACCCTGGTTGCTTCAGCTTTGGGCGGCTATAGGTGCCGAAGGCGTCCGCGTTGAAGGCTTCACGAGTCGGATAGGTCGCTTGCCACCCGATCGGGAAATAATTGGCGAAGAAGATGATCAGGCCGGACAGCGTAATCAGGACATGAAACGGCAAACCGAGCACGCCGGTGACATTGTGAAGATCCAGGATCGGCTGGAGCGGCTTGCCGCGGGTCCGAAAGGTAAAGAAATCGGCGATGAGCGTGCGATGAATGACGATGCCGGAAACACAGAGCGCCAACATGGCCATGGCAGCCAGTCCGACTATCCACATCCCCAACTGCCACAGCTTGATGTGCAGCATATAATGGAACGGATAGAGGAATTGCGAGCCTGCCCAGGAGCCGGGACCGGGCAGCGGTATTCCCGTCGCGGGATCCAAATAGCGCCGGATCTGCTCCTCTCCCTTTCGCCAGTGCACCGACGGCACGAGTTGGCGGTCCGTCGGGAAGACGACGGACCAATTCGGCGCCTTGACGGCAGCTGCCGTATCGAGGAAAGGCCGGAGTTGCTCAAACGAGATGGCGGACTCCACAGCCGCCCGCCGGGTCATCGGCAGCATCCACCTGTCGATCTCCCTGTCGAAAACCGCCAGTGTGCCCATCCAGAAAATGGCGAAGAGCAACGCGCCAAAAATGATGCCCGCCCATGTGTGCAGCCAATCCATGGAACGGCGGAACGAGGATTCCATATCAGGGTCCCCCGGGGAAATCGGCAAAAGCCATAGGTATGCCCGTCCCGTATCCTGAGCTAGCTAGCCAGGACAAGGAGTGGCGACGGTCCATGCAGCCAATCTCCATCATAATCCGATCAGTCGCGCGAAACCAAAGCCGGCGCCGATCCACAAGGCGAGGCAAAGGCCGAGCCGCCAGAGCCGGCGTTCGGTGAAGCCCCAGAGAAGCAGCACGAGATAAACGAGAAAACCAAGCATGGAGGCGAGGACAACCGCATCGCTCCTCTCCATACCTGTTAAGGTCAACGCCGCGGACAATCCGGCGACACAACCGGCAGCGGCCGCGTACCCACCGACCACCACGAGCAGGATCCGTGCGAGCACACTGGGCCACTGTCGGTTAGACATTGAAACTGCCATCCGATCAGACAGTCCTGACTGCTCCGCCGCGACCGCCATCAATATCACCTAACAACTGGAATAACTGCCTTGACATTCATTCGTCCGGTTGCCATTCCGTATCGAGCCGGGTACGATCCCTCTCGCGCCAATGGATCATGCCCTCTCTCCATTGATTGTCGAAGGATTGTCCTCTGCACCGGAACACGAAACAATCACAACATTATGACCTTGGCCGCAAAAGTCGTGAAGCGGACGCGCAACAGGTTTCAATTCGAGGTCTCGAAAAAGAATTTTGAGTCGTTCTGCAACTCGATCGGTCTCTATCGCCGAGAATTTCTGAGCGCGTTGGACGCATCCGAAAAGGACCACCGTGCGGGAAGGGTGACCAAACGCAAGTCGCTGCGAGAACTGATCGCCTAGCCGATCATGCTCGAACTGTCGACGACGGCAACCTTCGACAAACTGTTCGCCAAACTTCCCAAGCCCATTCAGCGGAAAGCCTCCACCAAGACCGACCTCTTCCGAGAGAATCCTTTTCATCCGTCCCTTCACAGCGATAAATTACATCCCAAGCATCACGAGGTCTGGAGCTTCGAGTCGATCGCGCGTATCGTGTCATCTTCAAATTTCTCGACCCCAACCATGTCGAGCTTCGCTACATCGGTCATCATCAGTCGATTTACGACTACGATATGTTCAAGAAAGGGTCGTGAAAAGATTCCAGCCTCTTTGATCCCCGCCCCTCGAAATCTTGCGGCTTTGCCGGTGCCAGTCCCGCTCTTTGTAACGGGAGGCAGGCGCTGATCGGAAAAGTGCCAGTCTCCCCGGGCCGTCCATCGCGATCATCAAAAATCAAATGTGGCCGAGAGCAGAAGGTGCGAGGGTCTGTAGCATGCATCTGACCAGCATACCTCGTTTCTTACCATGGCTAGCACAACCATTTGGGAAAAGGAATGTTCCGTTTCCAGAAATCGCGAGAGTGAGTGAGAACTCTCCTATGGAGTTCAGGAAAACAGAGACATGCGGACCTATCACGTTGCTTTCAGGAACAGCCTGCCTCGCCTGAAGTTGTCAATTCGCATTTCAAAAATCAAAGGTCGCCGAGAGCAAGAAGGTGCGTGGATCGCGTGCAGTGATCCAGCCAGAAGCGAAATTTCCCCCGTACCATGCGTTCGTGTTGAGCAGGTTGTCGATATTGAGGCGAACTGTGATCGGTTTGCCGCCAGGTCGCTCAAACCGATATCGAGCACCGAAATCCCATTGGGTCCATTCTCGAGTCTTCTGCGTATTTGCAAAATTAACATATTGCGAGGAGGCGTGTGACGCGACTGGTGACCACCTTGAGTCTTCGTCAACTCGGCGTCGATAGAGCTGGTGCCGCCGAGAAGGCGAACACCCTCCATTACTCGCCGAAGACGCTGAACTCCAATCCACGATGGCGTTGGTCACCATCAACGCCGAAGACATTGGTCGAAGGGTCGACGAAAGCGCTCGGTCTTGTGATCTGAAAGGCCGCCAATGTGGAGGCAATGCGGCCGAGATCCGCCTTGACGCCAGCTTCATATCCTTTCGAGACAAATGGTGCAAAGACTTCGTCTGCATTGGCGGCCGTCAGCGGTGCCGTGGAACCCTGTTGCAGAGCTTCAATGTAGTTTCCGCAGACTGATACATGGTGCCACGGCTTCACAACGAGCCCAACCATGGGCGTGTGAATAGGTATCGGGCACGCTATACTCGCGAAGCCACCGAGCGTGTAGAAATTCGATCCTCAAGTCAAGCGCGAGATCATGCAGGGGATCAAAGAACTTCTCGTAGCACCAAGTTGCCGGACATGCGTTTAGGTTTGAATTAGCCGGGCTGCGGGCCTATCGCATTCGGACGTATCGCATCATCTATCGGCTCGATGATCGTGAATCCTGCATTGATGTCATCTTTGCTGGCCCCGTCGGAGTGTGTACGAAGAACTGTGAACGCTCCTCCTGTCAGAGCAGAGAAGAAACGAACCCTCCACGGCTGACGAACGGGGACATTCTGAGTTTCGCGACCATGTGGACTTCGGCCGCCGACCACAATGTAGAATGCTCCTTAATCTGCCTCTCAACGGTGTCTGTTAAATCCTAGGAAGTTCAATCAGCCTCCGTTCATCAATAGAATTCCAATTTAACGGATCCGATGAAACTCAGGGGAGCACCCGGAAAGAAACCGGCCGACCGATTCCCAGCCCCGCCGGTATAGTAGGGCTGGTCAAACGCATTCTGCACATTCAATTGGGCTATCAAATTGGTATGCGTAAATATGTCTGGTTTTCGATAGTACAATGCCGCATCCGCCCGCACATACCCTGGAATTTCGAAGGTGTTATTCAGATCACCGGCACGCTCGCCCACGGCAAACAGACCGCCGCCGACGCCGAAATTTTCAAGGAGCCCCGCCTGAAAGTCATAGGTCGACCAGAGACTACCCGTATGCCGTGCCACCAACGGCAGACGGTTTCCGACTGGAAAGAAATTGTCGGACGTGATTCGTGCATCCGTATAGGCATACGTTGCGATGACCTTCCATCCCGGTAACAATTGCGCCGCAACGTCGAACTCGATGCCCTGACTGCGTTGTTCCCCCGTTTGAACCGACAGCAACGGATTGAATGGATCCACGGTCACGACATTGCGCTTCACGATTCGGTAAAACGCCAACGTGCTGGTCAAGCGACCTGGAACCACATCGGTTTTGACGCCGGCTTCATACTGAGTCCCCGTCTCCGGGTTGAATTGGTTGTCCGCATTGCCCAATACGTTGAACTGTGGATTGAAGGAACGAGTGACATTGGCATAAATAGCAACCGGCTTTACAGGCTGGAAGGTCATGCCGATCCGGGGACTGAACGCCCAATTCTCCGCCTTCGTCTCCGTTCTTGCCGCAATACCCGCGCTACTGTGCTGATAGAAGTAGTCGCCTCTGGCGCCGATCAACAGATGCAGATTATCGAGCAACGCCGCCTGGTCTTGGAGATAGACGCCGGCGGCATTCGCAAAGGCATCGCTCCGGTTCGTAATAGGAATATTGAGGGGAGGATTCTGGCCGTACACCGGATTGAACATGTTCAGAGGATTGATCAGAATCCCGCCCAGCGCCGAAGAACGATCCTGCCTGCCCAGTTCGACTCCGCCAAGCACAGTGTGTTTCACCGATCCCGTCGCCACGTTCCCGATGACGTCGTTCCGCCAATAATAGCTGTGGGCATCGCTGATCGTATCTTGCGCGGACCGACTCACCAGTTGGTTGCCTGGCAGCACCCCGTTGGTGAAGACCGCCAGGGTACGCCTGTGCGTCACATCAGCCCGCATCAGGCTCTCGATGCGCCAACTGCTATTCAGATGATGGGTCAGCACAAACCCCGCTCGCCCTTCTTCCGTATCCTGATGGGCAAATGGCTCTCCCAAATACCGGCTGTTCGGCACGGCAGGCGCTCCTGATCCGAGCGCCGGAAGGCCCGGATCGAATGTCGCATAGTTCTTGATGTATTCTCCTTCGATCGTGAGCGTGGTCTTGTTGTCCATCTTCCAGGTGAAGACCGGCGCGACAAAATATCGTTGGCCGCGTACGATGTCGCGAAAACTCTCCGAGTTTTCATAGGCGGCGTTGACCCGGTACAACAACGTCTTTTCCTCGTTAAGCGGTCCGGTGATATCGACCATTGGCCGGTAGAGGCCATAACTGCCGAAGATCGCTTCGAGCGACGCGTACTTTTCTTCCTGGGGTTGTTTCGTCATGATGTTCACGATGCCGGACGGCTCACTGCGTCCATATAGAACGGATGGCGGCCCTTTCAGAACCTCCAGACGTTGAATGTTGGCGACATCACGATAGGTCAGCACTTGCTGGCCATTGTCGTTGCGGAGGTTGTTCTTAAAATATCCGCAGGCGAACCCGCGGCAGACCGTGACGTCATTGTTGATTCCCCGCCCGACGATCTCATTGGTGACCACTCCGCTGACATTGCGAAGAGCCTGCTCCAATCTCACAGCTCGCTGATCATCCATAACTTTTCTGGTTACAATTTCAACCGAACTGGGCACATCGATAAGCGGGGTATTCGTTCGAGTCGCTGTGCTGGCATCTTCGGCGACATAGGACTTCGCATCGTCATCGCGTTGTTTCACATCCTTGACCGTAATCTCCGGCACCTTCACCGGCTTCTGAACAGATTGAGCCGCTTCCTCAGATCCATCAGCGGCAGCCATTGAGCCAGCAGCCACGCCCGCTGCCCCGGCTCCCACCAAGCCTGGCAGACCGGACGATGAATCCCGTTCCAGGGTGAACGTCGTATCGTCGGTAAACCGGTAGGTGACTCCAGTTCCCTCCAAAAGGTGTTTCAGCGCATCTTCCGGGGTGAACGTGCCTTTGACTCCCTTGGTCGGTGTGTCCTGGTGGATCCCCTCGCCATAGAGCACCTGATACCGCGTCGCGGCAGCAAACGCGGCGACGGCCGAGCCGAGTGGTTGGGCATCGATATCGAACTGGCGAGAGCTGGAGGACTGATTCTCCTCTGCCGCAGCGGCAGGCCGCACATCATAAAACCCCCACCCCAAGGCCAGAAGGCAGAAGACACCGATTCTCACGATTAGTGAAACGCTGACGCCGAAAGGCCGCATGAACATTCCTTGGCTAGAGGTTGACCGCTGATCTCATAGCGATACAACGGACAGCCAAACTGAACCCACACCGGCTATTAAAACTTTTTTTGGAGGCGACCTCTGAAGGCGTGCGTATCGTTAACGGCGCGGGAGAACCGGACAGGCACCGCAAGGCGGAGCCAGCTCCTTAATAGATCACAATGACATTGAGCGGGAGAGTCACCGAGCGGACATGCAGGATGCGTTCGATAGCCCGCACGGCGGAGGATGCGTCATGAATGTCGAACACACCATTGACCGGAAGCTGTCTGAGCTGAGTGCCGGCCACGAAGATGTGGCCGGTCCACTGGCGGTCCAATTCCTCGACGACTTCCGCCAGGGGTTTTTTGTTGAAGACCAATTGACCACGCTGCCAGGCAAGGCTCATCACTTCATCGCTCGGAACGACGGCGCTTATGCCGCCAGTTTTGGAATAACTCACGGTCTCCCTGGGATGCACGCGCACTGGTGCTGAGACGTGAGCCTGATCTCGTTGCTGCGACACCTGCACCACCCCTTCGACAACGGTGACGGTTGTCGCCGATCGGTGAAGCCGGACATTGAACTCGGTTCCCAGTGCCGTCGACATGCCATGAGCGGCTGTGACTTCGAACGGCCGCTGTGGATCCTTGGCGACGACAAACGACGCTTCTCCCGCGATCAATTCGATACTGCGATGCTGATCGGTGAACGCGACGCGCACCGTCGTTTCCGCATTCAACAAGACAGTCGATCCATCCTCCAAATTGACCGTACGATGTTCTCCTTTGACGGTCTTGATCGTCCCAGGCGCTTCAATCGTGAAGGCATTCCAAAGCACGAACACGGCCAGGGCCAAAACCGCGCAGACTGCCGTGGCAGGGATCCACCGCCCAATGAGTCCTCGAACCATTTGCCCTGCTCCCGGAACAGGGGTCAGAACCTGCTCATCCCACAGTTCTTGCGCCGGTTGGTGGAGCCGCCCCATAAGATCTTTCGCTTCCGTATACGCGACCCGATGCGCGTCACTCGTCTCATACCAGGCAGTGAATCGTGCCCGATCCGCATCGGTCACGTGATCTGATTGCAGGCGGACGAGCCACGCGACAGCCTGCTCGACGAGGGTGTGCTGAGAGGGTCTCGGATCGATCATGTCAAAGAAGGCGCTCTGCATTCCTATCCTTACACAACGATCATACGGATGAAAGCCTCACTCACTCCGCCCGACTCCCACGATGGCGTTCCACATGAGCGCGACAATGCAAGACGGCCTTGCTGATATGCTTTTCAACGGCACTCACCGATATGCCCAGACGCTTCCCAATTTCGCTGTAGGACAGCTCCTGAGACATGCGTAGGAGGAACACCATCCGCCGTTTCTCCGGCAATTCGGCAATGGCTAGCTTCAGAAGTTTTCTCTCTTGCTCCTCCGCGAGCGCCGCATCCGGCGACGGAACGGGGGCCACCAATGCATCTTCGTCGATAGTTCCTCCATCAAACCGCTCTCTGACGCTCTGATGTCTCGCATGATCGGTCGCAAGATTCGACGCCACGCGGAACACCAGCGCGCGCGGATTGACATGCGGATCCTGTTCTTGTCTCGTCGCCAACCGAATATATGTTTCTTGCACGAGTTCGGCAGCTGTCTCGGGACAACCCAATCTTCTCGTCAGAAAGGACCGCAATTCCTTCACGCATGATGTGAAGACGTGGAAGACGGGTGAATCTGTGAATGGATGCGGGCAGAAATCAGGTTTTGGGTCGAACATTGCGTCGAACCAGGTTTCCAGTCAGCCAAGGGCAAATATAGTGGAACGAGACCAAGGAGGGAATGTTCAGTTTCCGGAAAGTAGGATCATGACCAGGCGTATCGGCAGACCAGACTGCCGAGTCGAAACCCGTCGGAAAAGCTCATGAACGTCCAAAACAGCCGTAACATATGCCTGCTTCTCCCTGCTTAGGGGTTTCACAATGTATCTCTCCATGAGTGAAAGGACTGCCGGAGCGCAACGCTATGGCTCCGTGCGTTTCGTCAGGCCGGCGAGGAAAGGCGCGATGGTATCGACGGGAATGGGAAAGATGGTGGTGGAATTCTTATCGGAGGCGATCTCGACCAGCGTTTGCAGGTAACGGAGCTGCAAGGCCGCCGGATTCCGGCTGATGACATTCGCGGCGTCGGCCAGACGTTGCGAAGCCTCAAATTCACCTTCGGCATGGATCACTTTGGCGCGGCGTTCGCGTTCTGCTTCCGCCTGCCGCGCAATGGCCCGTTGCATTTCCTGGGGAAGATCCACGTTTTTTACTTCCACGGCTGTGACTTTGACGCCCCAGGGC